>JAUWQD010000011.1 GCA_030611265.1 Methanosarcinaceae archaeon | reverse complement strand
CTGACATTCCACGTTGTCCTATGGGCTTAACACCCCAGCGTTACCGCCAGCGCATTCCACAGTAGGATTACTCCGAATGGAAGGAGTAACCATCAGGCAATTTGTGATGTAACTTCTTGTCGCACTACCCACACGATGTTAGAGAGAACCAACAATAATGATTACCAAAAAGGAAAGAAATGGTATTTAATAAAGTCAAATACCACATTGATATGCATTGTACCAAAAACGTATATTCGATTTACAATCCGACTTCTTCTTTGAACTTGTCAAGACCGATCTCATCGATCATTTTACCAAGACGCTGTTTTTTTGTATGTGTCTTGTAAAAACTTACAATCTTATCTACAGCGTCCAGTATCTCGTCCTCGGAAAGTTCTTCAGCAACAACATCTGCAAGTCTTGGTTTGAGTCCAGCGGTGCCGCCCACCATCAATGTATATCCTTTTGGAGTACCCATGATACCAATGTCCTTGATAGCAGGTTCTGAACACGAGTTCATACAACCGGACACTCCCATCTTGAGTTTTGACGGCAGTTCCATGCCATGGTATATCTCATCAAGTTTTAATCCAAGCCCAACAGCATCCTGCTGACCACGTTTGCAGAAAGTTGTACCCGGGCATATCTTCACACTCCTTACACACAGACCGATTGCTGCTGCAGGTTTCATGTCAAGGTCTGCCCATACATTGTCCAGATCATCTTCCTTGAGTCCAACAATAGCCATTCGCTGTGCTGATGTTAATTTAATTGCAGCAGCATTGTATTTTTCTGCGACATCTGCAATCTTACGAAGCGTGTCTGGTGATACGATACCACCAGGAATCTGAGGTGCAATGCCGTATGTTTCCTTATCTCGCTGAAGGATCGCTGCCTTTTCAGGTAAATCTTTTGTCAAATATATCCACTCCTTGTTCCATTTAATGATAGTTAATTGATGATCTATTACTACATCCGGTCAAGTATTCCCTTAAGACCTGCCTTGTGGCGTGCCTCATCAAGAGATGCCCTGTCAAAGAACAATGCAGCTTTTGTATTGCCTTCTTTTCTTGCAAGATCTGCAGCCTCTGCTTTCTCAACTTCCGCCATAGTTTCACCCTCAAGCATCATCTCAAGGTTTGATCTTGTATCGCTTTTGATGGCACCGATTATCTCAGCAACTTCTGCAGCATGCCATGCCTCATCCATTGCGATCTGGCGAAGATATGTTGCCACATCGGAACGTCCTTCTCTCTCTGCAAGTTTTGACATTGCAAGATACCAACCGACCTCGGTTGTTTCCCCTTTAAATGTGTTTTCAAGAATCGTTTCCAAACTCATTTTATTACACCTCAATTAACTGTTACAAGTGCCAGCACACTTGCATATTTGATTTGTTCGTATATTATATAACAATATTGTATATTGTGATTTTATAGTACATGATTTATAGAATTATGTAGTCGAGTAAATCTAAGCGATAGCGAAGATTTTCCGTACATTTTGTCTACATATTATTTGTATAATGGCGTACAACAAACATAGTAATAATGAAAATATACATAGATGAAAACAAATGCACAGGCTGTGGTGCATGTCGCAGGGCCTGCCCGAAAGGTCCGAGGATATATTCCATCGAAGACCGTAACGGCAAACCCAAAGCCGTGGTGGTTAACCCAAGTTATTGTCTTGGATGCCGAATGTGTACAACGGTTTGTTTGGTAGACGCGATCACACTTGTTAACTAAAGAAAAATCTACATTGTCCTTCAAGTAATGTTTAAACTGGATGTGAAAAATGCCGCTTGATGTTAGGGTTGTACTGGTTGAACCGCTGTATCAGGGAAATGTGGGTTCAGTCACACGCGTGATGAAGAACTTTGGTTTTTCCGACCTTGTGCTTGTAAACCCATGCAAACTTGAAGGAGAAGCACGCGCTATGTCGTCGCATGCACGTGATATACTCGAAAGTGCGCATATCACATCCTCACTCACCGAAGCCATTGAGGGCGCAAATATCGTAATTGGTACAACAGGCATTACCGGTTCGAAAATTTACGAACACATACGTATGCCTTTCTATGTACCGCGTGGACTCAAAGAAAAACTCGCAGGAATGGACGGAACGGTTGCAATCCTTTTCGGGCGTGAAGATCAGGGATTCAATAACGATGAACTGAAAGCCTGCGACATGATACTCACAATACCGACATCTGACATCTATCCAATAATGAACCTATCACATGCCGTTGGTATTGTGCTGTATGAAATGAGCGATATTGAGGCAGGCGACAGACCACTTGCCGAAGGATTTGACCTTGGGCTTTTGCATGAGCATCTGGAGGAGTTGATGGAGGATATAGAGTATCCGGCCCACAAGAAAGACAAGACCATGTTGATGTTTAAAAGGATATTTGGACGTGCGCAGTTGATCCCGAGGGAAGTGCAGACACTGCGCGGGGTGATTGGGAGGATTCAGCGGAGGATGTAGGTAATACGTTTTTCAAGTCGGACGATTGACTAAATAGATTTATTATATATTGACATGTATCAATAAACAGTGTAAAAGTATCAAGTGTGATGAAATGGAAATAGAGTTTAGAAATGAGGATATCTCTTTCAAAAAAGAAATCTCCGTGTTGGATGACTTCACCCTTCATTTTACAGAGATACTCACAAAACATGAGGTTAAATATGTAATTGTTTCGGGGTACGTTGCGATTCTGTTTGGTCGAAGTAGAATGAGTGAGGATGTGGATATTCTTATAGAATCTATTTCATATGATGAATTCTTGAAATTGTGGTCAGAATTAGAACAGACATATGAATGTTTGATTACGAGTAATCCAGATGACGCATATCATGGATATCTTAAAAATCATAATGCTATCAGGTTTGCTCAAAAAGGTAATTTTATCCCAAATATGGAAATGAAATTCGTCAAAAATGACCTTGATAGATATTCTATGAAAAAACGAAAACATGTGAAATTGAATGACAGGTCGTTATTTATTTCACCTCTTGAACTCCAGATACCATATAAACTGTTTCTTGGGTCAAAAAAGGATGTAGAAGATGCCAGATTTTTGTTTAAATTGTTCAAAGATGAACTCGACCTTGAAGTGTTGAACATGTTTTTGGATGAACTGGATATTCCAGATGAGTGCATTGAAAAATGTTTGGGAGACGTAATATGAAAATCGATCTGGATGAATTGAGAAAAGATAAAGAAAACAATTTCAAAGAACGACTTGAATTCATTGACCGATATGTTGAGTGGCTGAAAGTCACCCCAAATAAGGTATGGTCAAAACAGCACAAGGAATTTATTGATAGCGCATACAAAAGTCGAAACATTCAAAAATAACCAATTCCCATCCATCATTCGAAACATTCATATGCGTTTAAACCCGTTTTAAATTCCCTTCACTTTAAATTTATCATTATCATTATCATTCTACTACATTACAACTTTGTGAATACCATGGCTGACGGAAAATGGGATGAAAAATTCAAGGCGTTTTTAAAGCAATATTACTGGGAAGACATACTTCATCTTGGAAATGAATACCCGGAACAGCGCAGCATAGTTGTTGATTTTTCAGACCTTGAGATATTTGACCGTGAACTTGCAGATGAACTGCTTGAACATCCCGATGAGGTCATGCCTTCTGCTGAAAATGCACTCCAGCAGATCGATCTTCCAATCGATAAAACGCTTGATGATGCACATGTACAGTTCATCAAAATACCAAACAAAATCCCTATTCGGGACCTTCGGAGCAAGAATCTTTTGAAATTCGTTGCAATTGAGGGAATGGTGCGCAAAGCCACCGAAGTGCGACCAAAGATAATAGATGCCGCCTTTTTGTGCATGCGGTGCGAAAACATCACACATCGACCACAGACAGAAAATAAGTTCGATGAACCAAAATTCTGTGAAAGCGAAACATGCGGTAAAAGTGGTCCTTTTAAGATACTTATCGATCAATCCACATTCCTCGATTCCCAGAAACTCCAGATGCAGGAATCTCCAGAGAACCTCAAAGGCGGAACACAGCCACAGAGTCTTGACATTGATGTTGATGATGATCTTGCCGGCTTTGCCAATCCCGGAACCAGAGTAATAATAAACGGCATACTCCGGTCGCACCAGCGAACCCTGCGCGAAGGAAAATCCACAACCTATGACCTTGTTTTGCATGCAAACTCGATCGAATATATTGATACCGAGTTTAACGAACTTGAAATCTCACCCGAAGATGAGGAAGAGATACTTAAACTCAGCCGGGACCCTGAAATTTATAATAACATTATCAAGTCTATCGCACCATCAATTTATGGATACGAAGACATCAAGGAAGCCCTTGCACTCCAACTTTTCTCAGGCGTTCCAAAGAACCTGCCTGATGGTTCAAGAGTGCGCGGCGACATTCATGTGCTGCTTGTAGGTGACCCTGGGATAGCAAAAAGTCAGATGCTGCGCTACATGGTAAAACTCGCACCGCGCGGTGTGTTCGCATCAGGAAAGAGCGCATCATCAAGTGGTCTGACCGCTGCGGCAGTAAAAGATGATCTGGGAGACGGACGCTGGACGCTTGAAGCGGGTGCGCTTGTCATGGCTGATATGGGTGTTGCCGCAATTGACGAGATGGATAAGATGCGCACCGAGGATAAGAGCGCACTCCACGAAGCAATGGAACAGCAAACCATAAGTGTTGCAAAAGCAGGCATAATTGCCACATTAAAATCAAGATGTGCACTGCTTGGTGCCGCGAATCCAAAATACGGACGATTTGACCGCTACGAAGGTATCGCACAGCAAATAAATATGCCACCGGCACTGATGACAAGGTTCGACCTGATATTTGTATTGCTTGATACGCCTGATGAATCAAAGGATATGAAAATTGCAAAACACATACTAAATGCCCATCGTGCCGGTGAGATGTCTGAACAGAGAATTCACCTCCCGACCAGCAAGGTGACGCAGAATGAGGTGGACTCCCAGATGGAGATCATAATGCCTGAGATCGATCCTGACATTATGCGAAAGTATATAGCATATGCTCGCAAGAACGTATTCCCGATACTTGAAAAAGATGCGCATGCACATCTTATCGAGTTTTACATGGGGCTTCGTAAAATGGGAGAGGGAAAAGATGCACCTGTACCGGTTACAGCGCGACAACTCGAAGCACTTGTGAGACTTTCAGAATCAAGTGCACGCGTCCGGCTTAGCAATGTTGCTACGATAGATGATGCAAGAAGGACAACGCAGATCGTGCACTCATCCCTCAAACAGGTCGGTGTTGATCCTGACACCGGTGCGTTTGATGTAGATGTACTTACATCGGGTACAAGCAAAAGCCAGCGTGATAAGATAAAAATAATGAAAGATATAATTCGGATGGTAGGAGAGCGCCATTCCGGCAGCAAAGCTCCGCTTGATGAGATATATACTGAAGCTGAAGCCGAACAGATCGACAGGGGACATGCTGAGGAACTTATTTCAAAGATGCGCCGTACAGGGGACGTGCTGTCACCTGATAATGCTCACCTCAGGTTAATCAGATAGAGAGGATACGTAACATGTACCTGAAAATTCACAAATCCGGAAGCGGAATTATAGTTGCTGTGTGTGACAAAGATGTACTTGGGAAAAAGCTTAAACATGGTAATGTCAATGTGGAGATATCAGAATGGTTCTATAAAGGAGATATTGCATCCGAAGAACTGGTGATCGAGGCTTTGGCAAATGCCAAGACTGCAAACCTTTTTGGTGAAAGGACCATTGCATGCGCTATAAAATGCGGTGCAGTTGATCCTGAATATGTAGTAGTTATAGATGGTGTGCAGCATGCACAAATATTCCATCTTTAAATTAATTATTTAGATTAATTGAAATTCAAATTTTAAGATATCAGTTATATATTGCGAATTTATCGAAATGGTGGTTAAATAAGTGACTGGCGAAAATGTTGAGATACATGCTCTTGAAAGAAAAGACCTTATAGCTGGTGTGATCGCAAAACACAAGCGGTTTATTGAGGAATATGCAGAAGAATTCAAAGAACTTGATGGGAAAGTTGCATCGTTGAACGAGCAAGCCGATTCTGCAAAAGCGAACAAGGAATTAGTGATTGAGCGCTTTGATGTTCTGAAAGAAAAACGCCAGCAATTGTACCATCAGGCAGAGAACCTTCTTGGTGATTTCTTTTCATTTGATGTCATTGCAGCGGATGACAACAAACTCATTCATTCCATCAATGACGGGTTCGTAAATATCAAGCCATCTACAACGCTTGCAGACGAAAAGCAGATAGTTGACGAGATCTCAGGCAAACTCTCACAAATGTCATCCGATAAAGAAGACGCAAAAGGACTTGTTTTGCAGATCAAGGCAAGAGTTGACGAAGCCCTTGCTTCAAGTATTGAATTTGACTCAATTACAGGGTCTGATAAGGAATACAGTGATTCGTTCTTTAAGTTGAATTCAGAACTAAAAGAGGTGTTACCACGCCATGGCTGGCTTAAGAGCAGGATTGAAAGCCATAGCAAGGGACTTAAATATTGGGAAGATACAGCCAGTGGAAAAGTCGTTACAGTTGACGAGGTAGTTGAACAGGACAAGGTGGTGGAAGCATGACTGATGTTTCACAAATGACAGAGCGGGATTTAAAGGAAAAGGTCAACAGGATCAGGACCCAGATCGACCAAAATGAAAGGTCTTTGAAGTCGATCTTCAGGGAATTAAAACTGCACCGGACGGATACCACCGACCTGAAGGAGAAACGAGATGCTCTCAACTCTCAAGTTAAGGAACTTGTTCCAAAAGCACGCGACCACAAGTCAAAACGTGACGAGGCAAATAAAAAGATCGCTGCCCTCAAAACAGAACGAAGCGGCATACAGGCAGCGACACAAAAAGTGGTTGATGAGATAGCCCAGATGAAAACAAAGCGGGATGACCTTAACAAACTTTCAAAGGGTAGCGTGGAATCATTGTCAAAAGCCTATGCCGAAGAACTTGACAAATTGTTGAATGCCGACATTCCCCTTAAACATGAGATCGATATCATTGAAAGATTGACCCAACTTGAAGAGCGGCTTGGTGTTGCATTTAGTGCAAATGAAGTGCATCAGAAGATCATCGAATCATATGAAAGTTCAAAAGGCATATATGACACAGGTGATAATGTGAGCGAACAGATACGGTCGCTTGCAAAGGAATCACAAGTACATCATCTTGAGATGCTTGAAGTGTACAAGACCATTGATGAACTTCGAAAAGAAGCCGATATGTACCACGCACAGATCAAGGAAAAATATTCTGCATCCGCCCCACTGCGAGCAAAGATCGATCCTTTGAAAGCAAAGATTGAACAACTTCGTGAAGAGCTCAAGACATACCTTGATAGATCAAAGGAAATACAACTTGTAAAGGACGAGAAAAAGCAGGATGAGCAACATGTTGTTGCAAAGGAAAAGTTGAACAAGACCGGACGCTTGAGTCTTCAGGACCTGAAGGTTTTGATGGATAAAGGAGATATTAAATTCTAGTTTGTTCGGTTTTTGTACAAACTTTATTGTATGTTTGAGTCAAGACACCAACGTCAATGGTGTCTATCTTTTTTTTAATACCATTTGATGCATTATCTTTTTTGCCGTACCTTAAAGATCGCCGCAGCAGACATACACAAAAAGAACAACGCTGCACCAAATCCATCGGTATTCTCTGTTACATCGCCATTCGGTGAATTCGAATTGTTCACGGACTCATTTGAATTGCCAATCGACCCAGGGTCTTGTGTCATATCAGGCTCAGGGAGTGTTGGATCAAGATACTGATAAACAGGCTTGAATGTAACAAGTCCGCCATCAGACCCTGAATATATTGTATCGACGGTGATATTGAATATCTCCTTTGAATTGCGGGTGTATTCAAAATATTCACCTTCGCGTATGATCGTATCATCCACACTTTCACCATTCAGCAAAAGTTCGATCCATACTTTATCCACCCCCAGACTTGAACTTAGACCTTTGAAAACAAGTTCATATCCCTGATAGAACGACCAGCTGTCTCCTGTTGTGAGATACATTCCACTGCCGTTCACCAACACATCATCATTTTCCAACGCGCTTGCAGATGTTGAAAAACATGTAAGTGATACTAATATGAACACAAGTATAATTACAATTTTTCCAAAGATCCGTGTTTCCGTTTTGTCGTACATCAAACCTTACCCGATCCTATTTTGCTCGTGTATAGATGCATAGACCAGCCATCACGTATTCACGCTTGCCATCTGCATCTTCAACAACAAGCGCACCATCTTCCGTCATTCCAACAGCTTTGCCCTCGATCATTTTGGAAGGTGTTGTTACAGTGACCTGCCGACCGATGGTGTCTGAGAGGGATGTCCATTCATCGAGAATACCCGAAAACGGCTGTGTCCTGAACCTAATGTATTCCTGCTCCAGTTCAAGGAGAACATCCTGTATAAATGAGACGCGGTCAATGGGTTCTCCAAGTTCTGACAACAGCGTGGTTGCAATACCCCTTACGTCATCACTAAACTCATCCATATCTACATTTGCATTGATGCCAATACCGACCACAATGTAGTCCACCTGTTCCATCTCTGCATTTACTTCGGTCAGGATGCCGCATACTTTTTTGCCATTGATCAGTATGTCGTTTGGCCATTTGATACGTGCATCCACACCAAGTTTTCGCATGGCTTTTGAGATCGCGATTCCTGCAACCAGTGTCAACCTTGATGCATGTGCAAGTGAGATAGTGGGTTTGAGGATGACAGACATCCATATCCCGCCACGGGGTGAGAGCCACTCACGCCCCAGCCGACCTCGTCCCCCTTTTTGCACTTCGGCGACTACAATTGTGCCATCATCTGCGTCGTGTGCCAGTTCTTTTGCTGTGATGTTGGTTGATCTTAGTTCATCAAAGTAATGGATATGCTGCCCTATAAGACTTGATCTGAGTCCCATACGGATCGTATCGGGGTAAAGTCGATCAGGCGCGGATTTCAATGTATATCCTATCTTGGGGGATGATTCGATCTCGTAGCCATCTTTCGCAAGGGATCTTATGTATTTCCAGACCATTGTTCTGGATATTCCAAGTCGGTTGCCCAGTTCTTCACCGGATACTGCTTTTCCTTCTGAGTCTTTAAGGATCTTGATTATTTCCAGTCTTTTGTTGCTCACAGATATCCCACCACTGCTACTATATGTATGGCTTCTGATTTGAAGGTTATTATAGATGTGCGTGTGGTGGATGATAAATTTTTTAAGACTTGTCTTCTATGGAAAGGCCAAGGAACCATTTTGTTATAATGTCATATCTGGCGGATTGTTCCATTTGTTTATCTGAATAGTCATTGAGATACTGGACTATTGCTGATCGGATCATCATTTCAGGGGTGTTTTTTACAGGCCTGCCTTTGTCAAGTGAATAGAAGTCACTGCATGCTATATTTACGAAGGAAAAATCAATGAGCTTGTTTATTTGGTAAAGGATATGGTTTTCTGATATGAGTTTTTCATAGACGGTTGGACCGTGAATGAAAGTGGTTTGTCTGGAGTTTGGTATTGAAAACATCATATCATATTAAAATTATACTTTTTAAGTAATAATTATGTCCAACTAATATATATACTTCGATATCGATCGATTTAGATGAAAACGTTCGTTGATACAAGCGTTTATTTGTGTTGAATAGTATCAGATATTATGTCAAACGGAATTTTAAAAAACGACTGTGTATTAAATGGTTGTAAGTTGTTGGACTTTTCCGACAATCTCAATATCTCAAGGTAACATCAATGTGTAGTGTAGTAGACCTAATGGAAGTACGGGAAGTACCAAAAGCAAGACCTCGAACGTTTGCATGCCGCAATTGTGGTAACACGTTCAAAGGTGTCGGATTTATTGTTGAATGCCCGGAATGCGGCTCTGATAATGTGTATCTGTATTAATGTGGTATTTGATGCACATTCCTGATACACATTGATGTAAGATGGCTTTAAATCCTCATTCTTCATCCATATCCAGTATTGTTATCCTGTAACTGGGTTTATGCAGTTCTTCAAATGAGCGAAGCATCTTTTCGATCATTGACCTTGAATATTCAATAACGTCTTCGTTTCCGCCACTTTGCATGTAAAATAGATCCGTATCCCTCTTGAATACCAAAAAAACGTCATCTTTTTTTTCTGTATCAACATGCAGCAGGTCGCCAATCTCAAGATCGTTCAATTTCGGCCGTTTTGTCAGAATTACATCCAATTCTCTTGTAGTCATTTTTTACCTTTTCTCCCGATAAATACCCACTGGTCATAAATACCAAACTCGTCAGTATTATCCATAACCTCGCCTTCAATTCCCACCATGTGCAGTGCCGACTCCAAAATATCCATCTCGGATCTGCCATTCACGGTAAACAGCATAAGTGCGCCGTCCTTTGCCACCTTGGCAGATTCGAACATCATGCGAGCCCACAAATCCTTGTTGAACTCATAGATCGTGCCAAGCATGAAACCAACCACACAGTCAAAGCGCCCCTGTTCAAAGAAATTGGAAAGCATTGTCGCATCCATTACAAGAGTTTTTTTTGGATCTAGCACACCGTGCGCAAGACCCTGACATACAGTACACTTTTCATATTCAATGGTTGTAGGATCAATACCCAATTCATGTAAGGCGATTGTTGACATCCCGTTGCCACAACATATTTCCAGCACATCGCCATCAATTGAGATGCCATTCTGTGCCAGTTTTTCCAATAGTTCAGACAGGCGATCTAACCTGTCCTTTGCATATGCCCTTTCATATGATTCAAGGGGCATCGTGCATTCATTGCATGTTTCACGATTTACCAGTAAAAGTGAATAATATTCGATCAATGCCTCATGCATTACATCGCCCGCAACCTCGACCACCCGCTCAGGTTGGTTGGTGCTTAATATTGAATCCGCAAGTGATCCAAACTCCCCTGTCGATTGGTTTGCTATAGAAGATGTAAATATCGACCAAAAGTCAACTGGAACTTCTTCAGTCTTTTCATTGAATATAGCGAGCCCCGTGGTTTTTGTACCATCTGTTATCCGGATAGTCCTGAAATTGTAATCCCCAACAACATCTTGAATGTCCACAAGATACGATATCGTAGTCACTATGGTCTTTTGAGAATAATAACCCGGCTCGACAAGATATATCTCTTCTTTAATGTCAAGCAGATCTTGTAAAATCATGATTGTTTTAATCGAAGTGATGCGATATTAATATTTCGCACAACAATTGACCAATTGATTCAGTTAAGACCGATTCTCTAAAAAATCAACCACATCAAATGTACTTGTTTTTTTGCCGTTTCCTCTATACCCTCTGCACCATCGTCATCCCTCATGGAGTTACTACCCACATATGGGGAAATTCATACAAGATTAAGCAAATCGATGGCAATAGGGTTTATGTTTTGATAGGTCATACATTGATTGGGGTGTTTGATATTGTTTTTACCACATCTTTGAAAGTCAAGTTTGATGAGACACGGGCATAAGCAGAACTGGACATTTTCAACAAACTTGATTTATGCGCTTAAAAAAGCAGAAATTAGTATCTATACTTTGATCTATATCTCATTGTAAGTCACAACAAGACAATCACAGAATAAACTCATCGCCATTGGCAGGTGCATGCGCATCCACACCAATCTCTTGCGTGATCCATTCTGCAAACATTTCTGTATTGTCCCCATGCATCACAAAGACATTTTCGGTCCCCATATCGCAGAATTCTTTTACAATACCTTTTAGTTCCCTGTCACCACAATGAGCCGAGAAATCGTACTGCTCGATTTTTGTGCGGAGTTGCTGGATGACACCATCATTATCGATTATACCAGTTTCAACAGCCATTCTGCCGTTCGTACCTTCGACTTGATAGCCCGATAGCATGATTTTAGACTTTGGGTCATTGTACAACTTATTGATATAATGAAGTACAGGTCCACCGTTCAGCATTCCTGCCGTTGTGATGATAACTGAAGAATCCAGAGGCACAGATTCCCGTTTTCTACCTCTTACAATAGACGCGTTCTTGTATGCTTTTTTAAGATGCGTGTGATTTCGCAGATAATCGGGATGATGCATCATAAGTTTGTATGCCAGAGACCCCATTCCATCAACATAAGGGTGAATTCCATGCGCATCCAATAACATAAGTATCTCCTGCGTTCGACCAATCGCAAAAGCAGGAATTATAACAGTCCCGCCGATGTCAAGCGTTTCATGGAGCGAATCCATGAATGCGGACTCAACTTCTTTTCTTGCAGGATGTTCCTCACCAAAATATGTACTTTCGATTACAAGTGTATCGGCGGTTGGAAAATCTCCTGCACCGGACACCAATCTTGTATTATTTGTACTGATATCCCCGGTATAGAACAAGCTCTCACCGCTTTTTGATTCAACACGGATCGAAGCCGCCCCGGGAATATGACCGGCATCGTAGAACTCAACCTTGTAGCCTTGTGTCGTGAATTCAACACCCGTATCGACTGCCGTTGTCCTCTGCACGAACTTATGCAGGTCTTCGCTGTTGTAAGGTGCATAAACACCATTAGCCTGTGCGATCTTGAGCGTATCCTTAGCAAGCATTTGAGCAAAATCGGCAGTTGGAGGTGTCATGTAGATTTCAGGATCAAGGTCCATAAGGTTTGGAACCGCACCGCAGTGGTCGAGGTGACCGTGTGAGACCAATACGGATTTTGGACGCATTCCATTTAGTGGATAAAGCGGAGACTCTCCCGGCTTCATTCCGTAATCGATCAATATCTTTTCGTCCAGAAATAATGCCGATCGCCCGACTTCTTGGCATCCGCCTTTGAATTGAAGTTTCATGGTTACAATCTCCAAAGTTAAAGTTAAAATTATGATGTAGTTATAATTATATTATGGATCTAGTTACAGTTTTAACTACAAAGCAGCATCCTGCCAGCCTTTGATCTTCTTAACTGTAATTCCGGTTTTCTTTGACAATTCGAACGCATCAGTTTCGACCAGATCGTCAACATTCACAATGCCGCCATCTGCCAGTTTTTGTGCTGTAACTTTACCGACACCTGCAATGTCAGTGATACTTTTTGGACGTGGCGTCTTTGGTCGTTTGGCTTTTTCGGCTTCTTGTGATGCCTGCCATTCAATGAAATTACAATTAGGACATCCGAGGTTCCATGGACGCCTTCCCGGAGTTATGATACGTATGTGATATAGTCCATGTTCTTCACACAGTTTGTCAGTCACAATGACCTGTCCGCTCTTTGGAAGCGGAAGTGAGAAATTGCAATCGGGATAACCTTCACATCCAATAAAGCGTGAACCTCGTTTTGACCTGCGAACCATAAGTTGCGATCCACATTTTTGACAGGTGCCAACTACCTTATCTTCCCTCAGTCCGGTCCGGAGCGACTCAGAAATGTCCTCCTTGTTCTTTTCAAGGTCTTCAAAGACAGAATCAAGCATTTCCCTGGATTCCTGAACCACATCATCTTCCTTGATATTTCCCTCTGCGATCTTGTCCATATTTTCTTCGAGTTTGCTGGTCATATCAGGCTTTGTGATGGTAGTGGCATACTCTTCAAGTGCTTCAACAACCGCATATGCGGTTTTAGTAGGTTGAAGCGGGTTTCCGTGAACGTATGCCCTTGAGTATAATTTACTTATGATATCATGCCGAGTGGCTTTTGTACCAAGTCCGAGTTCTTCCATAATGCGTATCAAGCGCCCTTGTCCATATCTTGAAGGAGGATTTGTCTCTTTATCGACGATCTCGGTCTTATCAACAGTTAATTTATCTCCCTCTTGCAACACCGGCAAAAGCCTGTCTTCCGGTACATTGTATGGGTAGTACCATCTCCATCCCGGAACTATCAGACGCGCACCACTGACCTTGAATTCTTCATCATTGATGTCAAATTTTACACGCATGGTCTCCCATTCTGCCTGATCTGCAAAGGTCGCAAAGAAACGCCTGACGATGAACTCATAAACTTTCCACTCATCATCTTTGAGTTCGGATTGCTTTGCAAGTGAAGCAGGGAATATTGGTGGGTGGTCGGTCGTTTCTTTTTTACCGCGCGTCGGGACGAGTTCTGTCTTTTTGAGAAGTTGCTCTGCATACTGCTTAAATGCCCCTCCCACTTTGAACAGTTCAATATGTGTGCGCATGTCAACTGATTCAGGATATACAGTGTTATCGGTTCTTGGATATGAGATAAAACCGGCGGTATAGAGTGATTCGGCAAGTCTCATTGCGTTTGCGGGGGAAAGTCCGATCGAACTTGCCGCGGTGATAAATTCAGTTGTATTGAACGGCGTTGGAACTTTGTCCATCTTCTTTGATTTTACAACGCTTGACACGACTGCATCTTTGGCATTACCGATTTTTGCCAGTACTAAATCAGCTTCATTTTTATCAAGGAATCGTTTGGTCTTGTGCTGGGTAAGGAACGATTCTTTATCTTTATCTGAAAGTGTTGCAAATATTTCCCAGTATGGTTCCGGAATAAAAGCATCCCGCTCTTTTTCCCTATCTACTATAAGTGCAAGTGTTGGTGACTGTACCCTGCCTACCGACAGGAACATCCTTCCAAGCCGTCCTGCTGAGATGGAGACATAGCGGGTAAGTGCAGCGCCCCATATCAGGTCAATGACCTGCCTCGAATGACCTGCATCCGCAAGATTAAAATCAACCGTTGTCGGGTTTGAGAAAGCATCATTGATCGCTTTTGGTGTGATCGCACTGTAGTGCACACGGTCGAACGGAACATCAGGGTTAATTTTCTTTATGATGTCTAGTGCCTCAGCACCGATAAGTTCTCCTTCCCGGTCGTAGTCAGTGGCAATCGTGATCTTTGTGGCATTCTTGCCAAGTTTTTTGAGGGCAGATACGATCTTTACGTGTGTCGGTGTAGAAATGATCTCGGCATCGATGAGCAGTCTTGCATCAACTTTCTGCCAATTGTTGTATGTTTTTGGGAAATCGACACCAACGATATGCCCGCTAAGTCCCATAGAGATTGTTTTGTCAGCATCAGTACCATATTCGTAGGTATCCACTCCGCTAACACGCACCTTTTTTGGTTTTTTCGGTGCAAGAATTGATGCAATTCGCTTTGCTGCAATATGTTTTTCTGCGATTATGAGATGCATTTATTACTCCGGTTTTATGTTAAGTGATTAAATATTTATACGTGGCAAATATTTTCACATGTTAAAAGTTGTAGTTCTTGAGGTTCCTTTTTGTAATAAAAGGTTTTGATTGACATTGGCTGTTCAATGATCGCTTATATTTAATATTGATGGCGAGTATGTAGAATCTAAATATGATCAAAAAATTTAACGTAATCCGAAAATTATATCTGAAAAATTATCCTGATACTGGAAGAATACAATGATGAATTTTCAGCTCCTATGGAGAATTATTGTGTATTTTTATTATCTATTATTTTTATAATTGGTTTGTTTGGAATTTTTTATGTCGCACACCATTTGATAGATAAAACTCTTTGAACTTAAATATAGTTAACTTTCAGTTTCAAAATTAATCATTATTACTGAAAATATAGTTAAAAGAGCTCCGACAATTTGCCAATAATTTAGTGTTTCTTGGAGAATTAAGAAACCCATTAACACCACACTGATTGGCTCAATCAATAATAGGATGCCAGCCTGTGAAGCTTTTACTTCACCAAGTCCTTTGTTGAGTGAGATATAAGGTAATACTGTGCCTAAAAAAGCTAATCCAAATAATAAACCCCATGCTGATGGTGTCAGATTAAATGAGAAATCTACAATGTTTTTATCATTTGTAATCAATTTTAGTAGAAACCAACCAGGTATTAACCATAGTAGCCCCGGAACAAATGACCAAAATGTTGTTGTCAAAAAATTATATTTTCTTGAAAGTCCAACATAACGACCTGATATGATATAAGAAGCGAAAAAGAAACCGTTGAGAACTGCGAGAAAATATCCGATCAGTGATTTATATTCCATGGTATTAATCATCCAAATTTGCAAAATCATTGCTGCACCAACTATGGATAAAGTTGCAGCCATTAATTTTACTGTGGTTATTTTCTCTCTCAGTATTATTTTGCTTAGCAGGATTACAAAAAAAGGTTGGGTATATGTTAAGAAAACAGCTTCACTTGCAGACACACCTAATGAAATCGAAGATAGGTACGTGAAATAAGCCATTGTTAAAAAAAAACCAAATAAATTAAATTTTAGGATATCAGATTTTCGTATTTTTAATAGTTTGGATCCCTCAACCAGTAAAATGATGACGAGTAGGATCAAAATGGATATTGTTAACCTGAAAAAAACTTGTTGATATGAAGAGATTTCTAGTCGGTTCAAAAAAACCGAAAATATGGGGATTGTTCCAAAAAAAACGCCGCTTAATAATATCTCTATCTTGCTAATGTTTATTTTGTTCATTTGCACTTAACCCTTATGTAATGCAATCAATTTCAATTGAACAAGCACCACAACTAGTACACCCATATTTCCCCCAGTTAAATGCAAAATTAAAGCCGTTCATTAAACGAAGCCGAAACATTTGTTCTAGTATATATTTTATAAATATATAGTGCAAGTTAATCTGAGCGTCAGCGAAGATTTTCTTGCTTCGTCATTCCATTTGTTGTTATGTACACATCGTTCATATTCATTACCATAAATGCATTTAGTTTGTGAGGTCATATGAACCAAACGGACTTTGTCACATTAATATTTATCCTTCTGAAACAACTTTATATACTTTTTATTTTTTCGCCACACATTACTCCGCATAGTATTTACGTCATAACCCATATTTTTTTAGTACCAGCAAGGTAAATATTGCACGACACCAAATATTTTGGCAGCATCTATTGTTACAGCTAAATATGTGCAAAAGAGTTTAATTGTATCAAGATTTAAACTCGGTTCAAAAAATGCTATACGATTAATAGACAAAAGCAGTACCATTATACACAAAACAATGTGCGGAATTACAGGTTTTTTTAATACACAGTATGCAGCAGAACACACTTACAGAGCCCTTACTATCCTCAAAAATCGTGGCATGGACGGTGCCGGTGCCTGTGGTGCTGATTGGGTGGAACACTCGGATGATGTTGATTCACTGACAGTTCCAAAAGACATAAACATACTTGGTCACACGCTGCATTCAATGGTCAATTTTGTTCCGCAGCCAATCGTCCGTGAGGGGAGGATGGTTGCTAATTGCGAGATATATAACTGGAAGGAACTGAGCAGCAAGTATGACATCGATGCTAAAAATGACTCAGACCTTTTGATTCAACTTATCGAAAAACGGATTGCTGGTAAAGTAAAAATTGACACAGCATCAGATGTTAGCCAGATAATCGATGACACCCTTCGCGAGTTTATCGGCGTCTATTCATTCGCATACTGGCTCGATGAAAAAGTGTACATTGCCCGTGATATTCTTGGTCTAAAACCCATGTGGTACAGCACCAATTCCAATTTTGCGTTCGCTTCTGAGAAAAAAGCCCTTGATGCTATCAACTTCCTCGACACCAAAGAACTGAACCCGCGCGAGATATTGTGTTATGACATTAAGGATGATGCAATCACAAAATACAACCGTGAGTTCTTTTCAATCACACCGGAACATGAGGGGGCGGTTGAATCCATTTGCGCGAATGTTGAGAAACTCCTGACTAATGCGATATCGATCCGCATCCCCGACGAACCGTTTGGTATCCTGTTCTCCGGCGGTGTTGATTCTACGATCATCGCTTACCTGTGTAAGCAACTTGGAAAGAAACCGGGTGTTGATTTTACATGTTATACAGTTGGGTTGAAAGGCGAGGTGGAATCGCCGGATGTCCGGTATGCAAAAAAGGTGGCTGATGAGTTGGAACTCTCACTAAGTGTGAGCGAGATAGACATAGAGGAAGTTGAGGAGTATCTAAGGACTGTGGTGCCGCTTATCGAGGACACTAATGTTCCGAAGGTTGGGGTCGGGTTGACAATGTATGCTGCCTGCAAAGCAGCAGCAGAAGATGGTATTCGAGTTATGTTTTCAGGTTCCGGTGCTGATGAATTGTTTGCAGGATATGATCGGCACAGGCGCTCGACAGATATTAACAGGGATTGTTATGCAGATATCCTGAAGATATACGAGAAGAACACGTACAGGGATGATGTTGTTTCAATGAACAACAGTATCGAACTTCGTGTACCGTATCTTGACAAAAGGCTGGTGAACTACTGCCTCAAGATCCCGCCACAATTTAAGATTGAAATTAAGAATGAGAAACAGGCTGAGATCAACAATGAGCATGAGCAGTCTCAAAATAAACTCATTCTGCGCATGGTTGGAGAGCATATCGGCATTTCCCGTGAGTTCACAGAACGCAAGAAACAGGCAGCGCAGTACGGCAGCAGGTTCGACAAGGCAATCACAAAACTGGCAAAGAAGGCGGGATGCGGTTCAAAAACAGAGTACCTGAAACGGTTCTACTCGCAGCCAAACCTGAAACTCGGTGTCCTGTTCAGTTCTGGAAAGGACAGCAATTATGCTTTGCAGATCATGCAGGAACAGAACTATTCCATTGAGTGCCTGATCACTATTAAGAGTGAGAACCCGGATTCATATATGTTCCATACCCCAAATATAAATCTCGCCCGCCTGCAAGCAGAAGCTATGGGTTTCCCTCTTATTGAGCAGGTTACCAAGGGGGAAAAGGAAGTCGAACTTCTGGATATGAAAAATGCGATCGTGCAGGCGAAAGAGGAATTTGGTATTGAAGGTGTGGTGACCGGAGCACTGTATTCCAATTACCAGAGGGAGCGTATCGAGCGAATATGTGATGAGATCGGTCTTAAGATATTCTCGCCCCTGTGGCATATCGATCAGGAAACAGAGATGCGGGAGCTGTTGAAACTCGGGTATGAGTTTATTTTCAGCAGCATTGCGGCGTATGGTCTTGATAAGAGTTGGGTTGGGCGCAGGATTGCGGAGAAGGATGTTGACAGGCTTGTGCGGCTCAACGAGAAGATAGGATTGAATATTGCAGGTGAAGGCGGGGAGTTTGAGAGTTTTGTGTTGGATGCTCCGATGTATAATAAGAGAATCGAGATTAAGGCGTATGATGTCGTGGAGTTGGACGAGTACACGGCGAAGGTTGTTATTACGGATGCCGAGTTGGTTGAAAAGGAGATCGTAATTGTTTAGGTAGTTTTGATGCCGAGTCAATCCGCCGCTTATAAATAGCGTTAAATGCCTAAATAGTGGTAACATGAAGAATTTATTTAAAGGCTACTACAAATTATCAGATGAAGAGTTTGAATCCCTCTGGAAAAACGCTTTGTTTATATTTGATACAAACGTCCTTCTCAATCTATATAGATACCAATCATCTACTAGAGATGAATTGCTTCAAGTTATAGAAAGGCTAGAAGACCGTGTATGGATTCCATATCACGTAGGGCTAGAGTTTCAGAGAAATCGACTTAAGGTAATAGCTGAGCAGCACAAAAGATTTTCAGAGGTTAAGGGAATTGTTGAAAAGTCAATTTCAGACATGAAAAATGATTTTGATGGCATGCAATTAAAGAAACGTCATAGCCACATAAATCCCGATCAACTAATTGAAAATATCGAGAAAATTCAATCGGAGTTTTTTGAGGAATTGACTAAACAAGAAAAAAAGAGCATTAGTGTTAATTCAGAAGATGAGATTCGAGATCGAATCGATAAGCTCTTTCAGAAAAATATTGGAGTCCCACCGAACAATCAGACAGTAATCAATGATTGGTTTTCTGATGGAGATACTAGGTATAAATATAATATGCCGCCAGGATACAAAGACTCGGCAAAAGATGAAAAGAATCCTGATGGATTCACTTATTCTGGATTAATTTACAAAAGGAAATATGGTGATTTAATAATCTGGAAACAAATAATTACACATGCCTCTGCAAACTCTTTGAAAAACATCATTTTTATAACCGATGATAGTAAAGCTGACTGGTGGTGGAAAGTTGAAAGTAATGGATCAAAGACTATAGGTGTTAGGCCAGAATTAAAAGATGAAATACTTCGTGAGGCCGAAGTCGATAATTTCCATGTATACAACACAGAAAGCTTTCTCAGTTATGCAAAGCAACAATTGAATGCTCAAGTAACTGAAAAGACAATTGAGGAAGTAAAAGAAATATCAAATGAAAGGCAAGAAAAAGTCCTGCGCTCACGAATGTTAAGGCAGATGGCTGATTCAGCCGAAAAAGCCGTACATGAGTGGTTATCACACAAATTTTCGCACCTAGAACACAATATGCATAGCGGCCCAGATTTTGTTGGCTACCAGGACGAACATAAATATGGCTTTGAAGTAAAGCTTATACGCGAACCTAGATATGTTATGCATAGATTACAAGAGATGATTTATCGTTCGTACTACATGCTAAATGAAGAACGATTCTATGAAGTAGCTATTATTTTTGTGGTTCTTGATGAGGAGGCAATACCTGAACTTGAGCATTGGATTCGAAAGAGAATGCCAGAACTACAAGGTAATTTAAGAATAATTATAGGTAAGGCTGAATATAGTGAGGATGAGGGGTTCGTATATGGTTTTATTCCCTATACAGATTTTAACCTCGGGCATCGCATGTAACAAAGCGCTGCAAGTGGACAATTTTTTCATTGTGTTCAAAAATTTTAGGTGACTGCGCCAGTTATATTGGTTTTTGTTTCAGATGTAACTTACTACGCAGTCATCTTACCATTGCTATGCAAATACAGGAGATATTGTGATAATATCTCTCTGAATATATAATTATATTAACCACTTTCACCTATAAAGTAACTAAAAAGCATCTGGAGACCAAAAATTGAAAACGACAATGGTAATTCCGTCCTATTGGACACGTGAGAGCAGTATCGGCTGGAAGGAAGGAGATTTTGTTTACGATCATCCAACCCCGCTTGATATGGAAGGTACGTTGCAAAGGGCAATAGAGAGCATTGCAGTATTGAATGACAAGGATTTCCAGTTAGTGATCATTGCAGCACCGACTTCAAAGGAAATCGGGGGTGAGGTCGAAAAGAAAGTTGCCGATATTATTCGATCGGCAGCACCCATTACAGGAGTGGAAGTATTGCTTTTTGGACCTTCGCACCTTAAGCAGATACACGACATGTTGATCAGTGCAGGAAAAAACGATAGTGCCGACCTGCTCAAAATAGAGGGCTATTCAAATATACGCAACCTTTGCATGTTCATTCCACATATCATGGGGTCAGACATTGCAGTGCTCATTGATGATGACGAGGTTTTCGAAGACCCTGAATTTATGTCAAAAGCGAGAGAGTTTATTGGCAATAAATTCGAAGGGGAAACTGTCAATGCAGTAGCAGGATATTATTTGCAGCATGATGGGGATTACCATGCGAATAAAGCATTCCGGCCATGGATGAAATATTGGGACAAAAATGAATGTATGAACAAGGCATTTGATCAGGTGATCGGAACAGAACCGAGACTCAAGGAGACTCCTTTTGTTTTTGGTGGGAATATGGTAGTCCATCGGAACATGTTTACAGTAGTGCCTTTTGATCCGATGGTTCCAAGAGGGGAGGACATCGATTTTTTGATGAATGCAAAGATGTTCGGGTTCAAGTTTTATCTGGACAACAAGTTATCAATAAAGCATTTACCACCCTTAAAGACTCACTTTACATGGAAGCAGTTAAGGGAAGATATCTATCGTTTTGTTTACGAAAGAGCAAAGATTAGGGATCAGGCAGATGTTGAAGGCATGACAAGGATATTGCCTGAGGACTTTGACCCTTATCCCGGCTGTTTCTTAAAAAATGACCTTGAAGAGAAGATTAAAATGTCATGTGAATTGCTTTCAAAGGATTATCTGGCAGAAGGCGACAGTATGTGCAGTGAAGCAACACTGGAAAATATTACCATTGCAAAGACCGATGCAGCACCGGATAATAATCCGTTCCTGCATCTATGCAAACTGCAAAAACGCTGGCAAGGGATGATGGAATACACTGGCAAGGACGATGTAAGTTCGGGAATAAAAGCAATTATTGAAGGAAAATGACTGCACTGCCAAAATTACCCGTGACCAAAAATAATTGTTTTACTAATGTCCCTGATCCAACATTGTAAAGAACAATGCACACAATGTGGGGCTGTGGTTTAGTGGTATGACATTGGCTTCCCAAGCCAATTACTCGGGTTCGAATCCCAGCAGCCGCATTGGGATTTTTGGAGGTCGTTCTCTCAATTAACATCTCCACTTTACAACCCTATATCAAAAAAACCATCTAAAATCATAAACATTGCTTCGAAAAAACCCTTCGAATCTTTGCTTCCATAAATATATCACTAAAAACTTACAAGTATATATTGAAAGCAAATGTTTGAAAACCAAAACATGTCTAACTGGCCCCAACATTGGCTATTGGAAATATGAGAGGAGAAAAATAACATACCACCCCCCGCTTCTCCAAAACCGGGAAATCTCCTCTCACTCTTCCACACCAAGAATTTCGGCAAGTTCAAGCCCTTCGCTGCCGATCTCGGATAACTGGGTAAACACCTCATCCTTAGTAACATACTTCTCAGTTCTTGTGCCGTCAGCCTGCTCAATCTTAATGGTGATCTCGGACTTAACATAACCTCTTTCAAGACAGTCCTTGACAATATCCCCGTACTGCTGTGCGATAAGCTTTAAGCAGTCGAATGCCTCATTGTTCCTGATAGCATCTTTTCCATCTATCAAAACACGGGTAAGGGTTTGTGATTTAATGTACTCTTGCACATACGTTTTAACCTCATCAGCAAACTCGGAGATATCATCCATATTCATTGAACTGGAAAGAGTATCGTCCCTTGTAATCGATAAGTCATCATCAAACACATGACATGCCGTATTATCACACGTGATCTTGAACTTGCGTCCAGCCTTCTTATTCTCAAAAACAAATTCAAGATTATCAGAGCCATCATAATTAATAGACGTAATAAGAAAATCCGAAACATCCACAAGCTTAACCTTACTCTCCTTTTGGAACAGACCGCCCTTTCCCCATGTAGGCAAAGTCAACTCCCTGTATACTTCCCGAACTGCCAGAACATCATTAGCAAAAACAAGATCAGATTCGTAATCCATGCCAGCCATCGTTCCTGTCAAAGTGCCACGAAGAACATTTTCATCCATCGATGCTGTGTACTTTTTTTCGGCACCATAGATACCATCATCAAATATCGGACTCAGTAACGACAATATCTGGTTCTCCACCCTGCCGACTTCGCGCGTCGATACCTTTTGACTTCGCTCAAGTTCCGAATTCAGAGTTTCCCGACTTTTAGCCGCACTTGCAACACAGGCATCAATAACCGTATTCCGGCATTCAAGGATCTCCTTCGCGTCCGCATCCTTAGAAGCATTCTCAACAAATCTCTTAACATCCGTTTCAAACTTGTCCAGATCATTAAGCCTATTCTCAAGCGAAACGATCTCTGCCTTCTCTTCATCGTTCATCTCGATCGCTGAATTCTCAAGAGGAAGCACCTTTTTTGCAACCTCGATCAAATCCCTCAGATCCTGAACAAAATCTCTTTGATACGTTAATTCAGTCGAATCTTGATATGTATATTTCATAATAATCCCCACGGACAACTAACGAATTATTCTTAAATGTATATGCTGTTCATTGGATGCAATCATTAAAAACATTGCGACTTTATATTGAACTGCCTATGGAACTAATAATATCACTACAGCACATCCCTCACAGGTCCAAGTATCAAATTCATGTACTTCCCTGCCCCGCCCTTAAGATCTGCCGGATGAAGTTCGCCCGAAGCAAACTTCTCCTCAAGCTCCTGCTGGCTATGGAATGTCATATCTCCGCCATACTTCTCAGGCCGCTCAAAAACAACCTCATCGTATCTCGGGAAAATGTGATACCTGAAAAGATCAATAACAGGATTGTCCTCAACCACACCCGCAGTGCAGAATGCCTTATTGAGTTTATTTGTGACCGCCTTTTCCGTATCATCAACTGAAATGAAATTCTCACTTGAGGATGACATCTTCGTACCATCTAGTCCAAGCAATATCGGCGTGTGTATGCAGATAGGCGCCTTGTAACCAAATCCAGGCAGCCCTTCCCGCGCAAGCATGTGTATCTTCCTCTGGTCAATCCCACCCACTGCTACATCCACATCAAGCATAGCGATATCAACCGCCTGCATAATCGGATAGACCATCTGGGAAACCTTCGGATCCTTCATCTTACGTCCCACTTCATCCATGCTTCGCTTTGCCCTATTAAGCGAAGTGGCGCGTGTGAGTTTAAGAACATTCAGCATATAATCCGACCCAAGCTGGAAATCAGAACCATACACAAAATTCGTTTTCTCCGCATCAAGCCCAAGTGCAATAAAGCATCGCTTGTTATAATCTGCAGTCTCGCGAACCTCTTCCATAGTACCTTTTTGGTTGAGGTATGCATGCACATCAGCAAGTAGAACAGTGATCTCAAATCCGGCTTTTTGCAGGTCGATCAACTTATTCACAGTCAGGACATGCCCCATGTGTATCTTACCGCTTGGCTCATATCCTACATACGCCGTAGGATGTTCCTTAGATGCCACCAGATCGTCAAGTTCCTCTTCCGTAACTATTTCCTGCACATTTCTTTTAATAAGATCAAGTCTGTCCATGGGTTCACCGCTTGTATAACTGTATGGTGGTTTTAATTTGTTTTGGTTTAAAAGCTTTAAATGATGAGTTCGTTCAAAAATGCATTTCCTTCATCTGAATTGAAAATCGGGACATCCCAGTTTTGAACCACCCTTGTACGCATGGATTCTGTTTCCACATTTTCCACCGGATTAAATCCCTCGATGACATACCCTTCCTTGTGAATCACAACCCCTCGCCGCTGCCACGGGGGAATCTTTGCAAGATTTATCCCCCTTTCAAACAACAACTCATGCACACTGGCGGCTTTTTTTCCTTTCATCTGCGCCGCAGCCTCAACCTCGCTCAAACCCTCAGACCGCAGCGTGTAATATCCGTATGAACTGACACAGTTCCTCCATGCCTCACGCTGACGCCATATCAGGTATTCAATTATCTGGTCGCGGTTTATAGGGACGATCCTTGAATCAAATGAAATGGGTTCATCCAGATCAAGTAGCATAGTGAGGGCACTGCTGATATAACTTGGAATAATTGAATCGAGTTTTTCAACACGTTCGTTAAAAGAAGTGTCTGTGAACAGGAAATTTATCTCGTCCGAAAACATGTAAGCAAACACGGGACTCATGCCGCTTTTTTTGAAAAAAAGTTCAACGCTGTCCGCCATTGCAGATGCGAACCGCTCATCGTATGGTTTTTCAAAATCCAGACGTGACAGCGCATTCTTAAAATTCCTGCCGTCAACGCGTATGATCACAGGCGGCGCGCAACGCAGATCGGCATAGATCTCTCGCCTTTTCATAGTATATAATTTATAGAATTATATAATTCGACCGGAGGGGAATTTTCTCGTTAATATTATTGCTCTTCCGTCTCTTTAGGCGGACTGAACTTTTTGACAACATCCCTGATGATCACAATGTCACCTGTTGTCATAACCCATCTATACGGTATGATCACTCCCTTGGTAGGAACCTCAAATACCTCGCGATTAATGTCTGAAATAGCAAGCCCGCTAACTTTCCGGGCAGTTGCATCAAGTACAAGATCGCTGACTTTTCCTATGTATGTCCCCACATCGGTGTAAACGTTCAATCCAAATAGTGATGTAATCTCTGCGCGCATGATATCCCTTGTGATCCTTGATTATAATTACGTCTGAAAACTGTATGTGAATTCCCATACAAAAGGTATGCTTAAGCAATATATAATTTATGAAAGGTTCTGCATTATATATAACATTTTACAGTTGTACAGTACTTCTGATTCATTGAGGCTGTCCACCAATTACTATGAGCGACAAAACGGTTCCTTATTTTTCGATTTAAAACCATATTTGACCTTATTTTTCTAGAAATTTTGAATTGGTGGACAGCCTCCATTAAATGAAAAAGGTTTGATTTTGGATTGGATTGACAGTATAACGTTGAAGGTTCGGGTGGAAATCCAATTCATCCCATAAATCCTGTCTGATATTTCTTCAATCGATGTCGATTGGTGTGACGAAAACGACATAAAATGTTAAACACAAAACAGCGCGGAGCGCATCTGCGTCCATCCGCGTGCATCTGCGGTTATTTTTTTGATTTTATACGCGGCATCAACTAATTACAATTTAACCGCAAATAAACGCAGATGAACGCAGATGTTGTTGCTTTGTTCAGTTAATCAAATCAAAAAAATCCGCACCCTATGAAAATATCCCCAATTCAAGTTCTTCCCCACATTTGGCGAATTCCTTGACCTGCGGCATCAGTTTTTCCCCTTTCCCTGTCAACCGATGTTTGATCCTGTTTTTTCCTCCAACGACATCCACGGTCGGTTCGACCAGATCGTATTGGAGCATTTATTTTAACCGCTTGTTGAGTGTATCAGGATACGCGCCCACGGTTTTTTCAAGTTCATTGAATGACATTGGCGCACGTTCGAGTAAAATGAGGTTGACCGTTAAATATGCAATCGCATAGGATCAGTAGTTCACTAATTTCTCCTTCACTAAATCCCTCATCGAATACACCCCACTACTCGCCTTATTATTAATTTTCTTCTCACCCATTCTTCAATTAGAAGTATAAACACATCAAATCTAAACAAATCTTCGTTTACAGTAGGTGGTCCTGCTTTAACAATCGTAAAATGCTTTCTTTGAAGGCATAGCCATATATTTTTGAGCAAAAATGAAATCAGCGCATAAAAATATCTTATCGTAGCGTTTTTAGATGAAGTCTTTGGTTTAACCTGATTCCTCATCCTGTATGATGACTCAATCGCAAATCTTCTTCTGTAAGTAGAACTGACTTTTCTTGGCGACCACTTAATACCATGCACAACAAAACCAAGGTTCTCACATCCATTTTTTCCTCTTTTCCCCCTCATATATTTGACATCAATGGCAATATCCAGATCAACTTTTTTGTTGGAATTTTTCATTGTATAAGTGTCCATTCGACTCTTATTTCCAGTGAGTATTTTCTTAATTTTATATCCTTTTTTGACAACAGGCACTATATGCGGAATATTGTATTTTTGTAAATGATCAAACACATCGACTGTATAGAACTCTCGGTCTAAACAGATGATTTTGATCCCAAAATCCAATATCTTGATTTGATCAATAAAATATTCAAGATATTCAACTTTTGATTTCCCCTTTTCCACTGGAAGAACGGCTATCGTGAATCGTTCATTTTTGTTGATTATGTAGAGTGATATGTATGAGTAAAACGAATTTGTTGACTTTTTAGCCTGTCCACGGATCACATATTTATCATTTGAAGTGTTGATTTTTCCATAATAAGGATCATTGGTGTAATCAATGGCAAATTCATATTCTTTATTGGGTTTCAAATTTTGAATAGCCATTTGCATGAGTATCTTTTCATTTGATTCAATGAGTTCATTGATGTTGAGTTTTTTAAGATGATATCTGATTGATGTTTCGCAAGGAACATTTTGATATCGTTTCGATATGGAATGGACTGAATTCTTATCAACTGCCATACTGATGATAGTATGATAAAGATCTTTGCTGGTAAGCGAACCATTAATTGGCAAGTTGATATGATCAATAAGTGGTTGTAGTACGTTATCGATACATTCTTTAGATCTCAATTCCATTCTAGGATTGCAAGCGACGTTATGTGATTTGGATACCATATGGCGGCGCTTGCGCGGCTTATAAAGGTGTCGATTAGTATAAAATTGCCAAAGTTGATTTGAAAATTAGCTAAGTACTGAGTCTGAATTTATGGACCGGATTTACAGGATGGACAGGATATGACCGGTTCGCAGCATCCTGTAAATCCTGTGCATCCGGTCAAATAATTACAATCAATGGAGTGAATGAAAACAATAAATATGCCACTCCGCAAGTATAATTTTGAACAGCAAATGACCTCAGAGGTTCATTATAAAAAATACGTATCGTCTCTTGTGAGTGGAAATACGGCCACAGAGAGCACAGAGGACACAGAGATTGTAGCAACTTTCCCCCCCTGTATCCTCTGTGATAGAAAGTTACAAAAAACGATAATGGTTTAGTATACATCGCAACGAATGTGGCGAAGATAATAGTTTGCACACATAATTTAAAACAAACTCAAAAGTTTTATGTATAATTATCTAAGTATGTAGATAAACATGCGAATATTTTCATTTTTATATTTATAAAATACAGTTTTTTTACAATTGAAATTGTAACAAACATGTGAGGAATAATTTACAATGACCAACATAGAAAAACAGTTAGAAGATGCTCGACAAAACTTATTAGACCTCACAATGTTTAATAATCTCTTAAACTTTCGTTCAACAAAAGCGAAAACAATGAGAATTACTGATGAGATTCCCACAGAAATTTATGATCTTTTAGTATTACAAGAAAAAGTAATGGAATTTCTTCCTAAGAAAAAAAATCAAGAATCAGAACAAGATGAAAATCAAGACGATGAACAATCGGGGTATTTAAAATCTGATATTTCTGAAGAAGATGCTTCAAAACTATGGGAATTGCCATCACCTGATGATGAAATGTCTAGCCGGCATACTGATCGATTTTTACAAACTTCTTATGATGGCGAAAATCTTCAAAAACGTCTGTTTTACACCAGTCAACAAGCAAAGTCTGTCCTTGAAGAACAGGGATATACGATTCTATATTTGGCATTAGGGTTTTTAGAATGGACAGAGAGTCCAAGTTCTACCAAACTCCGAGATGCACCTTTAATTCTTGTACCCGTAGAATTGGAACGTCACAAAGTTGGCACGACATTTAAGTTAAAATGGACTGGAGAAGATGTTTTTACTAACATTTCACTACAGGCAAAATTATTAGAACAGGGAATTGCACTCCCAGAATTTGAAATGCCCGATGATAAAAACAGTGTAGATCAATATTTCCAATCAGTGGCAGATTCAATTTCAAAAATGCCAAACTGGCGGGTCTTGAATAATATCTACTTAAGTTTTTTTAGTTTCACAAAATTCGTAATGTACAAAGATCTGGATCCAATTGCATGGCCTGATGGGAAAACACCTGCAAATCACCCGCTTATAATTTCTTTATTTGATCCAGACGAACAACAGTTTGAATCTGGTTTTTCTGAAGACGATGTTGATAAATCACTCAATATTCGAGATCAATACCATGTAATGGATGCCGACCCATCACAAATAGCAGTAATTGAAGATGTGAAATCTGGAATAAATTTAGTTGTAGAAGGTCCACCTGGCACAGGTAAATCTCAGACGATCACTAATATTATTGCTGAACTTCTTGCAACCGGAAAGAGTGTGCTTTTTGTAAGTGAAAAAATGGCAGCACTTGAAGTTGTGAAAAATCGATTGGATGATGTTGGACTTGGGGACTTTTGTCTTGAATTGCATAGTAGAAAATCAAACAAAAAAGAAGTTCTCAAAGAACTTGAACGTACAATAAGCATACAATATCAACAAAATAAATCATTATCAGATGATTTTGATAATTTAGAATCCCTTAAAAAAGAATTAAATGGCTATGCTGAGGCATTACGTGAGCCAATTGGAAAACTTGGACAGTCTCCTTTCGATTTATTTTGTATGAAAGAAAATTCAATACAATATTTTGAGAACATTGGTAAAACTTTGAAACACATTGATTTTCAAAATACAAATGAGTATAATCAAACGGATTGGACTGCAGCACAGTTGGCATTAACTAATATCGTAGAAGCACTACCTTTAGTAAAATCTATAAGTGTGCACCCTTGGAATGGATGTTCTCCAGATACTATATTGCCATCTGATGAAAATATTATTGGAGAAATGCTTGATAACTGCAAAGTATCAATTGATGAACTTAATATTGCAATTAATGAGCTTGCTCAAATGTGTGCAATACAATGTCCGACCAATCTAAATGAGTTGAAACATGCAGTTTCAGCTTCAAAAGTCATCGCAGCATCAAAACCCGTTGATAAAAATGTTTTGTCAAATAATGAATGGAATGAATCAAACGATTCTGCGCTCTTGTTAATTAAAAAAGTCAAAACATTACAAAAACAACTTCCTGATATAAATTCAAAATTCAATGCAAATTCATTAACAGAAGACATTGATTCAATTTTAAACAGATATATTGAAATTTCGGAAAAATCATCTATGCACAAATTTGTGAGTGGAAAATATCGCTCATTAAAACGTGTTATAGTTACCCTCTATAATGCTACACCTCCCAAAGAAGCCGAAAATATCATATCTGATCTAAATGAACTGCTTGTTTGTATTAAACTGAAAAATGAAATCGCAATTTCAAATGAAATAGGTGAAGCTTTTTTTGGATCACATTGGAAAGGTGAAAATAGTGATTCCAATATGTTGGAATCTTTTGCAAAATGGATTGTAACATTCAGACAACAATTATTAACAAAAGTTTTTGATGAGCGTGTTTTAGACGTTATCAGTAACGGTGTATCCAAAGATAAAATCGAAAATTCAATTGAAAATATTTCGAAAGCTGAAAAACGGTTCACAGAACAATACAATAAATTAATGAACCGTCTTAATGCTAATTCGGAAATTATATTTGGATCTGATATTGAAATGAACACATTCTCAAATTTACTTTCTCGTGTAGATTTATGGAAAAATGAACTCCCAAAACTTCAACGATGGGGACAATTTGCTCAAAGACGCAAAGATTGCCTGAATACTATAGCAGCTCCAATTGTCAGTGAAATTGATTCCGATAATCTTGATTCCGAAGACATTATTCCTTGTTTTGAAGGAAATTTTGCGGATTCATTACTTCGCTATGCTTTTATGGATAGGCCGTTTCTTGCGAATTTTGTTGGTAAACTTCATGAAAACAAGATTCAGAATTTTACGGATATTGACAATCAGTTAATTGTCAAAAATCGTCATCGACTTGCATATAAATTATATCAAAACCGTCCACGTTTATCAGCTGTTGCATCAAGAAGTTCAGAAGCTGGGATACTTCAAGGAGAATTTAATCGAAAACGCCGACACATGCCAATACGCAAATTAATGATTGCTGCCGGTGGATTAATTCAAAAAATTAAGCCATGTTTCATGATGAGTCCATTATCAATTGCACAGTTTTTGGATCCACAAAACATTAATTTTGATGTTGTTGTTTTCGATGAAGCAAGTCAAGTCAAACCAGAAGATGCGTTTGGTGCTCTCTTACGTGCCAACCAAGCTGTCATTATTGGAGATACACGTCAACTCCCACCAACCAGTTTTTTCGACAGTATGGTCGATTCCAGAGTAGATAATGAAGATGAAACTGCTTCAATTGAAGATATAGAAAGTATTCTTCATTTATGCAAAAGTAGTTTCCAGAAAAATATTTTGCGCTGGCACTATCGTAGCAAACACGAATCATTAATTGCAGTTTCCAATCAAGAATTTTATGATAGTCAGCTTGTTTTTTATCCATCAGCCACTGAGAACCTTGATCATTTGGGATTAAAGTTTATTCACTTACCAAATGCAATTTATGTTCGAGGTAAAAATAGTGGAAATCGAATTGAAGCCAAAGCTGTAGCAAAAGAAGCAATAGAACACTACAAAAAATATCCAAACAAAAGTCTTGGTGTGGGAACATTCAATATGAATCAGCAACAAGCAATTTTAGAAGAGATTGAACTAAAACTTAGAGATGAGCCCGAAATGGAAAACTTCTTTAAAAGCACAAACCATGACCATTTTTTTGTGAAAAATTTAGAAACTATTCAGGGTGATGAACGTGATGTGATTTTTATAAGTATTGGTTTTGGTTTTGATAAGGATGGAAAATTAAGCAAAATGTTTGGACCTATTAACCGTGATGGTGGTGAACGACGTTTGAATGTGCTCATAACCCGTGCTCGTGAGAAATGTGTTGTATTTTCCAATTTCCAAGCAAAAGATCTACAACTTGATGCAGATTCACCATTTGGTTTGAAATCATTAAAAGTGTTTCTCGATTTTGCACAAAATCGGAATTTGGTCACCTTAGAATCTGGAAATGAGGACTCTGAGTCTTCATTTGAGAACTCAGTTTATGATTTCCTTCAAGGTAAAGGATATGATATTCAAAAGCAAGTTGGTTGTGCAGGATATCAAATTGATCTTGCCTTGGTTGATTCAAAATATCCTGGTCGTTATCTATTAGGAATTGAATGTGATGGTGTAAAATATCACTCATCATCGGTTTCAAGAGACCGAGATCGATTGCGAAAGCAGATACTTGGAAATTTAGGTTGGAAAATATGTCGTGTATGGTCAACTGATTGGTATCGTAATCGTGCAGAGTGTCAACAAAATTTGCTAGAAGCAATTGAAATGACGATTAACGAGATCGAAAATGAACCAGAAACGGCTAATATAGAAGTGGAGTCTCAAAATACCCCTGTGCAGATGTTGGATGATGATGTCAATCAGCAAGAAAATATTAATGAATTACCAATCAGTGATCAAATTGATGAAACGATTCCTGATTATGAACTGTGTTCCTCTATTAACATAGACATGTTTTCTGAACTTTATGAAATCCCTACATGGGAACTTGCTGAATCTGTAATTCAAGTAGTACAAGTGGAAAGTCCCGTGCATTTTAAAGAAGTTGTGAGAAGAATTCGTACTCACAAAGGTTTGGGCCGTTCAGGCAGCAAAATTACTAATGCTATCAATAAAGCTGCCAATTTTGCAAATAGTAAAGGTGATATTACAATCGAAAAAGATTTCCTCTTCATAAGTGACGGTAATATTCAAGCTCGTCGCCGTACTGGCGATCCACCTGCAAAAATAGAATTAATATGCGATGAAGAGATTGCAGAAGTAGCTAAATTTGTTCTTAAACAACAATTTTCTACGCCATTGGATGAATTAATTGTCCAAACATCTAGGCTTTTGGGATTCCAAGCGACTCGTGAAAATGTTTCAAATCAAATTGAAAGGGTAATTCATACTCTCATTAAAAAAGAAGAATTACAACATTTGTTGAATGGAATGATTGATCTAAATTCGGAAGTTTAAACATTGTTTAGCCAACATTGCTAAAATAATAACCAAAATTAATACAATAATGTCCACATAATAATAATGGCTATAATACCTATTAAAAGCTCAAAAAGAGATGGCCCTACCTCTTCATGAGTATTTTTTTTCTTAGGTGCCTTTTTAGTCAAGTCAATACGAAGTCGCATACTAACAGAAATGAAATTATGATATAAATACATTTTTAAGGATCTTCTCAATATTGAGTGGGCAAGGAGCAATATTTAAACAGGATGCGACTGGTTCGCAGCATCCTGTAAAATATAATTGTATTGTCTTGCAATATCAAACTTTTAGATAGCTCTCTTTTATTCTGTAAACGTATGACTTAAATATGGCACAAAACTTTCATTTATAATCTGTCCAAAATTGCGTATTAGGTGATTTCTTTTCTACGATTTGGCACCAATTTGCAAGGTTATTAAGATGCTCCTGTATCTCTCCATCATTCATATTTTGTTCTGTAGCTTGGTCCCATAAATGTTCCATATACTCTCCTAAATGTGCGGGATAATTTATTGAATCATGATCTAATTCTTTGAACAAAAAAGGATCTCCCTGCTTGTCACTATTACCATCATTTTCATTTATCCGAATGTGTTTTATTTTCCATCCTGTATCTATCTTTTCAATTGCGTACACATAATTTTGCCCCCTTTGACGAGAGAACACTTCAAATTCATATTCCATTATGTAACCTCCTCAATAGATTCAATCTCACTCATAATTATTATATAATGTTTTATATTATTTAAATTTTACTTTTAGGGGTAGGGCTCACTTTCCGCAGATATCTGCAAAATTTAACAAACTTTTCTAATAGTGGTTTTGGACATTTCTGATATGTCATATTTATATTATATATGCATGAAATACACGTTTTGAGTATACGATTTGCCAACTTCGGTAGAAAATTAATATGCGCTATTCCGAACCATTTATATACAAATTCCAAAAACCACAATCATACAACATTATTCTATGTTTTAGAAAAAGATTTGTTTTCAAAATATACTTGTGGAATATAAAGTACACGATCAGTGATTTGAAGATAAAACAAAGGGATGAGGGGAATTTGAATTTAAAAGTAAGTAATGTTGTTAGGGGAATAATAAATATTCAAAGTTAACATCCTATAAGAAAAGGATTATATTTTTATTACAACAGTTTATCATGCTCTTCAATAAATGATTTAATATCATTGATAATTATCTCTTTTATTTTATCTATTCTGATTTTAAATTCTGGATCAGACGAAGCAATTTCAATCGGATTGTTATCTAAAAAATCACTTGATATTAATTTTAATAATTTTGATAGTTCCTTTGTTGCAAGATATTTGTATGGAATTATACTTTCAATATCATACCTTCGCACACTATTATTTTGTAAATCGCAATCATAAAGAATTGAATCTGCTGGTCTATTATAACTCCTGCCTTCTTTCTCATCTTTTTCTTTGTTGCAGAATTCTAATGCTAATGCCTTATCTATCTCATCATAGTAATATAAATTGAATACTGCAGGCGATTCTATAAAATTATGTAGGGGATAATACAGTTTCTCCAATCTTTTTTCTATATATGCAATTTTGTTTTGTTTTCTTGATTCTAAAACAATTTGTTTTGTAAGAAGAACATAAATTGCGGTTAGAACTGCAAGTATAAAAGTCACTGAAACATTCATCAATCCTAATGTATTTTTATAAATGAATGAGTTGGGGGTGTAATGGATAACAGAAATTACCACTATACATAACAAAACAAAAATCATTAGTTTTTTAATATTCGATTGAATTGTATTGGTTAATTTTTTAATTTCATTCTTAACTTTGCACATATTGTTATGATTAACTCAAAACATCTATATTAATCATACCAATCTGACAAAATCGTGATATTCGGCATTACAAACAAAGTGGCATACAAAAACAGAGTTGCTCATTTCTGTTTTGTTACTTTTTTGACAATCTTGGATCAATAGAATCTATAACAAAATTTTAGACTCAAGTTCTTCTGCAAGTTTAATAAAATCATTCAGCTTTGCCATAAGCTGTTTACCTTTTGGCGTTAGCCGATGTTTGATCCTGTTTTTACCATCTACAACATGAACCATCGGCTCGACTAAATTATATTCAACCAACTCTTTTAGTCGCTTGTTGAGTGTATCAGGATATGCACTCATAATTTTTTCAAGTTCATTGAATGACATTGGCGCACAATCGCCAAACGAGGGCGTGGTTGATGATGGTGAAGAGGAGCAGGACGATGAGGGTATCTCAAAGGTTTGGTATGTGGTCGGTGTGCTGGTGGTAATGATTGTTGGCAGCGGTGCGTATTGGATGTATATGGTAAAAAAATAATGCAGTGAGAAAGGAAAGAACTTAATCCTAATAGATATAATCACAAACAAGAGATGCATATACGTGGACATCTCTGCGCTCTCCGCGTTCTCTGCGGTTGATTTTTTGCCATCCATTCCAAACAAAAAAGGAAAACACCAACAATGATAATACTCTCAGGCGGCACCGGAACCCCAAAACTCCTAAACGGACTTCGCACCCTAATCCCCCCAAAAGACCTAACAATAGTTGTGAACACCGCAGAGGACGTATGGGTGTCCGGTAACCTCATAACTCCTGATATAGACACTATCCTGTACCTGCTCTCAGGCAGGCTCGACACGGAAAAATGGTGGGGAGTCGCAGGAGACACATTCCGAACCCACGAAACAATGAAGTCATCGGGATTCGATGAAGGAATGATGCTCGGCGACCTTGACCGCGCGACCCACATCATGCGCTCGGACATTCTACGAAATGGCGGCACCCTGACATCCGCAATTCGAAAACTCTGCGGCGCATTTGGGATAAAAACAGACATACTTCCGATGTCAGACGATCCGGTATCCACAATCATAACAACGCCGCAGGGTAAAATGCATTATCAGGATTTCTGGGTCAAGAATCACGGTGAGCCGGATGTGGCGGATGTTTCAGTAGATGGTATTTCCGATGCCGCCATTGCACCTGCCGTACTTGAGGCACTTGAGACGGATGGCGAAGTATTGATCGGTCCAAGTAATCCGATAACAAGTATCGGACCAATCCTTGAATTGCCCGGGATGCGCGAGATACTGAAACACAAAAAGGTCGTTGCAGTAAGCCCCATAATCGGCAAAAAACCTGTAAGTGGTCCGGCAGGGAAACTCATGGATGCACGCGGATTAGAGGTATCGTCTGTCGGTGTTGCGATGTGTTATCAGGACATTGTTGATGTATTTGTCATCGATGAGCGCGACACGGCTGATATATCAGATTTTGACGACATTGGATGCGAAGTTGTGCGCGCTGACACGCTGATGAAGTCTGTTGACGTAAGTGTTGAACTTTCAAAGCAGATATTGGATATTTTTGAGGAGATGTAGGCGGATTTGACTGAGTTGACAGATACTTTTTTATCAGAAATCGAACAATGTTAATTAACATCATATATTCATTGTTCAAATAGATTAGATATAATAATTTCCGGGAAAACGCTCACTTCGTTTGCGTTAACTCGTACTATATATTTACAAAATATAGACTATAAAAAAGGTGCGATCGTGGATAAAGAATGGCAAATTGACCTTAAAATTCCTGATATTGGAGCAATGCTTACGCTTTTAGCATTTACAATGTGCTCTGTAATAATAGGTGCTGCGGAAATTGCGTACACAGTATTGTGGATCACGGCTGCATATATTCGGCATGGGAAGGATTTCTTCATAGACCTCATAAATGCACAGGCACTCACATGGACTGCCGAATACATTATAGTGGCAGGTTCATTATTGCTGACATCATCAATTGTATTTTTCTTAACAATGTCAGTCAGTTTAGTGGAACTGAACGGGGTCGCAAATAGGAACAAGAAAGCACACATGAAAATAGTATTTGGAATGTTTTCCCTTGGTATGATATTATTGATCCTGGCACTCATTTCAGCGATAGTTTTAAGGTATCTATAATGAACGCAATTTACAAACATACATCCAATAACAACTGCCTGTTTCAGATCAGGAGGGGATAATTATGAGCGCAATAAAAGTCAGCGGTACAGTCAGAGAAGTTCCGGAAGAAGTTGAGCAGACCAGTACTGCAATTGAAGACATAGCAAAGATGGATACCAGGACCGAGAGGGTAATGTATCCCGTGTCTGCAATTGTCGGGCAGGAGGATATGCTCCGTGCACTGATATTGAATGCCATCAATCCTTCGATTGGCGGTGTCCTTATCCGAGGTCAGAAAGGAACAGCCAAATCCACGGCAGTACGTGGATTGGCAGAGATCCTGCCCGAGATCGAGGTCATTGCAGGATGCAAGTTCAACTGCGACCCTGCCGAACCTGATAAGTTCTGCTGGGAATGTAAAAATAAGCAAAAGAACGGGACACTGAAAATCGAAAAACGTCCTACGAGAGTGGTCGATCTGCCTGTCGGTGCAACCGAGGACCGTGTAGTTGGCAGTCTTGATATTGAAAAAGCGGTAAAGGAAGGTGTGCAGGCATTTGAGCCGGGCATACTTGCCGATGCGAACCGCAGTATACTTTATGTTGACGAGATAAACCTGCTTGATGATTTTGTTGTGGATGCATTGCTTGATGCAGCCGCAATGGGTGTGAACACGGTTGAGCGCGAGGGTGTGAGTGTCAGCCATCCATCGAATTTTATTATCATTGGAAGCATGAACCCCGAAGAAGGGGAACTGCGACCGCAACTTCTTGACAGGATCGCGCTTCAGGTCGAAGTGATCGGTATATCCGACATTGAACAGCGCATCGAGATCGTTGAGCGGAGAAACAAGTTCAATGATGATCCGATTGGGTTCAGGAGAGACTTTGAGCCTGAACAGGAAAAACTGCGGTCAAAGATCGTAAAGGCAAAACAGATGCTTTCAAGTGTCACCACGACAAGGGAGAACCTGCGGACAATCGCAGAAATATGTGTTGCTTTCAATGTAGACGGACATCGAGCCGATATCATGATCGAGCGCACGGCGCGTACTAATGCGGCATACGAAGGACGCGAACGTATCACAAATGATGACATCATCGAAGCCGCAGAAACAGTGCTGCCGCACAGGATGCGCAAAAAACCGTTCGAGGAAGAAGAGTTCAGTGCAGAACAACTCCGTGCTGTCGTAGATGGAATTGTTTAGGTCAAATTTGACACTAATGCTAATCCAACATTGCAGGTGTAGATATGGATGATAATGCGGCCGCCTCGCGGATACGCAGTAATGTGAAGCGTGAACATGCTATCAGGGTATTCTACATTGGGGGACCTATTTTAGGTGTACGCATTCCGAAAGTAGATGTTGCTGATTTTGATAATAAGGATGCAGATGCAGTTTATGACCTGATTCGCGTGAACATGGGTCAGATGCGCCCTGAAGAGATCAAGGATGTTTTTATAATTGCTGATGCGAATCATCTGGTGCTAAAACCGGATGTGTTCTTTAAACCAATTTTACAGGAAACCGGAAGTTTTGAATCGATATATGCAGACGTAGGTGATGCCGCTTCCACGGAAGTTGATGAGCAGGTAGAGGTTGAAGTATTCCCTCCTCACAAATCTGAGATTGAGCCCGTTAAGCCTGAAATCGAAGTCGAGATTGAAACACAGGTTGAACCGGAGATTATAGAACCTGTTGCATTGGATGCTGATATACCGGTCGAAGAAGTTCATCCTGATGAACCTGAAATTGAACCTGTTGAGCCTGAAATTGAAGTTGAGATTGAAACACAGGTTGAACCGGAGGTCATAGAATCGGTCGAATCGGCTACTGATGTGTTGGACGCGTTTGAAGAACAGGAATTGCCGGAAGATTTGCCCAAAAAGACTGAAGAACCTAGAACCGAAAAGTTACACAATGCTTTGAAGGAAGACAAAACGGTTGGTAAGATACTTCACGATTTTGCAAAGAGTCAGCAAAGTAAGAAAATCGCATCCGGCAGGTTAAAATCCGGCAGGCGTGCCGAGGTTTTGACAAAAGGTAAGCGTGGACGATATGTGCGATATCGCATACCCGGGGATAAGATCACGGATATTGCGATTGCACCGACAGTTAGGGCGGCTGCTTTGCATGCAAAGGATGGCCGTATTTCCATAAAAAAAAGCGACCTGAGAGAGAAGATCAGGCGGCGGCGGATATCCACGCTCATCAATGTTGTTTTTGATACATCAGGTTCGATGGATGAACAGGATAAGATACAGATAACCACGGGTGTGGTGCTGGCATTGTTAAAGGACGCATATCAGAGGAGGGATCGTGTTTCTCTTGTGACGTATAGTGGCAGGTCAGCAGAACTTGTACTTCCATTCACGTCTTCGGTAGAGGCTGCAAAACATTATCTTGAAAATGTACCATTTGGCGGCACAACTCCGATGGCTTCAGGTATGTTGGTCGGGCTTGACACTCTCATAAGGGAAGTGAAAAAAGAACCATCTGCTGTACCGATCATGGTAATTGTAACAGATGGGACTGCAAATGTTCCGCTTCATCTTGGGGGGAGTATCAAACGCGAGATCTTACAAGTATGCAGCCGGATAGTTGGTAGTAAAGTAAATGCACTGATCGTGGATATCAGTGAGAATGGTTCAGACCTTGCTATGGGGATATCCGGTGCATGTGGGGGCAGATACTATCATCCAAGGTCGTTGAGTAAGGAAGCCCTGTATTCTGCGATAAAAAAAGAGCGAGATGACAAAGCAAGCCAAAAAGCAAATTAATTGTCTTCACTTTAATGTTATATCCTCTAATACAGATCTGACGTGTTCAATATTTTCCAGGATTTTACGGTGTGCACTATCAAGACTACGCTTATTTTCAGTCAGAACAGATAACAACATCTGGGAACTCGCATTCTCTGTGATCAGCGTGTTATGTTTTGAATGTACAATTACACGATGTGCTGTACCAATCCCACTTTCATTGGATGCGATGTCAGCAGCGCCAAACATTATAGCAGATATCACACCAAACGTTTCTGCATCTCCTCCACAATTTGTACAGGATGATACTACGATCCCATTTTTATTAACGATGGCAGATGCACCATTTCCAGAACATTTTGATAAATCGTTCGATATATTATCCAGTTTTTGTTTCTTATCATTCAAATATTAACCCCCAAAACTTCCAATCAATGGAAGTTTAAATTCACACTTGATAGTCCCTAGTTACAATTATGTCTCCACACCAAGAATACTATTCGACTTTCCTCAATAAATAGTTATTTTTTATAGTGCACAAAAATATAGTTTATGAAAAATTCATATTACACAGTGTAGCCACTATCAGAATATTGAAAAATAAAAAAAAGAAAAACTGGTTTGATCAAACCAGTTTGCTGATTGGATGGTTCTCCTCATCCGCAATAGCGATACCAAGCTCCTTAGCTGTCTCAGCCAGGATAATATCAACCATTGCTGTTGCAGGGAACACAGTTGTTGCGTTCTCGATTGGACCAAAGAGCTGGAAATTTGAGCCCATGATCTGCGCTACAAGATTTGTACCTATATCAGCAGGCATGTAAGCGTCTTTGTGTTCTTTCTTGAACTTCTTCATCCAGTCCCATGCAGATGCCATGTTGTGGTATCCTGCCCCGACCGGAAGACCGAGATGGCCTTTTACAGTTGTAACAGCCCGGATCGTTGCGCCGGCACCTGCACCAAGTGGGGTTGCGGCAACATCAATAAGAGGCTTTGTGATACCGCACTCTTTTGCGATCTCAAGCATTCCCTTATCCTGACCTGTACCTCCAACTTCAAGGATCTCAAGCTTTCCTTTCACACTCGGATCGGTTGCATTAAATGCCAAGACAATTGCAGCATCCATACCACTCCGCGTAATAGCCTCTATCTCGTCCTCATGGACACTTGAGTTAATGGAGTTGTGGATTGCACGTTTGGCAACACCAATCTCTGTTACATAGTCTGCTGCTGCTGAACGAACATCACCTGCGGATGAATCGATCAAAAACGGAGTTTTGTCATCAACTTCAACAAACCAATCAATAAATTTCTTGATCGCTTCTGGTGTTTCACCAACAATCTGGTTGATGTATGGGTTACCTGTAATATCTCCCATCTCTTGCATATCATTCCACAAGGAATCTGCTGCGCCCTTGTCGAATTCTCCTGTATCCTCATTAGTCACAATTTTGTGCCTGTTGTAGAACATTGTACCGATCAAAACTGTAGGATACTCGCCTGGCTGTCCGCCAATCTTGACTCCGCCAACTTCGAATACTTCCTGTTTCTTGTCAAATTTAAACATTTTAACACCTCTTAGAAGGGAATTGATGATATTGAGATGTATAGCAAGAACATCAATATCCCAACAACTGCTCCATATAAGATTCCTATATCTCTACCAACTTTTTTACCAATCCGCTGTGCGATCTCACTGTTTACGAACTCAATCTTTTCATCGATCCGATTGAGTTTTTTGATTACGTCATTGAAATCGTTTTGGTCTACAACTACACTTGGTATTCCATTACTCTCATCGCTCATTTAGATCACCTGCCAAATAATCGATGGGATCACAATTACCATCAGCAGTGCAAAAATGAAGCCGGCTATAAATCCGGATACTCCAGTTGTTGCTACACCTGAATCAAGCTTTTGGTTTCGTGCAATCAATTGTGCCCTGTACCTGATGCTTTCAACAGTGGAGTCAATCGGTCCCATCTGGGGACTGACGACCATCGGGACGCCCTGTCCAATTTCTTGTTCTTCTGCCATATCAATTACCTCCCGAATAGCAACATTCCAAGCATTGACAATGTGATCACAAGACCGATCATTGCACCTTCTATCTTACCGGCATGTACTCCGGAATGGAATTTGTTCATATTACCGGCATTGATCATGTCGAGCTCAAGATCTCGGATCCTGGAACGAATAGTTGCGATCTCAGCTGCCATTGGCTTGAGTCCGCCAACTTCTTCTTCGTCTTCCTCGCCTCCTTTGACCTCCATAATTATTGGATCAGCATCGAAAGCACCCGGGTCTTTTGCAGCACATTCCTTAATCTTGGCAGTGATCTCTCCCATATCTTCAGTACCGATCAGTTCAACACATTCGACCTGTTGCTGGAACCTTTCCATCGCTTCTTCATTGATGTTCTCAATATATGGGATCGCACCTGTTGCTCCGACAATCCGGTTATCTTCCACACCATTGGCATGCATACTTGACATTGCCTGTCCGGTGATGTGTCCTTTGACCTCTGAACCTGTTATCAAAAGGAATCTCAGGTTCGGGTTTGATATAATGTGGGCGACGACCTTCTCTATACCAAGGTTCTCTGTTTTACATGGTCCGGTAATTGCCGCACCTGCATCTAACTGGGGACCTCCCGGAAGGTGTGAACCGAGTGTTATAACTGCAACACAGTTCTCGACATTTCCAACATCATACTCACCTTTAATAGTTGGCCATCCAGCCACTGCTTCTCTTTTATCTGCCATTTTACATCACCCCGCTCATCAGGCTGACTACATATAGAGCAACTGTCAACAGTCCTGAAAATACCAGACCTATAACAATACCATAGAATGCATTGCCATAGAAACCTGCTTTACGTGAAGTGTCTTCACGTCCAGGGAATGAAGCAAGCAATGGTTCACTTGGTGAAAGTGAATTCACAAGGTCGTCTGCGATCTTATCAAGTTCATCGACCTGTGCCATCACAGGATCCATTGAATATGATATGATATCGTCACGTTCCTGTGCAAGCAATGATGTCATTGGATCAAGTACAAGATGTACTTCCGGTGCTACACGTATCATACTCATTGCAACTCCTCCTCTGTAGGCAGCAGTCCTGTTCCAAGTACCTTGTACGCATCTCTCTTTGTCAGTTCATAGAACTTGGCAAAGGATATGTACCAGATGAACACTCCGATCATAATCGCTGGAATTGCTGCTGTAGTGCTTATAACCATTGACACAATACCTGCAATTATCATGGCAATTGCACCTTTTTCGAATCCCACTGCAAGTGTGCGGTCCTGTTCTTCATCAGGTCCGAGACATGCGTTGAATGGATGCAGGATTCCCATACCTCCAGCGATGAATATCACTGCGATATATCCCGGTGCAACCACTAATGCGAGTACTTCATCAAACATGAATGTTCCTGCCATTGTAGTACTGAGTCCAACAATTGCCAGTGCACCAGCACCACCAATTTCTACCATGGACTTTTCCATGATCGGGATGTTCATTCCAAGTACCTTGTTTGCAAGAAGCCCAATTACCAATCCGATAATTGATGCAGCTATTAATGCTACTATAGGTCCTGCGATACCTCCGACTGCAAGGCCGAACAACGATGCTATGACACCCATGCCAAGTGCAATCATACCAATGGACGGTACACCTGTACCAAGACCATAACTACAAACACGTCTTACTGCATCTGCACCCCATACTATAGCGCAAATCGCACCAAGGGCACCTATAAATGAAAATGCAGGGTTTATGATGGATAAGAAATGTGCACCATAAATACCGATCAATCCTCCGAGTACACCGAAGGCGATTATCTTTCCGGGGGCTACACCTCCATGGGCTTCCCCTCCTGGTCCTCCAGCTGACATTTAAAGACCTCCTATAGTTAATACGGCCACAAGCGCACACATAAATGTTGCGATCAGGGAAGAAAATACAGCTTTTGGCCATTTCTTGAATTTTGGATCATGGAAACCTTCGATCGTTCCTCCTATGTTGTAGGAAGGAATTACAGCGTTCACGAAGAATATACCCACTGCAAAAATACTCGCAAGACCTACGAGGTTTGCCATTGCCATACCTGTGTCCATGCCTGCGCTCATAAGTGAATAATATACGAGTGCACCGCCGCCGCCTCCAAGTAGACCACCAATGACTCCACTGACATAACTGACAGTTGGCAGACCATGTCCTTCCGTACCCTGTGATACATAGAGGTCCTGCCTGTCCTTTGTGATCGGGTCATATTTGACCTTTGCAGATGCGGGAGGGACTCCAACTCCATAAACATATACCCATGTTCCTACGATCATTGTGACTGATATCATAATCATTGCACCGACTGCACCGGCTGCAATAATAAGTGGAGGGTTGTCTGAAACCTGCATCACAGTACCGGCAGTTACAAGTCCTGTAAGACCTGCACCGGCAGCCAGCTGAACGGTACCGGTTCCGATACCGGTTGCCTGTGCCATTGCCGCGGGGGCACCGCCTACAGGCACAAAGTGAACGCTAAATGAAATCAGCATTCCACCAAGTGTGATCAATAACACATATGAGATATTTTCCATAAGAATTCCTGCAATATCGATCATGCAGCCACCTCATCTTCCTTGTATGGACCGTATGCAGCACGTGCTGCGACTTCTATCTTCCTGTTCCATAGTATCATAATAAGTACCAGAAGAGCACCTGCGATAACTGAAAGCCATCCAATTGCGTCGCCTCTTGCAGGGTCGAACACGGTTGTGACCCAGCCGCTTAAGAATACTACCATACCGAATGCAATTCCTGTTACAGGTCCGCCGAATTTTGCGCAGAACCATGAATTGTCGAAACCGTTACGAAGTCCGGATTCACCTTTTCTGACAATATTTCCTGAATTTGCAGCGTTAAGTCCTGCACCGAATTCCACGCTCTGGAATTCTCGCTCTGCACCATAATGGACATCACCGGTAGATGAGCCGACAGCTCCTATTGCAATTCCCCAGATAAATGCTAGAAGTGGTAGTGGGAAAGGGTGTCCAAGTACAGCGACCATGAGATATGATATAACGAGAATACAGAACGTCGTGATATACGAATATCCCATGATGACTGGTGTGTGTGACCACAAAATATCAAGATAAACTGGTTGTTTGAATCGTTTCTGACTTGTAGGTCTACCAAAGAATGCTGTTACAGAATATGTTCCATGTACTATTGCAGCTAGAAGTGCTCCCATAGCAATTGCAAAAACCGGGGACATATTATATGCACTCATCAAAACTGTAGCTACTGTACCGCCGACCGCGCACATAAGTGCGTTTGATGGTGGTTCACCAGAAATAGCTTTGTTGTAAATCCTATGTGGATACATCATTTGGGGTGCCAATTGCACTTGTGAGTTCGGGTTACTTTGTGATCCGACATCAGACTCAAGGTCCTCTGACGCACCAGCTACTGTAGCAGCCGCACCCATAAGTGCTAACACACCCATGCCTATGAGTGGTTCCATTCATTTTCCTCCATTTATTTTTATATCTAATATAATAGCGAATCAGTGCAAAAAATGTAAAATGCACTTTACTCCTATTCACATAACAATATCACATAATTATGATATAAACTAACGTATGCTGTTGTTGATTATATTAATTCATTCATAAACCTTTCGAAATCAATATGATTTTGGGTAAAAAATCAATATGGTTTTTGGTAAAACAGTTTAAAAAAAGAAGTAAAAAAACCGTTCACACAATAACGGTTCTATGATTTTTTTTCTATTACTTACGGTCGAACCGCAATATATATATGTCTGGCCTCGGTTTCTTTCCGCTTCCTCTCGCAAAGTCCATGTAACAGTTGTTACACAGCATCCGCAAGTTAAGTGATGCGATCTCTGATGTGCCTGGAATAAGTCTTGCAAATATAAATGAGGAATCAATCTCGAGGGATTGTGCAATATCGTCCAGATATTTGAGTATATGTTCCTCAAAAATCTCTAGGTCATCGGTTTGAAGTCCACGTGTATTGATCGTCGCCCCGCTGCAACCGCAAGGCAGTGCGAATCCATCCATCTCGATCAAAAATATAGGTTTCCCGAGCAGGTTTCTGAGTTTGTTCTCAAGCTCTCCGCGTGACGTTAATAATTGTTTGATCAATGTCATTGTTGTTCCCCTATTGAATGTAATGGTCTCAATACCCGTTCTGTACCTTCATTCGTATATACCTGTGTAATTTTGTCTGTCAAACGCTTGCAGTAACCGCACCGTTTGCACACCTTCTCACACTGTTTCCACTGCGAAAGTGCACCATCAAGTTCCTTATTCGGAATATAGAATAGGTCTTTTAGGTCCTTTGGACAATCCAGCAGATCCATAAGATTACCGTCATAACTCTCATTTGCATAAGCATTAACAACGTTCAATGTCCAGTTCACAAAATGAGTTCTTCCACCGATCTTGAATATATCAGTTATGTGTTTGTATTCTTTGAGGTCTTCAGGTCTGATCCATGGTGATTTGATTATCAGTTCAGGGTCCTGTATCCTGAGTGAGAGGCACTTGTAGTAGTAATAGTCATCAGTGACATTTGGTTTTGGTCCGGGTCCGTTTGCGTGCGAGAAAAAATTAAAGTGCGCATACCTGAACGGACACTGGTAAAGGCATCCTTCATTGACCAGCAATTTGAGGTCACATGACACGGATTCCTTGATGGCTTCCAGTTTATCAAAATGCCTGTTGACCGCAGAATCTATTACGATCGTATCTGCTCCCATATTTTCATAGAACTCAGCCTTTTGCGGTGAATCTACGAACGAAAGCACCGACACAACAACTTCCATGTCATAGTCCTTTGCAAGCATTTCCACAAGGTATGGGTCTGCAACAGTTATAGAATCAATTCCAATATCGTTGAGTCTGTTAAAATACCAGTCAATAGACCTGTAACCTTCGGGTGTAAGATGCTGCCCGCCCATGCATGAACTGTTGAGGATAATTTCAAGTTTTACGCCCTTCTCATGAGCATATTCAGTTTGTTCTGCAACATCCTCAAGTTTTGGGGCACTTAAGTTCGTTCTTCCGGTGCCGACATATTCAGGTGAACCTGCCATATAGACACCATAAATGTCATCAGAACCTGCAAGTAGTTCTTCAAGTCCTTCAAGATGTCCGAGATGAGGTGCATACAGTTTCATTGCATGCTGGTAATCTTATAAATTAGATAAGCATTTTGGTATGCTCAAATCAAAACAATTATTACATCCACCCACGCATGATATAATATGATAATCGGGGCTTCATCATTTGCGGGTACTATTCAGGAAATTAAAAACGAGGTACAATCAATTGAGTTGTACATCCCAAAACTTGGATTGTACAAAAATATTCAATTGCAGGATAAGGTACTGGGCGACATCATGGATGCCCTCTCTACTGGTAACCTTGTGACCTCGATCCATGCTCCTTATTTTGCCGATGTTCCAACATACCCAAAAGAACTTGTTGTTGATACTGCCAACATGGGGCGCACACATTTCCGGCTGATGGAAGAATCGATAGAACTTGCGAACCGATTGGATTCAAAAGTTGTAGTAATTCACCCGGGAAGGATAAATGACAATCGTGATTTGTCATTTTCAAAGATGGTCGATAATCTAAAAGAACTTGCATTATTTGCTCATGATCGTGGTGTTATGCTCGGTCTTGAGAACAAGGAAGGCACAGACCACGGGAACCTGTGTTGCGAGACAAACGAATTGTTAGAAGCTGTCAGGGCAGTGGATTCTTCCAATCTTGGTGTGACATTTGATATTGGACATGCAAATCTTACATGCGGTGGTGTTTCCGAAAAAGTGCGGGATTTTGCAAACGACCTTGACGGGCATGTAGTCCACATGCATCTGCATGACAATAATGGTGTGTGGACGGATGAATATGCAGGTGATGTGCACATGGCTCCGGGCAGTGGAACTGTGGATTTCTCAGTAATCAATGAAATATCTGATTATCGCGGTATCTATAATCTAGAAGTATTTTCAATGGATGACGTCGTTGCTGGAAAAGCCGTTATTGATAGAAAACTTCGATAAGAGATTTTTGTAGGAGATTTCGGTAGGAGATTTCGATAGAAGTCTCCGATAAGTTAAAACATGGTCAAAAGTGAAGAACTGATATCGCTTTTCAGTTTTTGTATTTAGGTGGCACCACAAGAACAAGTATGCTAGATGTCTGAAGCACTTTCTCTGTTACCGACCCCATAATCTTTTTAAGTCTTGTTTTGCCCCGGGTTCCCATTATGATCTTGTCAACATTTCTTTGGTTTGCAATATCTACGATCGTTTCAGGGGCATTTCCATCCTTGATAATACATTCGATGCGATTTTCATCACAACCGACATCTATCAAAATGTCGCGAACAGATAAGAGTATATCCTCTGCACCCTTATTGCGCCATTTCTTTCTCCCGACTCCCGTATCTGTGACTACATGAAGTAACAAAATATCAGAATCGAATTGTAATGCCATTTTTCCGGCAACTTTTGCAGCGTTTGCTGAGTAATCAGACCCATCGATTGGAATTAGAAATTTCATTTCAGGCTTGGATTAATGTTAAATATTTTAAAGATATTGGAATCATTGTACGGGTAAAACATTGGTTGCAATACAAATGAAACAGGTTATGTGATTCATAATGAACAGGTACCAAAAATTCAAAAAAATGGATAACAAGAGTTATTCTGATGTGACTCGTTTTTTAAAACAGACAACACATCTCACAGCACGCGAATGGATGATAGCTCGCCTTTGTGCAGACTTTAAGAATATCTCAAACCAATCAGAGATGACATGGATCGGTGAGAATCTTCCGGATCTTGTACCTTTCATGGATGAACCCTATTCACGGCAGGAAGTCTCAAATGCTCATGCAACATTCAAAAAAAAGGTGCAGCGAAGTGGCACGACTTTTTTCTATGCATATTATGCAGGGCTGATCAGTAAAGACGAAATTATTCCTATTATTCATACTATTGTATCCGATATCCAAAAACTGATGGAAACCGAAGGTGGCGAAGTTTCAGATGAACACGCAACAGAAGTTCAGCAGGTAATTGCAGATGTGCTTCGCAGGATGAATCTTTCGATGTACGGTGACGAATGAACCAGTTAAATATGTTATAGAAATGGTTCGTAAAACTGAACAACCGGCACCAATTAAAAACGTACATTTCTTTCCCCGCTCTTTTGCTCTAATCAAATTTTCCTTGATATTATCGATATTCTGCTGCATGATTATACTATACAAAAAAGACAGATGATGCACTTGCACTGGCAAATCGTGACATATCCACTGCATAGACCTGTTGCAGACCAAGGATTTCGACTGGGCTTACAATATAGCATACAATGCGATGCTACAATCTGCGCGTGCATTGATGTTTTCAAAAGGATACAGACCCGGAGGAGAAGCACAACACGTTTCAGTCGTTAGATTCTGTGAAACTGTGCTCGGTGCGGATTTCGAAAAAGACAACATAATGTTCGACCGCATGCGCCGGAAAAGACATGCACTTGTCTATGATGTGGCAGGAAGTATGTCTCAAACTGAAGCTCATAATGCAATCATGAGAGCCAAAGAGTTTGTACAAAAAATTAAAGAATTGATCTAAACTTGGCAATACCAATCAATTTTGAACACCATACACGATCACATGCTTACGAAGTGAATCGTTGAACATAAATTGTATCCACTTGAATATTATTTGTATTCAATCCTACAAACCTCCTCCTATAGCCTCTCCTTAAAAACAACATCAATCGCCAAACCCGCCGCAAGTAGCATTATTGGCGACGATGTTCCAGCACCTTTACATCCGAGTTTTTTATCATGCTACTGAAAAACCGAATATGAGAACGATTACATCATATCTGCAACTATTTTCTTAAACCAATCAGTCTCCCTCACATTATCTAAATCCGAATCAGCATTTAAATGCTCAGGCTTTGGAATAGATTTTAGTTCATATGCAAGTTCCAACCATTCACGGCAGGCAGATTCATCATGTTGCAATGCGGAAATGCACGCCAGATTATATGCCCCACCTCCTTTCTTGATATCTTCTGCTTGTAGCAGTTTTTCTTTGGCTTTAGATAATAAGTCGTCAGCTTCTTTTCCAGACTTGGTATTTGCAAGAGTGATAAGAGTAGAGCCCCAGTTATCGAGTGCTTTATATTTATCTGGTTTAATTTTGAGCGCTGCCTCATACTTTTCAAATGCAAGTGTGAATAGTTCCTCAGCCTCATCTCCTTCTTTTATTTTTGCAAGTTCAACAAGAGCAGAACCCCAGTTATTAAGTGCTTCATGCTTATCTGGCTTAATTTCGAGCGCTTCCTTATACTTTTCAAATGCAAGTGTGAATAGTTCCTCAGCCTCATCTCCTTCTTTTATTTTTGCAAGTTCAACAAGAGCAATGCCCCAGTTATAGAGTGCTTCATGTTTATCAGGCTTAATTTTGAGCGCCGCTTCATACTTTTCAGATGCAAGTGTGGATAGTTTCTCCGCCTCATCTCCTTCTTTTATTTTTGCAAGGTTAGAAAGAACAAGGCCCCAGTTATTGAGTGCTTCATGCTGATCTGGTTTAATTTCGAGCGCCACCCCATACTTTTCGGATGCAAGTGTAAATAGTTTCTCCGCCTCACCTCCTTCTTTTATTTCTGCAAGGTCAGAAAGAGCAATTCCCCAGTTATAGAGTGCTTCATGCTTATCTGGCTTAATTTTAAGCGATGCCTCATACTTTTCAAATGCAAGTGTAAATAGTTTCTCAACCTCATCCCCTTCTTTTATTTTTGCAAGGTTATAAAGAATATTGCCCTGACCTACATATCCCCAAGAAAGTACATCGGCAAATTCAGGGGATGGATTATCATCGTATGAAGAATGCATTTTCACGACTTCATTATAATTGCCTTCCATAAGCAACTTAGTTGCTTTTTGAACATCGGACGGTTCTTTTTCATATTTATCAATACATTCATTTATCTGCTTGCGCGGCTCATGTGTAACATCAGTTCCATCTTCTTGCTTATCAAATGAAAAATCAGTGATCATTCCGAACAAATTGTCCATGTGTGTGAAGGGTTTGTCAATAAAATCTGGTGGAAATATATCAAGCTCTTGCGTCAGGCGTACAAAAAATGAATCAGCATCAAAACCTTTAACGAAATAAGCATCTTTGCCTTCAACAAGCAGACGTTCTTTTAAATGTTTTGATGGTTCATTATCTTTATAAAGAATCCAATAAAGCCCATAATCAAAATGATTGATATCTGCAAGATGGTTAAAAACGGGGTCATTATCACCACTGTACCCAACAACAATCCACATGCGGCCCTGTGCACTTTCTTTGAATACAGGCTCCATATGTTTTGACAAGTTATCACATTCATTTGTCGTGTTCAATAATACAAATCCATCACGCTGACCATGAAGATGAAATACGGCTTTGTCTGCCACATCGGCTGACTTAAAAAACTGTGATGCTGCAAAATCATACACAGCCGGAAATTCGTTTAATAATGCACACGCCCTAACAACAAGTGGATCAAAATTAGTGGTTAGAACCCTATCGACATATCCTTCTTTTATCAACAAGGCTATGCAAATATGCGCCCAATTGATTTTTGCATCATCAATGTGGTCTGCAATAAGGTCGCGCCGATGCCCAAGAGTCAGTTTACCCATAACTTCTGGATACGTCTTCTCGCTCGCGCGTTCGTAAGCATTGGGGTAATTCTTTTTTATGATATCTACAAAACCAGATGCAAGAGGAATTCCAGCTTTAACTGAACAACCGGCACCAATTAAAAGCGTACATTTCTTTCCACGCTCTTTTGCCCTAATCAAATTTTCCTTGATATCATCGATATTCCGCTGCATGATTTTACAATACAAACAATATTTAAAAGATATTCGGTTTGTGGCCACCGAACTATATTATTCCCTTATCGCCTCTCCTTAAAAACAACATCAATCGCCAAACCCGCCGCAAGCAGCATCATGTTAGTCTTGTGGTCGGATTCCTTCTCATCGATCGAAATCATATAGGTGTCCGCAGTCGTGAACATCTCCTTCCCAATGCCTGCCCACTTTTTCGTCACCGTGCCGATCTCGGCGCCGCTGGGGTCAAGGAACTTGAAATTCCAACCCTTCCAATCGCCTTTTATGTCCGCGATCTTATTGTCCTGCATATCAAACACATTGAAACCGCCGCCAATTGTCAGGATCTTGCTCTTGAAATATCCTATAGGCATGCCGTTTCCGTCAATGACCTGCACTTTAGAGCGAATTATCGGCATGTGCTTGCGTATTGAAAACAACGGCGCAGCATCTTCATTCTCATACACATTAACAGTAGTTGGAAGACTTCTTTTCTTCATAAACAGCCGCAGGTATTTCAAAATTCTGGCATGTTTCTTAATGAGATACAGGCTCCTATCCATGATATTTTGAATGGAAAAAAATGGTGCAGGAAACATTACTAACCCACACGATGTTAAGGAAAGCCAAAAGAATTTGAAAATCATCTAAATGTAAATCATCTAAATGTAAATCATCTCCTTCCTCCCCTTCTACCCCCTCTCCCACCTCCTCTGCGATTTGCTACCAACTGCACACGATTCATATATCCGGGTTCATCATTGCCTGAGCAATATCCTGCTCCTCTTCCTGTACCGGAACCCATTCCTCGGGGTCCTGTTCTGTCACCGCCTGGCATAGTTCAATCATCTCCTGTTTAAATATTTCACGTCCGTATCATCATTGTCCCGCATTCCGGGCATTTGGTCTGAGCACACGGCGTGCCCAGTTGATGAGTTTGTTCATAGTTGCAGTTCGGACATTTGCATTTTCCTTCAGGTCCGCCGAATCCACCGCCTCGACCTCCGCCGCTGCGCTGTCCTCTTCCACGACCTTGCATATTTCCACTGCCCTGTCCCACGGGTCCTGTTCCATTCCTACCTGGCATTGTATAGTTTCCTCCTTGTATATTGATTTCTTTTCCATTAACCAGAGCATCAGTAATATTATTCAATGCTCTTCGTAATGTCCTTTGAAATGTAGACTGGTGAATATGCATTCTAAGAGCTGCATTACTTTGATTCAACTTCTCAAGATAACATAGCCTCAGTGCTTCGAGTTCGTCAATAGTTACATTGACTTTCTCAGTAATATCTGTTGAAACTTCTGAAGGTTTGTAGTTTCTTGTATTGTGTTCAAAATCCACCATTCGTCTTTTTCTTGGGCGTGCCATATTATGCATTATTATGCATAATAGTACATAAAGGTGACCAGTCTACAAAGAAAATATGTATTTGTATAGCTGATATTTTTAGTGCAAAATTCGAATTTATACGAATCGAAACCAATGCGACCGCCGTCAGGCGGCATTTTCCCTGATATACTGTCGTGAAGAAGCTAAATCGTTAATAAATATCTTATTGGCAATGATGGGATGCGCTTCCGATAGTGATTGATCCGGCATTAAAAGTATCGTACATGTATTGTCGGTGCACCTTTGTGTTTGGCACAGGCGGTTGGTTTATCGAGTTCATGAGAAAAACGGCGCGACTGCACGCGTGCGGCACGTTCCCACGCCATGAATATGAAATATAAAATGGTTTTTAAGCGGTGTCATATTTGCAGATATGAGAATCGCAGGTTTGGGTTATTGGGTTGTGAGTCATGGGTTTGGTGGCAGTGGGATGTGCCGCCTGGCGGTGGGAATTGATGCTCCGTTTTCTTTGATATAGGTTAATTGCTGTGCGGGGTTTGAATTTTTGAAATGTGCATCGACATTTTATCACTCACTTTCCAGAGGTATATTTTGAGAACAAATCTTTTTCCTAAACATAGAATAATGTCGGATGATTGTAGTTTTCTAAATTATAAAACAAATGATTCGGAAAGTGAGTTATCGAAACCAGCTATACAAATACGAAAATATTTAAAATAACATCAGCAAGTAAAAAGCTATGTTGCATTTATTGGTAGAAGAATATGAACGTGCAGTAAATATCCACCTTACCGCTGCAGCATATCGAAATTAACCGCAGGTGAACGTACCGTTATATCTTTCGCTTCAATCTCAAGCAATCGCTTCTTCAATTTAACCCCACCACTGTATCCCCCAATTCCCAATCTTGCAACCACCCTGTGACAGGGAATTACAATCGGATACGGATTTTTTGACAATGCCTGACCAACCGCCCTTGCACCTCCGCTGTTGCCGATGCGATCTGCGAGTTCGGAATACGTGATGGTCGTGCCATAGGGGATCTTCCGTGTCTCAGTTAGCACCGCTTGTTCAAACGCCGTAAGATCGGACAGATCCGGTTCATATTTTAAAAGATCAACCTTCTCACCCATCAAATATCTTGAAATATCCCGATACATTTCCTCAATATCCATCATTCATAAATCACTGCCGCCAAACAATTCCATCTCAAGATGTTCCCTTTTTTGCTTATAACGCCGCCAGCTAACAAACAAAAACACAACAACTGCCATTGAACCAACAACAAAGACCAACAGGAACGGGCGCGTGGCACTCAGCAATAATGGATTCACACTGTCCCTCTCCTCGTATGTAGGATACATGATATCCTTCCTGTCATTACTGTGCGCAAGCCCCAGCGCATGACCCAATTCGTGCTTTGCGACCAAAAACATATTCAGATCCCCATACTGTCGCCATGCATACCCTTGGTAATTTCCGACCTCAAGCACAATATCACCACGCAGGTACACCCCATTGACCTCATAGGGACTCCAAAATCCTGCAACGCCTTCCTGAGCACCGGTTACCTCTTCGATATTCTCAACCCACATAATGCGTATATCCGCATCATCCGTATCAACCACCTCAAAATCCGGTATGAAATCCAGCTTTGAATTGCCGCCATCCTCCCAGTACAAAAGAGCAGATTCAACCTGCACGCGGTAAGTTGGACTGTAATGTGGCGGAACATCCACATCATCAATAAAAACCGTGATTGGAGAATGATCCCATGGAACATCCAATAACTTTGGATATTCAGCAGAAGCTGATGCAACCTGTGATATAGATATAAGAACTAAAAAAGTAATAATAACAATTGCAACATCATGATACTTTTCTGACATGATACTTTTCACTTAATCCTCTCAATCAACTGAGAGGTTACACACATCGCAAATTTCGCCAGTATCTTCCTCACAGGAAAGTTCAGAATCAAGTGCTCGTGTACCTTCGGCAAGCACAGACGCATTGGACAATGTGCCCCCTATCAAAATGGCATCAAATATCTCCTCTTTTGTAATCCCTAAACGGTTTGCAATCCTGATATGCATCTTCAAACAGTGATCACAACGAAGTGCAGAGGAAACACCTATCGATATCAACTCCACCGTCTTTGGATCCATGCGCTTGAACTCACGCATGATAGAATTATCGTACAGGACCTTTGGAATTAAAAGTTCAGGCATATCCTTCATGAAATTCATGATATATGGGATTTCACCATATCTCTCCTTGACATCACCAAGAAATTCATCTACAGCATCCTCAGGTTCCTTTTTCAAAATTTCCCTAATTTTTTCAATTTCCATAGAGCAAGTCCCCTACACATTTTGTACAGATAAAAATGGAAAAATTATATTACAAAGCCAACTTCTGATTTACGTTGTATCTTAATCAATATATAATTTTTCATTTTTGATGGCATGACCTTTGCCACTTCTGATAATAGCGGACCCTCATCGAATTCGATATTCTCCACTTTTCCATGGAACTCATCATAAGGTAACTTTACGCGAAGTCCATCAAGCTGAATTGTAATAGGTGCAGGAGTTAAAACATGCTCAATCTCAGGTATCTGGTCTTTGATCTCTTTCATGACCCTTGCAGGTAAAACTGCGAGAGGGTCTTTAGAAATCTCTTCCCGCACACTGTCGACCATTTCACTGACCTTGGCGTTCATATTGTCCAATCCATCAAGTTCCGGTCCCTTCCGCAACCTGTGAGATACCCGCCCTATTCCCCCAATGTACATATCCGCATTGGGAATATCCTCTGTCTTGATATCAGGCGCACCCGTTACCACAATAGGAATGTCAATGCCCTCAAACAATTTTGGCTTCTTGTTAATGATGCAATCGCTAAACGTTCCAAATGAAAACAATGCGATATCATGTTCATTGATGAGCTTTCTCTCATAATCACCAGACAGCGCAACCCTTCGTCCCATACCTCTTGCAAGCCCGATCATGTTGGTATTTGCACCACCACGGCGCAAGAACTCTGCAATATCACATGCCGAATGTGGCAAATGGTGATATGCAAGTGTAGGAGACACAACCGCAATCTCTGTGCCCGTAAGTGGTGATTTTTTTACTTTTCCAAGCAACTTGATTGCAAGTTCTTCCATCAAGTGTATATCTTTATTGGGAATTAGCATGATAAGTGTGACTTCTGTAGCTGCAGGAATCTTTTGTACCAAAAATCCACCCAGATCCTCCAAAAGTTCAAGGAGCAAACCGTGTTTATGTATCCCACCTTCGTAAATATAAGGTTCAAGAACTGCTGCCACTTGGCTCACCTCCTGTCAATTCATCCAGCGTCTTATGAGCTTCCTCTATCCACTCATTTTTCATGATATCTTCTGTTGCCACAAAAATAAAATGATTTCCAGTAAGTGAATGATATCGCACCCTGAATCCTTCCGGTGTAGCCCTTATTGCCATATCGACAAGCCTTGACTGCAATGTCCTCTGCGGGTCTTCAATAACCATCTCTTCGATCTCAGAGATATGTTCAAGCGGATTTTCACAACTCACAGAGACCGTTTTCCTCTCAGGCTGGTGTACATTGATACGCCCGCACATCTCCCACAGATTCTCAAGTAACTGTGGAAGGTATGCCTCATTATCAATATCGATAACAACCTCGCTCTCCCCGAACGTTCCTTCCCCAACCTGTGCAAAATCGGAAACTTTCACAGGGGACATACCGCCTCGAAGAACGATTACCATATAGAACAATGTTTCTTCAGGTATAATCACTACCTTGATCTGTTCGATCGCCCGTGCAAGCACCAGATCAGTAATCGCATCACTTATGATATGTTTGTAATGCTCGGCTTCCTCTGGAATAGTTGACTCGACCACAAATGTTTCGAGCGGTGCCATCTCTACTCCTCCACATAACCAGACGCCAGCAATGCAGCACCTACCGCGCCGATAAGTTGCGAATGTGGCGGAACCACAACATCGATCTTAAGCAGGTCGCCAAGCGCCTTTGGAACACCTTCAATAAGTGAAGAACCACCAACAAGGATCAGAGGCTCTTTTACCTCGACTTCCTGCAACTGCTGCTCAAATATCTGTTCAACAACACTGTGGCATGCCGCAGCCGCAACATCCTCTGCAATCGAACCCTGCGCAAGGGAATTGACAAGTGACTGGATACCGAACACGATACAATAACTGTTCATCTCAACCTTTTCCTGCATACCCTTTACTGCAATTTTTCCAAGTTCGGTGATCTCAACTCCAAGCCTCTTTGCTGTCATCTCAAGGAAACGCCCTGATGCACCGGCACAGATACCGCCCATTGTAAACATTCCCGGGATTCCGTCCTCAACCGATATCGCCTTGTTATCCATCCCCCCAATATCAATAACAGTAGCAGGACCTTTTTGCGTATTGGCAAGATATACCGCACCTTTTGAGTTGACAGTGATCTCTTCCTGAACGAGTTGCGCATTAAAATGCTCACCAAGCAGGAACCTGCCGTATCCCGTAGTCCCAATTGCCTGAACATCTTCTTCTTTGATACCTGCCTGTTCAAGTGCCATATCATATGCTTTTCGGGCACTTTCAACTACATTGACAGTTGGAACCCAGCCCTCACCTATGATCTCATTATCACGCATGATGGCGGCTTTGGTCGTAGTAGATCCCGAATCAAGACCAACCGTGAGTCCGGTCTGTTTTTCTCTTGCAAGCAAGTGTTTACGTCTTGCGATGGTAGTGAGCGCTTCCATACGTGTCAGCAATGTCGCTGCTGTTGTGCGTTCCGTAAATGAATAACTTATAACAGGAATATCGGAATTTTGGTGAATGTACCTTCGCACCTCGTTCCTTACAATTGCAGCCTCTGCACACCTGAAACACGATGTCACAAAAACACCATCCACAGGTGCAGTTCCTTCGACAACAGCCTTTGCACGCGCCATCATGAGCTTTAGATCGGCACTTGCGACCTGAAGACCAAACTCCATCTCAATAGTATCAAGACTCGAAATATCCATCTCAGGATAGATGAGTTGCGCATTGACCTGCTCGGCGGCAGAATCCAGTTGAGACTGAACACCTGCAAATTCAGAACCACATGAAACAAGAGCAACTTTAACTTTGTCTTCTTTACTCATGATCGATCCTCCTTTGGAAGTGATTCCAAAAACTCACTTATCTTGTAGACAAATTCTTTCCCCTCTGCATCCGAATATGGATATGTCAATTCAAGAACTGGAATATCCTTATCCCGTGTCAAAAACTTTGTCAATTCGTTGGTACGCGCACACCCCATACACCCAAAACTAATGGCAGCATCATCAACAATGATTGCTGCTTCCGCTTTATCAATGAGGGGTCCCAGAAGTGACATTCTTCCACGTACACCTGCCGGGACTTCAACTGCTGCGTATTTCAAACCATGTTTCGGGTCTTCCGGCGTAATGTTGAGCGGAGGTGAGTCAATACCAATGGTTGTTATTTTATCATGTACCTCTCCCATCATAGCAAGAGGGGTATGACCGAAACGTTCGATCAGATCAGATAGGATCAGACTGTTTGTTGGATAAATAAACACTTTTGTCAATGTCTCACCTCGTAATTTCAGATTTAATAATGTCTTTCAAATGCGATACTTTCAGTTTTTCAGGACGTACTATTTTCTCAAGAGGTACGTTATTATCAAAATCATCCAATGCTTTTCCAATGATCGGCAATATATTGATCTCGTTTCGCAGGAAATGGAATCCGGGTCTTGGACCGCCACCACGACCTGCACGGCAACGCCTGTCATCACCGGGAGGGAATCCTCTCTCTTTTACAAAAATATGGTTCTTGTCAAGTTTCACAACTTCCCTGACAACCCTATTGACCGCATCCTCAGGACCGGTTACCATCGTACCAAAGCATGTTTCCTTGATCGTGATCTCGATCTCTGATTCGTATATCTCAAGTGCAGCATCGATTGGCAATACACTGTCAGAACTTATCACAACAAGTTTTGTGAGAGTCCCATCTTCATGAGCCGCCATCACTCCACCTCCCCAATCGATTCTGTCACATACATTATATCGCCATCTTTGAAATATTTAAGTTTATCAATATCCAGAATGCGACCGATGATATTTGTGCTGGTGAATCTCTCACCTGTCGGTCCAAACAGATCGTCATCCTCGGTTTTTACTCCAACCATTCCCATTCTCTTTGCAGCCTGGTTGGTAACTCCGATCTCACCGGATAACACCTTGTCCTTTGGACTATTCTCCGGCATGATCTCTTTGTATTTTTCCGCTTCCCTCTCTGCCTTGAATATATACGTATTCTCATACGTCATCAAAACGGGCAAAGGTCCAACCGGCTTGAACTGAAGACCTATCGCATGCCTGAAGAAATTAAGGGTCTTTGGTGCAAGATCATCATACAATCCTATCCTTACAAGTTTTGAGTTCTGTACTCCAAATGCTTTGACCTTTGCAGCCCCCAGAATCTCAATTGTGGTCGGCGGGGTCTGTGTAACAATAATTGCGTCATCCTCGGTATGCCCATCCCTGACAAGTTTCACACCAATACCGGATAATTGCTTTTCCGCTTCATTGAAACTTATTCCAAGTATCGTAATCGGACGAGGGATGATCTCGACATCTAGATGTTGCCCCGATTGCGCCAGTTTTACAAGTTCGATCCCTTTTGTGACATGCCCCACAACAGAATGCATGATACTGGAAGTCCGGTCATCGCAAGAGATGTATGCTCGCCCATTACCGTTACCGACAGTACGTATCGAAACCGTGCCAACGACCCTTGGCTCAAAGTTCTCATAATCGCACATCTCGCCTTGTAGATTGTCATCAGAAATGAATGAACTTGATACTACACCAACCTTAAATGTCCCATCACGTGTGAGTGATAGGAAATGTTCCGCACCTTTTGGTGCCAAGGGTGCAAGTTCAACTTCAAAATAAGTGAATATCTTAACCCCATCATCAAGTTGTGTGGAAAGATCGGTTGTACAGATGCGCTCTGCCATCTTCTCCCATTCAATGACAGGTTCAATATGGATTATTGCATCACTTTTGTTAAGTTCAAGTAAAACGTTCTTACCGCTTATGATCTTTGCAAATGTTCCGTTTTCAGGAGCACCGTAATCAGAAATATGACGGTTCTTTGTGAATATCAGATGAGTGTTCTTAGGATCAAAACCGCCTGCCCCAAAAGCCACCTCAAAACGTTCAAAACTCCTGGCACCACGTGTTGGGCTTATATCAGTCTCAAAGGGTCCAAAAGCTACAGCATCCTTGCTTATCCATCGTATGGGTGTGCCTTCATAATCCTTATAGTGCTTAACCCATATCTGTTTGGATAATTCGTCCTTACCTGTCAATTCTATCTTGAATTCGCCTTTTGGAGTAGTGATAGTGTATTCAGTGACATCACCGCCTTTGCGTTCAGTACTTTCCTTGAGTATTCCAATTGCAGTTCCATCTTTGTAGGATGTGTTCGAAGCACTGAGTACTTCTGCAAGTGTTGCTCCCTCAGGCAATGTTATTTCTTGTTCATTAACCTCTACCGTTATTTTATTACTCGTACGAGCGCCTCCTGTCAATTGTTTTAAAGTTGAAGATTTTAGGCAGAGGTGGAATAAAATGGCATTAATCTTAAGATCTTTCCTCCGCCTCTGCCCGTTCATCTCCAGTGAGTTTTGATAAGACTGTTGCAGGGTCCCCGATATCTACGATCTTCGCTGCTCTCATCAGCGCTACGCGATCACATACTTCAAGCACAAAGTCCATATCGTGTGATACGATCACAAATGTCTCACCCATCTCTTCACGTGCTTTGAGGATCGATTTTGTTACCTCGATCTTTGTTATCGGGTCCATCGTACCTGTAGGTTCATCCATGATAATGATCTTTGGTTCTTTGATAAGGATCTGGGTCAGTGCAACTCTGTGCCGTTCCCCTTCACTTAATTCATCTGACATCTTAGATAATATAGATTCTGCCTTACTCTCTGTAAAACCTGTGACTTGAAGTGTCTTTAAAGCCTTCCTTACACCAAGCTCATAAGGCAGATCCAAGCCAATCGACTCTGTTAAATTATCGATAATTGTCCTGTGAGGATACAATCCGTATTCCTGATGCAATATTCCCATATACTTGGTGGCACGTCCCCTCTTATCAGGACCTGGGATTGTCATATCCACCCATTCATCGCCAACCCTTACGTCAACACTACCGCTTGTTGGCTGTATTACACCCATCAGTATTTCGGATGTTGTGGTTTTTCCTGCACCGCTCACACCCACAATACCAAATATCTCCCCTTCCTTTACATCAAATGAGATATCGTTTACTGCACGCACAACACCCCTGTCAACTGAAATATATTTCTTGACAAGGTTTTCCACTTTTAGTATCGGTTCACCAACTGCGACATCAGCGTGTTTTTCAACCTTACCGACAAGTTTCATGAAGTCACCTGAAACTTTTTTAGGGTCCCCTTCACTAACGATCTCGCCTTCCTCAAGGAAAATTGCCTTGTCTGCCAACTCTTCTATGACTTCGGACCAGTGGGATGTAATGACCATCGTCATATTGTATTCTTTCACTGCATTCGTGATAACGTCATGGACAATACCGGCAGTGTTTGGATCAAGGGTACCTGTCGGTTCATCTGCAAGGAGTATCATTGGATCCCTTACAAGTTGTCTTGCAAGAACAACTCTCTGTTTCTCACCACCGCTCAGATCACGTGCTATATGCATCATGCGATGAGACATCTGAACCTCATCCAAAAGTTCCACAGCTTTTGGCAATGCATCAACATTCGAATGCCCGACCTCTGTCAGGGAATTCATGACATTGACAATCACCCTCTCATCACCATACAACGCAAATGTACGCTGGAGCATGATCGCAATTCTTTTTGTGATCTCTTTTCTTTGAGAATCATGCACCTGAAGTTTGACAAGATCAGCCTCATAGGGCTGCAGGATCTCACCACTGTATTTACAGTTCTGACCCACGCAACTTGGCGGTTCTATGTAACCGCATTTTTCACAGCGAGCCAGATGGTAGATTACCTCTCCGCTGATATTCTCATATTCCTCGACACCTCGCAAGACGTGCATAAGAATCGTCTTGCCA
>JAUWQD010000044.1 GCA_030611265.1 Methanosarcinaceae archaeon | reverse complement strand
TTGTTGGGAACGAACACGACAAGAATTATTACAAATTTATTCATTTTCAAAGAAAAATGACTTATGGAGTAGTCTAACTACATTATGGAAAAAAGGATTTTTTAGACACAATGTTTCTAATTATTTATCGCTTTGACTATATAATATGAACTTCATCATAATTTACTATGGGGTATTTCACATCCCTATGTTCTAAAATTCCGATAACTTTACATTCCTACTGTCTTGAAAAACGAGTGCTCACATGTAGATCGATGATGGTCTACGCCGCCGTTTCTTCAACCACATGAGTCTCTTGTGGTGGTGGTGTGTATGTGGTGGTCTATGGGTTTGCGCCGCCTGTGTCGGTGCATCCTGCTCCAAGGATCATGAGGGTGAGGATTGCGGTGGTTATGATGATGGTTTTGGTGAATTGCATAAAAATTGAACTGTAGTGAGAATATTCAAGGATTGTTGTTTAAGACCGCATCGGTATGAGATGGGGTGTGATAATAGACCGCCTGTAATGCTGCGAGGCTCGGTCACACGTTCGTACCTCACTCCTTCCCTCACTTCTCGCATAACAGACTACACAATGGTTGATGCATCGGTACACGTCCGTTCACTCGTTCTTCGTTCACTTCCGTGCACCCATGCAGTGTATTGATTTTGAGTGAGAACAAAAAATTGCATGAAACTGTCCACCAATACTGTCGTAAAATCATCTTTAGAAAACGTTAAAGTATTATCAGATACAAAATGTTACTTGATAAAATGAGCGAAGTAAAGACAACAGTTAGTTTTCCATCGAGTTTTCCGTTATCAGTCAAGGTTAGCGAAAGTGAAATGCCTGATTTTATAAAGAGGACACTTGCCATTGAACTGTACAGGGAAGGCAAACTATCTCTTGGAAAGGCTGCTGAACTGGCTGGTGCACGAAACAAATGGGAAATGCTCATGATTCTGGACAGTAGCGGTGTTCCAATCAACTATACTACCAAAGATGTTGAAGATGATTTGAATACTCTTGAAAGGATTATTGGGTAATATGGCAACAGTATCCAATTCGACCCCACTTATCGCCCTGTCAAAGATTGGAAAGATTGAGCTTTTACGCGAATATTTTGGGCAGATCTACATACCAAAAGCAGTTTATGAAGAGGTCGTAGTAAATGGTGGAATTCTTTATGGGGCAGAGGAAGTTGCAAAGGCTGACTCATTGTGGAAGATGTAGGGAATGCACTTGCTGTTGAATCATTATCAATGTATCTCGATGCAGGGGAATCTGAAACGATCATACTCGCAAAAGAAAAAGATTGTCTGCTCATCATTGATGATGGTGATGGAAGAAAAGCAGCCACGAATATGAAGAACGGTTGGTATTTTGCTAAAGGCAGGCAAGGACGGTAAAATAGACCTGCGAGAATCTCTTGATGAACTGAATGCCTGCGGTCTCAGGCTGAGTGAAAAGTCAGGAATTTTGTTTTGAGCAAGACATAAGATTATGGAATATATTCGGCACGACTTATGCCGCAAGCACAATCTCCGCATGCGGGACTTTGATGCCGTTGTCACACTCGAACAGTTCTACAGGACTGCCGCGAAGTGCTTTGTTTATGGCAGCAAATGTGACAAGACAGAATGATGAAAAATTCAAGGAGTATTATGATGATAAAATCGAGCGGGGAAAACACCATTATTCAGCAGTGAACGCCACAGCGGCTAAGTTACTGAGAGTTGTGTACTGGTTGCTAAAGAACGATAAGAAATACAAAGCTAAATAAATTCAAAACGTGTGCAGGGGGGCCAAACATGCTTTTGTTAGCGGTAGCTATCGTTTTTAATACATTTTTGATATTTAGTGCGGGTAAGTTATTTCTCAGCCAATAGTTCGTTGCATTAGGTCCATGCCAAATCCTATAATTTCGTTAGCATTGAGCGGAAGACACTCTTGCGGGTGTCTGGGAGCGGAACGCTTCAGCTCAGCGCGTAGCGTACTAATGAATAGATGGGATGAATTAATGCAGACATATCTTTTCGGGCATCTGGGAGGGAGTGCCCCTCCCTCGTAAGTTAATCTAATCGAAAGATATAATAGTACGTTTTTTTGAGTAGTGGACGAACATAAAACGTATAAGATTGTGTTGTAACACCAAAAGAATTCGGCAAGCCCCCATTTTTACGAAAGTATAAGTAATACCTTTATACATATATTATACAGAGTCAAATGGATGAACTGAGGGACATACCATGCGGCATCGATGGATTGGATGACATATTAGGTGGTTTCAAAACTCCGTCAACCATACTCATTGCAGGTACTGCCGGTGTTGGGAAAACAATGATGGCACTTCAAATGCTATCAAATGCTGCGAAACAGGGTGAGAAGACACTATATATCCCTCTTACAACAGAATCACCAGAAAAGTTGAAAATGTTCCTCTCAACATTCGAATTTTTCGATGAATCAGTCCAGATCCATGAGATAAATCGCCCTGTGGCAGAAAAGGATCCATTGACCACATTAATAGACATGGGAAACGTGATCGCCTCTGTAAATCCAGACAGGGTAGTGATCGATCCGATAACGCCACTTGGTTTTGGTTTTGTGGAACAGGAAAAAAGACGTTTCATCTATACATTCGACTCCATGGTACAGGAATGGAACTCACTTGTTGTCCTGACAGGAGAACTGCTTGATACTGAACTCCACAACTGTGTTATCAGCCATCTCGCAGATGGCATTATCTACCTGTCAAGGGAAGATGTTGGATACCGTACCAAACATTATTTACAAGTTCTTAAAATGCGAGGGGTGAACCCAAATGTCAAGTCAAGATACATTTCACGTAAATATCGTTGTGGAATGACCTCTAAAGGTATTACAGTATATCCGAACCTAAGACCCATGAAAGACATCATTCTTTCAGATAACAAAATTAAATCCGGCACTAGTGGACTTGACAAAATGTTAAATGGCGGCATGATGGAAAACAACAGCATGCTGGTCGCAGGTGGACCGGGAACAGGAAAAACCATCTTTGGATTACAGTTCATAAACAGCGGACTTTTGGATAACGAACCATGTATTATCGCAACATTTGAAGAACGACCCGAACAACTGGTTCTGGAAGCTAAAAAATTAGGATTTGACCTTGCACCATACATTGACAGTGGATTGTTGAAATTTGTCTATTCTGATCCGGATAACGTATGTCCGGCAGAACATGCTATACACATGAAAAAATATGTTGAAAGCATGGGTGCAAAACGAGTATTCTTCGACGGGATCGTAAATCTTGAGATGATACTGCCCGATCACCTTCAATTGCGGGGATACCTGCACTCACTCACAGATTACCTAAAGAGCAGCAGTGTGACATCCGTATTCACTACCGAGATATCCTCAAATTGCAAAGACCTGATCACAAGCCCGGATGCATCTTTTATCATGGATTCGGTCGTGATCCTAAAACATGTAGAATCTGAGAACAAACTCCGAAGATATGCCTACATATTGAAATCAAGAGGAACAAAACACGACCGCGGAATAAGAGAATACTCCATAACAGATGATGGTCTTTTGATTAAAGATGACGTGTTGTCAGATGTAAAATAAAGAACAGGATATCACATGTTGTGAACCTGTTTCTCCACTGCACTCCCAAGTTCAGTCAACTTGTATAATTCGCCTGTCTTTACAACTAATTCTTTTTCCAGCAATTCTTTCAGAATACCGTCCACTGTAAAACGCACCAGATGCATAGTCTTTGCAATTCTCGCAGCATCAAGTTCGCCTTTTGAACCAAGCAATGCCAATATCTTTTGCCTATTATTGTTTCCTGTTACAAATCCTATTAATTCATCCATTGATCTCACCTTTTACTTTCAAATTTAAGGACATACTATACAATAACCTCCACACTTATGTAACCATCTGACCATTTTGCCAGAGTCTTGGGGCGCTAACAGGAATACTTTTATTACCTGTTATGCATATCTAGGGGTGGCGGGCTAGTCCGGGTAGTTCGGCGTTACCTGTTACCCGATATCGCCGATATGCGGGGGACGAAGCCAATAGAAGATGTCCTGATCATTTTCAAACCTATGATCTCAACGTAGAAGCTCCGTCCTGTTTGGATGGTGTTGATATGAATGCTTGCTGGAGAGCTTGTTTTCATATCTTAACTGTGGGAACCGGTCGAGGCCCGGAAGGGAGCAGACTTACCGTAGACAACCATCGCTTACAGGGTTGCGGAGTGGAGGCGAGGTTGCAGACCACTTGGAGATGGGACGGTCAACGACTTGCGGTGTGCCTGCCACTTGAATTCAAAGTAAGTGATCCAAAGAAAGCATTAAATATGTAGATTGCATTGAGAGGTGCACTTCGACACATCTATTTGACGAGATAGCCAAGCCCGGTATGGCGCAGGATTGCTAATCCTGTGGTGCTTTGCGCCTCGGGGGTTCGAATCCCCCTCTCGTCGCTCTATTTCTAGAGGATTTCAATAGAAAACCTCGATAAGAAATCCATAGTTATTGCTGATTATTCCATTATCGGCAAAAATAACAGTTTCTGGCAAACACCAGATTTATATCAATTAAAAAAAGAGATGTAATTATGTCAAGTGATATGAAAACAATCCCACTGTTAGACAACCGATCTGAGGATGATTCAAGTTGCAGCACCGAATGCAGCACATGTAGTTCAACAGGTTGTGCCGGAGGACTTGGGATTAAAGCCGGATCGGAGAAAGATGTTGTTTACAGGAACATATTTATCTTTATAGTCGCTGGTATTGTGATGATTGTTTCATCATTCCTGATCATGAAAATACTGACTGCTATTCTCGAATAATTGAAATTATCATTACGCAGGATTGTCCTCTTCCACTTTACTTTTACTACTTTTATACGGATACCGCATCTGCTTGTTGCACCGCAGACATGTCACGGTAATGTACCTTCCCCGCAGCCTTACCCTTGAACTGCTACCCGGCACCAGATACGAACGACAGTGCTTACACATCCTGCGTTTCAGATTCGTCGGAAATCTGATCCTGTATCGCATCCCTATTCGCCTGGCAAGAAGCACATACCTGTCACTTCTTTTTGGGTTTTGCCCGAACTCGTCATGCGCAAGTTCAAAAAGCCGCTCAATACGCTGGGCTGCAAGGTCCTTGATAAGGGATTTCTGTTTTTTTCTTTGACGTGCCATTGTAGTCTGTTCCAGTTCATCGTTTTTGTATTAATATATATTTTATAAATATATAGTGCGAGTTAATTCGACCGGAGTGAGAATTTTCTCGTTGTATATAATTTATAGAATTATATACTCCAAGTTAATCTGAGCGTCAGCGAAGATTTTCTCGTTTGACAACGTTAAAGAATAACAACTTCTATATCAGGATTCTTATCCTGTACGAGTTGCTTGAACATCCCCGCATCAGCCGGAGTGGCATCGGAATAATTATAGTGCATTGGAATCACAACATCAGGAGCGATTGCCAGTGTCGCCTCTGCCGCTTCTGCCTCATCCATAGTATATGTGCCGCCAATTGGCAGCAATGCGACATCAACAGATATATCCTTCATCTGTGGTATAAAATCAGTATCGCCGGCATGGTATATCCTCAAACCATCGACCTCGATAATATATCCAACTCCGGTACCTTGTGGATGGAACGACTTTTCAATATTATATGCAGGAACAACCTCGATGCCTATCCCTTTTATCGCAAGGTCACCGATCAACATATCGCCTTCACTGATACGTCTTGCATCTCCCCTAAACTCAAGTGTACAACTTTCCGGCACAAGAGTAGTTGAATCGCTTTTTCTAACCGCCCGTATTGCTTCGGGACTGCAATGGTCATAATGTTCATGGGTAATCAGGATTATATCTGCCTGGTCTTCATAATCCACTTTATCGGGAAGGACATATGGGTCGATATATATGATCATTCCCTCGCCTTCTATCTTGAAACTTGCATGTCCAAACCTTTCTATTGTAACATTTTTAATCGTCGTGCTGCTCATTGTAACTCCCTCGTCCGCATTCATATCTTCAACTTTGATCTCAGCCGCATCCTCTCCAGAACATGCGCTGATAAATAGTAATTAAGTCACGGTATACCCCGTACAAATTGTACAGGCCTGTATAGCGTTTTTGGATTATTTCCTATTATGTTCATATGTATTATGCGCGGAAATATACTTCTCAACCACATCCCACCCAGCGCCCACAGAGCCGTGGTAACAACTCGGAGCCCACCGATGGTCACCGCACCATTCCTTCAAATGGGGATATTCCTTCCTGGGCATCCTGCTACTTCTTCCATTGATCATCTTCGATATATAACTTACGGAATATTTTGGTGGCTTCCTGATAATCGCCTGCCACCATAACGACTTCTCCGACCAGGACCTGCCCCTTTTTTCGTACAAACTCAAGAGCCAGTTCAAGCAAAATAAAATATATACTACGAGAAAACGTACGCCATCGATACCGGACTTCGAAACGAGGTTTCATTCAGGTTCGCACCAGATATAGGTACACTTGCCGAGAATGCGGTTTTTCTCGAACTCAAAAGACGGTCTGACGAGGTGTTTTACTGGAAAATCAAAGGCGGACTTAAAGTCGATTTTGTGTTGAAGAACGGTCAGGATGTGCAGATGCTAATACAAGTCTCTTGGAATGTATAAAACAAAAAAACACGGCTGCGGGAAGAGCGTTCACTCCGCCGCGCATGCAAAGAGTTTGGACTTGCAGGCGGTATGATACTGACAGAGGATGTCGAAAAGATTGTTGAAACGGATGGATTGACGATAAGATACTATCCACTCTGGAAATGGCTGCTTGGGATATAGATGAGTTTTATAGTGTTGTAATCACTTGATTCCAAAATTAATTCCAAGGCTCCATTGTCTGCAAAACTATTTATGTAATTATAATCAAACAACTGACTGACAGTCAGTCAATAAAGGTCAGAACATGGCTCGCATAGTAAAAGACCCGGAAACAAGACGCACCGAGATAATTGATATCGCTGAGGAACTATTCCTCAAGAACGGATACAACGAGACTGCAGTATCTGATATCGTTAAAAAGGTTGGTGTCTCACAAGGCACGTTCTACTACTATTTTAAATCCAAAGAAGACATATTAAATGCTATAATCGACCGGTATATCGATGATATGAAAGTGGGGGTAGAAGCGATAGCAGCGAAGGATGATCTCAACGCCATCGAGAAGATATTGGCATTTTTTAGTTTTCTCAATAATATGGATCAAGGTAAAGAGAAACTTATTGATTATTTCCATGAGGATCAGAACGTACATCTACATGCCAAGTTTGAAAAGAATGTACCTTCGAACATCATCCCGCCATTTCGCCAGATGATAGAAGAAGGAGTACAGGAAGATTTATTTGATACAAAATATCCTGAGATGGCAGCATTGTCCATTATAGGCACAACTTTTGCAATTTCCCATTGGATATACGATACAGAAGATCGTGTTGGCAGTACAAAAAAAATCATGACCGTCGTATTTGATCTTATTGAAAGGATACTGGGAGCAGACTCTGGAACATTTACAGAATTCGCATTGAAGATGGATAATTCAGGAAATAATTGAATAATACAAACAAAGAGGTAACGGTAACATGTCCACACGAAATTTGACAATCTTTTTGGCAACATTGCTATTACTATTCACATCAATCCAGCCAGCCAGCGCACAGGATATCAACATCATTGATATCTACTCAGACGTTGACTCGGCAGATTTCACAATTCACGCAAATGAAAATTATGAGAACATAGTTGTCAGGTCTAACCTGATATTCGATGGAGAAGTAATATCATCAGAACAATTCAATATCGACGAAATCTCTCCTGATGCCGATATTACCAAAGTTGCATTCTGGGACATCAAACCTGAGGAAGGGTACTACCGAACCGAAATTGTAATGTCAATAAATGGCAACGCCGTGGAAACAAGATACTCCAACTTCTCATATGGGCGAGCAGCTATCCCAAAGATATACATCAAGGACATCGTACCGGATTCAATGGGCATCAGCATCATCCTATCGCCAAAGATTGGCGCACTGGGTGCAGAACCCGTGCTGGCAGATGTGGAATACATGCTTGTGGACGGCGACACCGTTGTTTACCAGACCAAAGACAACCGCATTAATGTAGTGCAGGCTACACCACTTTCAAAAGACTGGAACATACGTCTTGATAACGATCATGAATACTCTACCAGAGTGAAAGTGAGGATCGCATCACCAACAGATGTTGTAATTGCCAGATCGGAAACATTCACTGCAAAAGACGATGCAAAGATCACTGAACTCTACAAGGATGAGACAGGTGCAAGTGCTACCTTACTCGGTCAGTCACAGGTTCCATTCACAGGTAATATCGTATTTACAGTTACAGAGAATGGTAACGTCATTGAAGAAATAACCGAAAAATCTCCGATCCTGATGTCAGGAGATGACGAGACGATCGAGATCGCATGGAACGACAAACTTGCAGCAGGAATATACGAACTTACACTCACAGTCGTGGGTAACGATGGCGATGTACTGGACAGGTGGGATACGGTCATAGAAGTTGAGGAAGACATCTTTGTTGACGAAACACCTGAATCGACTACCACCGAAGAGTCACCCGGTCTTACCATCTTTTCAACATTTTCACTTCTTATAATAGCATATCTGGCAAACCACAGACGCAGGTGATATTCATGTATGAGCTCTTTATTGCTCTGCGGCATCTTACATCTCGCCGCAGACAGACCATCTTTTCTGTACTTGCAGTAGGTCTGGCAGTGATGCTGCTCATGTGGTCACAGGCGGTAATGGTGGGTTTTACCGATGAGATGTATTCAAAGACTGTTGACACAATGATGCCACATGTAACAGTTGAACCACAGGAAGGTGAAGATTACATCCATCTGTACCGTAACCTCATAGAGGATATCAATAAAATCGATGGCGTAATAGGCATATCGCCACTTCTTGTCGGAGCGGCTACATTTGAATACAAAGGCAAGAACAAAAATGTGGTCATGCGAGGCATACGGGTTGAAGACCATGATTCCGTGATGTTTATCAATGACAACATTATCGAAGGCAGTTTCAGGGATCTGGAGGTCTCTCCCAACAGTGTAGTGGTTGGTGATGCTCTTGCTGAAAAACTCGATGTGGAAATTGGAGATACCATTGATGCTTCATTTCCTGAAGCAAATCCAACAAACCTGAAAGTTGTGGGTATCTATAACAGCAGAACACCCATGGATGAGACTCTGGCGTTTACGTCCCTGTCTACAGTCCAGGATTTTCTTGACGTGTCCAACGTTGTAACAACTATTTTAGTCCGTGGGGATGACCGTGAGCGGGCACAGGAAATATCAGAGGAGATAGATACCCTTGGATATCCTGCTTCAGGCTGGAAGGAGACTAATCCAGAGATAATACAGACATTAAAAATTGAAGGAACAAGCAATGCCATTACACTGGGTCTTATCATAATTATAGCATCTTTTGGTATAGTCAGTACTCTGTTTATGTCAGTTATGGAAAAGACCAAAGAGATAGGTATGCTCATGGCAATGGGAGTGTCAAGAAGAAGCATTATGAGAATATTTGTGATGGAAAGCAGCATCCTGGGATTGTTAGGGGGATTGCTTGGCGTGACGTTGGGTGCGGCGCTTGCCCTATATATGGGGTCATATGACTATGGATTTGAAGTCATGGCCGGCATCTCATCAATTCCGTTTGTTGTCAGGATACAGGATGCGGTCATTATCGTGTTGTTCACATTCCTGATAAATCTCATCGCTGGGATATACCCTGCAAGTCGTGCTTCAAAACTTAAACCGGTGGAGGCGATAGGCCGTGATTGAGGGGAATTGCCATGTTTGAGCTGGATGTTGCTACAAGACACATCAAGTCACGCCGCAGGCAGACCTTATTTTCCGTTATTGCAGTATCACTGGCTGTGGGCATAATTATAATATTCATGTCAATGATGGGCGGTTACACAAGTATATTGATCGATTCGACAACTGAGAACCAGGCTCATATCACGGTCATGCCAAAGGAGGGCGAAGATTACATACACCTATACCACGGGCTTGAGAACCATATCTATGATCTGGAAGGTGTAGAGGGAGTTTCGTCATATTTCCAGGGTGAAGCTGCCCTGCAATACAAGCACAATGCTGAAGGGGTGCTATTGTACGGCATCAATCCTGAAGATGAGAACCGAGTTGTCAATAGGGATAAATATATGCTGGCCGGGGAGTTTACATCCATTGAAAATCCCGGCAGCCGCATAGTCCTTGGTTACAAATTAGCTAAAAACCTTGATGTGGGAATGGGTGACAGTGTCACAGCCCAGATCCCGGGGGCCGAACCTATTGATTTTACTATTACCGGCATATTCCAGACTGGAACGCCGCTTGATGAAACAATGGCATTTGTAAATATTGAGCGATTGCAGGATCTCTATAGATCAGGAGATGTGATAACAGGAATGGGAATAAGATTGTCTGATCCTTATGCTTCCGAAGATCTGGCTAACGGAATTGACCGTGAGACGAGTTATGATGCTATAAGCTGGATGGAGCAGAATGCAGAAATACTGACCCTTCTTGAGACTTCGGAGGGTATGGTTTATTTCTTTTATATTATCATCTTCGGTATATCGGGTTTTGGTGTCGCCAATGTCCTGATTATGATAGTTATGGAAAAGATGGGTGAGATAGGTATGTTAATGGCTATGGGTACATCCCGGCGAAGTATTATGCTGATATTTTTACTGGAAGCGGCAATCCTGGGAATGATGGGTGTTGTTGTCGGTTGTATATTGGGATATGTAGCATCAGCGGCAATTGCAGCTATTACCATACCCATACCTCCCGAGATGTATTTCGGGATGGATCACCTGCCTGTAGTTATAGAATTTAAGAATTTCATCACAGCCAGTGTTTTTGCTATGGTCATTAATATCATAGCCGGAGTATTCCCTGCCAGGCGTGCTTCAAAAATGGACCCAGTGGAGGCGATCTATAGTGTCTGAAAAGTATATTATCCAGATAAAGAACCTGACCAAAATATTCGGTGACGGAGTGGAAATAAAAGCCCTTGACGACGTGGGGCTGAATATTGAACAGGGAGAGTTCATGGCTATTATGGGTCCATCCGGTTCAGGCAAGAGTACACTGCTAAACCAGATCGGTATTCTTGATACTCCCACCAGTGGAACTATCCTGCTGGATGGGGTCGATGTTACGAAAATGTCTGATAAGCAGCGTTCAGTTACAAGGAATAAGCAATTGGGTTTCATATTCCAGTACCATCACCTTTTGCCTGATTTCAATGCTCTTGAAAATGTGATGATGCCATTATTGATCAATGGAGTCAAACGTTCTGAAGCACGAAAGACAGCAAGCAAGATGCTTGAAGAGGTGGGCTTGGGTGATAGAATGAAACACAGACCCAACCAGTTATCGGGAGGCCAAAACCAGCGGGTTGCCATTGCACGGGCACTGGTGAATAAACCCAGTATTGTTATCGGGGACGAGCCCACGGGTAATCTTGATTCAAAAGCCAGCGATAATATCTATGAACTGTTGCGAAGACTAAACCGCGAGCATAACCAAACTTTCATTCTGGTAACCCATGATAAACGCATGGCTGCCAAGACTGACAGGACAATACAACTGGTTGATGGGAAAATTTGTGAGGATTCGCGCAATGGTAATGATGATTGATGTTGGGGTTGTCCAACTTTTTGTAGATCATTGCCGAGCGTGCTGTTTGGGTGTGTAAGTGATGTCCGATTTTAAACTAAACGTTTAAAATTATTTCATCATTTCATCTTTTATGGGGCAACTTATTAAGCGGCATATTTTCGATTTCCATTATTATACTTTTAGGGTCTAACTTTTTATAAATCAATTCATCGAGAATTTTAGATTGAATCTCTTCTTCATCGTATATTGTAAACTGGCTTCTAAGTCGCCTATATACTCCTGAAATCGTTTCAAAAATGTCACGTACACGACCAATATCCATGAAATATATGTTTTTGGCATGGGGCAAAGCTTGTTCATCAATTTTTCCCCTAGGAGAGACTACAACTACATATTTTTTGTCAATTCTATTGTAAAATGGTATTGAAGATTCTGCCCAATTATAGTGATGATCTGCTTCTCTACAGGTGCTAACTGAAATACCATTATCTTTGCTTTCATCACTTTTAGCTTCAAATATAATTAGAATAGAATCATTTATTTGCCAAACACTATCTGGAGCAGCTTGGTTAGTTGGATGATCAGTCACAAAGCCCAAGAGTTCTCCTACTTTAGTTAAACCTTCTTCGAATTTATTTGCATCATTATCATTAATAAATTTTCCAATATACTGCATTTTTTCTTCAAATTTAGGTCCAGTAGTGCCATATTTAGTAATATTTGTTAGAATATTCTCAGCAGATTTAATATTTGCAATAGTTAAATCATCAATTGTTTGGACATTTATTTCAGTTGGTAAAATTACATTCGAAAACCAACTTTTTGTGTTTATACAACTTATAGATCTATCGAGAGAATCCTTTGCTATTTTTTCAAAACCTTTGCTAGGATTCGAAAGAGAAATTTGCCAAGCAACACAACCTGTAAAATAATACCACAAAGCACGATAGCCTTTAAAATCGTCTCCAGACAATTTATCTATAATATTTTGTGCTGATATTAAAGCACCATCGTAATCCCCTTTCCACAATGAGTATTGAAATTGAACTTCATGCTTTACCACATTCATCAAAGTTACTGAACGCTTATCCACTGAAATATTGCAACTATGGCGTAAGTTTTTGATTTCTTGATCTGCATTTTTCCATTCCTCTCCTTGTTCTAAAAATAAATCACACAATTCAGAGAGTTTATCGATATTATCTACATCTGAATTTTCTAGACCAAACATTATTTCTGCTTGTAATTCTGGGTGCATAATTTCTGTATTTTCTTTCCTGAGACAAGTTTGATGAAGTAAATCTCCAACTAATATGACCAAAGAATAATCTCTAATTCCTCGTGTACATCTACCAGTAGCTTGAGTAAATCGGGTAATTATCCTATCTTTTAGTAGCGAAGTAATTCGAAGCCGATTATGAATGAATTTTTCTTGAAGATTGGCAGCATCTGGATTACCAATAATAATCATTTGGCGGCATGTGTCATCTGGCAAATCAATTCCATCATATCGGTTAGTGAGAATAAGCGCAGCTCTATCATTTTCAGAAAATGATTCTAATGTATTTTCTATATCGCTAGAACCTAAAATGGCAGTGGAATCGCACATATTTTTTATATTTTCTTCAACTGTAGATGCAATCTTATTATTGGGGCAAAGAACTAGAGTTCGGTTAAAATTACAAATCCTATCAAATACCCAATGTCAGTACTTAGCTAATTTTCAAATCAGCCCTAACGAACTCATGTCAATCGATACCTTTATAAGCCGCGCAAGCGCCGCCATATGGTATTCAAGTCACATAACTACGCCTGCAATCCTAGAATAGAATTAAGATCAAAAGAATGTATCGATAATGTACTACAACCCCTTATTGATCACATCAACCTACCAATCAATGGTTCGCTTACCAGCAAAGATCTTTATCATACTGTCATCAGTATGGCAGTTGATAAGAATTCAGTTCATTCCATTTCTAAACGATATCAAAAAGTTCCTTGTGAAACATCAATCAGATATCATCTTAAAAAACTCAACATCAATGAACTAATTGAATCAAATGAAAAGATACTCATGCAAATGGCCATTGAAAATCTAAAACCCGGGAAAAAATATGAATTTGCGATTGATTATACCAATGACCCATACTACGGAAAAATCGACACATCAAATGACAAATATGTGATACGTGGAAAGGCTAAAAAGTCAACAAACTCGTTTTACTCATACGTATCACTATACATAATTAACAAAAATGAACGATTTACGATATCTGTTCTTCCAGTGGAAAAAGGCAAATCAAAAGTTGAATATCTTGACTATTTTATCGATCAGATCAAGAGATTGGATTTTGGGATCGAAATTCTCTGTTTAGACCGCGAATTTTATACATTTGATGTTTTTGATTTTTTACAAAAACATAATGTTCCGTATATAGTACCGGTTGTTAAAAAAGGATTCAAAATCAAGGAGATGCTCATTGGAAATAAGGGTCGCACGGATACTTATACAATGGAAAAAACAATAGAAAAAATAATCAAAAAAGTTGAATTGGATATTGTCATTGATGTTAAATATATGAAAGGAAAAAGAGGTAAAAATGGGTGTGAGAACCTTGGTTTTGTTGTGCATGGTGTTGACTGGTCCCCAAGGAAAGTCAGTACTACTTATAGGAGAAGATTTGCGATTGAGTCATCATACAGGATGAGGAATCAAGTTAAACCAAAGACTTCATCCAAAAATGCTACTATCAGATATTTTTATGCGTTGATTTCTTTTCTGATGAAAAATATATGGCTATGTCTTCAAAAAAAGCATTTTACGATTGTTAAAAAAGGACCGCCTACTATGGAAGAAGATCTGTTCAGATTTGATGTGTTTATACTTCTAATTGAAGAGTGGGTGAGAAGAAAGTTAATGATAAGGCGAGTGGTGGGGTGTATTCGATGAGAGATTTAGTGAGGGAAAATTAGTGAAGTACTGAATGTGCATAATCGTTTGGAGCAAAAGATTGATTGGGAAATATAAAAAATCGTCTCCCTGAACCCTGTTTATCCCATCCAGCAGGCACTGGTAATCGATCAATCTTTTGGATACCTGTTATCCTTTCAAGTTCACCACTTGCTCCTAAAGTTGCAGACATATAAATTCTTTGCTTAGAATTTGCGAATGGAAAATGATTAAGAGTTGGTGGAATCCAAGGACGAATTAAAATATTATGCCACGAAATGAAAACGTTACAAGCAGCTAAATGTTCTTTTATTAAACTCCATGAATAAGAATATGATTCGTTTGGATTCTCTTCAATGAGTGATGTTAAGCTATCCAAATGTTCCCAAAGAGCTGGAGCGGGAATCATATCAACTGAATCTTCTGGAGTATATCCAACATCTTTTTCTTGAATAGTTTGTACGAGGGTCACTGATAAACTTTTTTCAAATAAACTGATTATTTTATGAAAAAGTTCTTCGTGATCAAATCGATTTATTTCTACTGACCACAAAGATGCGATATAATTTTCACCAGCATGAGCATCATCTAATATTATAACATTAGAATCAGTAAACTTAGGATTTATGTTAAACAAACCACTGTATGTAGAAATTGCAATTGCTTTACTAGATGCGTATTCATTGTAATCAGGCACTGAAAATTTATGCTTACTTCCTACAAAAACATGGGATCTTATACCATATTTGGAAGCTTGAGTTTGTACTTGATACGCTAATTGTTTAGTTGGGCACAAGTACAATACTCTTTCATCGAAAGCACGTCTTCGAAATTCACCAATTAAAAGTCCAACGAGCGTTTTTCCAGTACCAGTTGGTAATTCTATGGCTATATCATTAGATTCTATAAACTTTTCATTATATTCTCTTAAAATGTCTGCTTGATGAGACCATAGATTCTGAACATCTAACGAAGTTATAGGAAGGTCACGAAAAAGAGATTCGGGATCAGTTGGTCTCGCGGATTTGTTTGAAACGGTTTTAAAGCCCATGTTTTATCACTTTCAAATTTTTGATGAATTGCGTAAGATGAAATTGTTTGTTTAGCATATAAAAATTTATGAATACAATTCGAGAAAAAAAAATAATTTATCAATACCCCTGAAAAAACCCAACCTCGTCAACCGTGATACAAAATGACATTCACATGCCGCCATCTAAAATCACCGACTTCACGCCGGATGAGGTCGATCAGGTGGATTTGATTGCCGACCCGGCAGAAGAAGAATATCTTTAATTTGTAGGCATGTGCGGTTGGAGCATGGTAGAGGAATGTATGGGAAGCGGCGGATATGCGCCCCTCTCCAATCATTGCGTGTTTGCTCATTTTGATTGCTCGCACACATTCAGTTAAAAATATGTCATGACGTTAAAACCCAGCTCACAGCAGCGATTATTAACCCAATAATAATACCCACACCAATATTTCTCAAATCCAGCAATCGCTTTTCTTTATTCTTTTTAGAATCATATTCTGCAAGTGCATCGACACTGTCTTTTATTTTTTGTCTGATATCACTTAAATCCTTTACAATTTGAGTGTATTCAGATAGAGCATCATCATTTATGGAAGCTATGTCTTTTTCTGTCCTAAGTGCTGTAATACGTCTTTCATATTGAGGAAGCGCAGGTCTTATTTCTTTGTAATAAGTTGGTATGACCTCTTTAATGGCTTCATGAGAAAAGGATCTTAAATCTTCTTTAACGTCTTGCATTATGTTAATACTCAACCAGTCCAGAGCATCATAACATGCTCTATAGATATGACCAAGTGCTTTGTCTAAAGTATTAATCGAGTATTCATCACCCCTGTTTTCAGTAATTTCCAATTTTTCAGCTAAAACCCGATTGAAGTGATCGTATGCGTTTTTTAATTCATTTATAATTTGTGGAAATGTATAACTATCAGGATCTATGATTTCGTTGTAGATCAACAGTTCTTTAACAAAGAGATACAACTCAACTGTCTCTCTGATCTTTGCTGTTTCTTGCTCATTGAACGAAATGGTATTCATGTTATAACTTCAAAATAGATGTGGCTAACAACGTTCAAGGCAAAGGCTCTTTGAAGATTTTCTTTTTTCTGACTTCAAACTCTTCTTCAGTGTAATATTTTCCGCAGGAAAGTCGTACACTGCCCCTATGCCTTAATGAGAATTTCTTTACTTGTTCTCTATCAATCCGCATGGGGCCAAAATCAGCCTCTATAATATTCCGATCTTTAACAAGAATGCCACTTTTCGGGAGTTTTAATACCAATTATCTCACCTTTATTACATATCATATGTCAATTCAAAGTTATATATGTTTTTCTGCTTGCCACGCATAACCTATACAGATTAGTGGCGGACTGCACATGTATTTAGCCTTGCAAAGTACCATATGTGGATTTGACCTTATTATCCTAGAGCAATATAATTTCTTCATTAAAATACTGGTTTGTGGAAGTGTAAAACGGCCGATGAACTGACAAGAATCGAGGAGCATGGGGGGCAAAGAACACATGCTGCCATCTAAAATAACCGACTCCACGCCGGGTGAGGCACATCAGATGGATTTGATTGCCGACCCAGCAGAAGAAGAATATCTTGAATTTGAAGGCATGTGCGGTTATTGTTCAATGGCATCTAATTTCATCCCTTCCAACCTTGTAAGCATCTCAATCGCCCCGACATCCATTTTCGAGAATGCGAACCATTTCTTACCGAGGTCTTTTAAGGATGCAACGAATTTGTAGGCATCAAATATCTGGCCATGAAAGAAAATACCCTGTTTAGGTTGAATTTCTTTGCTTTCCATAGCATCAAGCACATGGTCAATTTTTTGATCGGTTTCAAGTTGCTTTATTTCAAGGGTGTCCAGTCTTTGAAAAATCTGTGCATTAGAAGCAATTAAGCGACGCATCGCGACAAAAGCTTTAATGATTTGGATGCTCATTTTTATCGCGGTTTCGCTTCTCAAAACCCCTGACAACATCGCAATGCCCTGTTCGGTGAAAGCATACGGCAGATATCGCCTGCCACCATGTCCACTTGAAGTGCCATTTTGGAACCTCAAGTTGTCACTGTCCTTTAAGGTTAATAATTGCGACCTTATGCCCTCATATTCATATTCGGTTAGCTGGAACATAAACTCTTCAGGGAATCTTTCACTGTTTCGTTTTACAGCTCTATTTAGTAGCTTCGTCTCAGTTCCATAAAACTGTGCTAAGTCCATATCCAGCATGACCTGAACGCCGCGAATAGTGTAAATCCGGTTTTGGATTCCATCAATTGCCATCAAATTGTTTTCACTCATACCAGTTTCACCTTTTTCACATCAGATCAAGTGTTTTTTGTATACGACTTGAACTTTTATTGCTGGCATGAATATATATCTCTGTCGTTTTACACACTTATGTCCCAATCGCTAGTGTATATATCTTAAATCCACGCCGTCTGATACACATCAAACAAATCCAATGGCGTTGGTTTTTTCTATCCATTGTTCTAATATAAAAGTATACAGCAAATATTTTCGATGTTGTCCGCGTCTGTCCTCTATGGTCACATTTTGTGACCTTAAAGAATCCCATTTTTTTAAGGTCGCAAATTGCGACTTCAAGTTTAGATCATTGTTTGAAGTCACAATCTGTGACCTCAAAAGTGATTGAAAATCGTTCATTCCATGCCATTCAGGAGTTTAGCGATTTCATCCGGTGATGGTAATTGCCCCTTGAGTTCCTTGGGCAGATGTTTAACCATATGATAAGTTGCCACGCCGATGGGCTTTGTGGCATCGTGCAGGGCATATTCGACAACCGTGCGGTTCTTTTCCTTACAAAGGATTATGCCGATGGAGGGATTTTCACCTTCCTCGCGTACCTGTCGGTCCAAAGCGGCCAGATAGAACTGCATTTTACCCACGAACTCCGGTTGAAACTCGCCAATCTTGAGTTCGATAGCGACAAGGCATTTGAGACGGCGATGGTAGAGCAACAGATCGATGAAGTATTCCTTATCATCCACAGCCAAACGGAACTGACTGCCGACAAACGCAAACAACCCACCCATAGCGCGAAGAAAGTCCTCGATTCGCAAAATGAGAGCACGTTCCAGCTCGCGTTCGGAATGCTCTTCACCCATTTCAAGAAAGTCAAAAGTGTATTCATCTTTCACGGCAAGTTTCGCCTGTGCATGCTGGCTTGACGTCAGCGCCTTATCGAAATTGGTCTGGCCTAGTAAAGTTTTTTCGTAACTCTGATTTTCGATCTGGTGGATCAATACATTTTTCGACCAACCGAATTTCCGGGTCATGCGGATGTAAAATTCGCGTTCAAGAGGGTCTTTACTACGCTCCATTATTACAATATTGTGCGACCAACCAATTTCTCGCACCAGTGGTGCGAGTTTTGGGATATCTAAATACGCCTCACAAAATCTCTTCATGCGCCACAGATTTGAGGTAGAAAATCCGCCAATACCAGGAAATTCATTTTGCAGATCATTGGCCAATCTCTCGACAACGGATTTGCCCCAACCCTCTCTCTTTTGTCGCTCCACAATCAGTTTTCCAATGTCCCAATAAAGCGCGACCAGTTCCTTATTGACCGCTTTTAGAGCTTCGTATTGGGCTGACCGAACGCGCTCTTTTACTTCAGCCAGAAGCACGGCGTAATCGGCGGGCAATTGCTTCGAAAGTTTGCTCATATTCACAGTTCCTCGATTTTTTTTAAATAATCATATCAAATGAGTTTTGTATGCGATTTGAACTTTTATTGCTGACGTGAATATATATTTCTGTCGTTTTACAAACTCATGTCCCAATCGCTCTTGTATATATCTTAAATCCACACCGGATGAGATACATCAGGAATATTTGATTGCCGACCTGAGCTGTCAATCTAAATGATACTAATTGCATCTTTAACAGATAAGAATAACATTCTCAATCCCACCATAATTCCAAACAGCCACATTGCCAGCATTATAAACATATTAATTCCTGCTGCTGCAAAAATGGCTGATGAAGCGGAAAATATCAATAAGATTAACAAAATGAACTACAAACATATGTACTTTTTTAGCCTGTTTTGTATATTTTAGGTGTTTTCTCGATATACAAAACATTTATTTAAAATAACTTTTAATGTCATTATGGGATTGGGTAAGCAGCATGTATTCCAATTCCTTTATGGGAAGGTGAAACTATGCCAAATACAGCAAAAGCGATGGTTGTATACCTGAGCACATCAGGTAATACAAAAGCGATATCAGATGCAATTGCACATGGAATTTCAGAACGAAATGTAGATGCCACATCAATTAGTTTTTATGATGTAAAATTAGAAGATCTAAAAGCGGCGGATGCCATAGCTGTTGGTTCTTCAACATTCCATTACAAAATATTGCCCCCGATGGAAAAGTTCATTGATGAAGTACTTGCGAATTCAGATGTAAAAGGTAAACTGGGGGCAGCCTTTGGATCTTATGGTTGGAGTGGTGAAGCCCCCGTATTAATTGCAGAAAAACTGCGCAATTTGGGCATGAATGTGATTGATCCTGTATTGAGAATTCAGTATAAGCCAATAGATAGAGACATAAAGGAAGCCGAGAGGCTTGGAATGGATATCGCTGAAAAACTGAAGAATGCGTGAACAGGTTTTATCTATTGCATCCATCATCCAGCAATTATAGAAATAAAATGAGAAATAAAGTGCTGGATTTAAGGTGTTTTTTGTTAATGCAGGTGCTCTTGTTGAAGGTTTGGAAAATGCAAATCTGAAAAGGATACTGGATAAGAAACTGAAGGCTTTGGGAAAGTATGATGTGCTGATTATTGATGAGATGGAATATCTACCGTTTGATAGTGAAAGAGCGCATTGTTTTTTTCAGCTGGTTTCAAGAAGGTATGAGAAGAGTTCTATGATTTTTACTTCCAATAAGTCGTATGGTGAGTGGGGGGAGATGTTCCACGATCATGTTATTGCAGCGGCAATTCTGGATAGGATATTGCACCATTGTACAACTGTTAATAGTAAGGGTGAAAGTTACATGCTTAAGAAATGTAGGAAGCATGGTTTGACGACTATGCAAAAGTAGAGATTGTTTAGAAGTTTGGAGGAAACGCGAAAGATGACTATAGTCAAAGCGATAAATAATTAGAAACATTGTGTCTAAAAAATCCTTTTTTCCATAATGTAGTTAGACTACTCCATAAGTCATTTTTCTTTGAAAATGAATAAATTTGTAATAATTCTTGTCGTGTTCGTTCCCAACAA
>JAUWQD010000017.1 GCA_030611265.1 Methanosarcinaceae archaeon | reverse complement strand
TTGTTGGGAACGAACACGACAAGAATTGTTACAAATTTATTCATTTTCAAAGAAAAATGACTTATGGAGTAGTCTAACTACATTATGGAAAAAAGGATTTTTTAGGCACAATGTTTCTAATTATTTATCGCTTTGACTATACTACTACCACTACTGATATTTGTACAAAAATACCGGCACCACCATGCGCGCTTTAGCGCGGCGGATTCCTACATCACCACCAAAGTTATCTTCATTTGGCTCAGATGAATGGTCATATAAATAAGGACATAAGATGATTGAATGTATTCATCTATTGATTGGTCATGGAACGTGCCGCCTGCGGCGGATTGTTTCCCCGGCATCAAAAGCACCTAAACAAGCATAAAATTTTAACCATAACTACAACCACAATCTAACCATAATCCAATCATAATCATAACCACATGGAATAAGTGAATATCATGAAACTTGCAGTTATCGAAGGTGATGGGGTCGGGAAAGAAGTGATCCCCGCAGCAGTGGAAGTGCTTGATGCACTCGGTCTTGAGATTGAAAAAGTGCCGCTTGAGCTTGGATACGACAAGTGGGAGAGGACCGGTGCCGCGATTACGGATGAGGATATCGACATATTGAAAGAATGCGACTGCGTCCTTTTTGGCGCAGTGACAACACCTCCTGACCCCAATTACAAAAGCGTGCTACTGACGATCAGAAAAGAGCTTGATGTCTACGCAAACATACGCCCCATAAAACCGCTTGCCGGTATTAAAGGTGCGACAGGCAGGAATGATTTTGATTTTGTCATCGTACGAGAAAATACAGAAGGCATGTATTCCGGTATCGAAGAACTTCATGACGATGTATCATATACGACAAGAGTGATCACGCGCAAGGGTTCAAAACGAATCGCCGAATATGCCTGTAAACTTGCAAAACAGCGACAAAACAGGGTTACCATTGTTCACAAATCCAATGTATTGAAATCCGACAAACTCTTTCTGGACACATGCCGCAATGTCGCAGACGATGCGAATGTCCCATATAATGACATGCTGGTCGATTCAATGGCATACAGTCTGATTACATCCCCGCAAAAATATGATGTTATCGTAACAACCAACCTCTTCGGGGATATCTTGAGCGACATGTCAGCCGCACTTGTAGGAAGTCTTGGGCTTGCACCGAGTGCCAATATCGGTGAAAAATACGCATTTTTCGAACCCGTGCACGGGAGTGCACCCGATATTGCAGGAAAAGGTATTGCAAACCCGGTCGCAGCGATCCTGTGCGTGAAAATGATGATGGAATGGCTTGGTGATATAAAAAGCGCTTCGCTTGTGGAAGATGCTGTGAACCATGTGCTTCAACGCGGTATCATGACACCGGAACTTGGCGGAACATCAGCCACCAAAGATGTTGGGCATGCCGTTGCCGAATATATAAAAACCCAGGGCTAAGGATAAGTCTAAAAATCAAACCTGATCATCAAACGTTCGGGCGGGGATATGCGGATTCGGACATAAATCCCCTGCTCCAACCATCACTCTACACCCCATCCGGTCCTGCCACCCCATCTGTTAACTTATACCAAGCAGTGATGCAACACCTGTTGTCGTAACCACTGCAGCCACTCCCGAGATCCAAACCATTATCACGAAATCGGTTGTTGCGCTAAGCATATTGCCACCATCAACAACACGTATTAGAATAGCTGATAATAATGAATGTGCGATCATAATAAACAACACCATGAGTGACAACGTTTCAATACTCCCAACATTTGTATAAAGTACCATACCCATCGACATTCCGGCCGGCATCTTCACACTTGAGAACATACTCTGCATCAAGTCCAAAACACCAAGCGAAATATACATCGTGAATCCAATCCCGCCGGTAAGACCATACAGCACACCGACCAGACTTGATGCTGATTGATATCGCTTTTTTCTAAGGGTTACAATCCGGTGAAAATTAGTAGCAATAATATCCCCAATGACTTCCGGTTTACCGCCAAGATGCGTTGCCTCAACAAACATGACACTAAAACGCTGAATAAGATTACTGCCTGTGCTCGCTGCAAACATATGCCATGACTCAATTTTGTCGATCCTTGTTGACAATCTTCGATACAGATTATTCACATCATGTGTCAGCGGTCCGAAATCGTGCGCACGCAACGATTTGAGTGCCTCATTCACCATACCACCCCGTGCACCTGCAGAACTTCCAAGTGAACGGATGAACGAAGGAAAATTCTCATCCCTGCGTCTGATACCTTTCTCTATCTTTCTTGCAATTCGACCCGTATGAATAAGAGGTGTTAAAGTCATTGCAACCGCAATTGGTATTGTAATCTTACCATAAAGTGCAACAATAATCCCCACAACCAGACAAGCTGCAAGGGACACAGGGATCGAGCGGTTCAATTTCAATTGATCTTCCGTCAGTATCCCTGTTTGTTGCCATGTTGGATCCCTTGGGACCTTGCTTTTTGCAAATACCACCATGACCAGATCTGTAGCAATAAATGTAACAACAACAATGCTCATAAGCAAAATTGCATCCATACCGGTAATAACCGGCATAATTACTGCAAAAGATGCCAAAAATATAAGCGACATGACCATCGATACGAATAATTCCTTGATCATCTCGATCGCATAAAGACAACCTTCGTACATGGATTCATACTCATTCATCACAACGTTTTGTTCAGCATTCAAAAAGTCATTAACATTCTCACCTGACTGCAAGCCATGAGCAAACCTGTCAAGGAAATCCTCATAAAGAATAGATGGTGTACGTTTTGATATGAACTTACAGGCTTCTGCAAGACTCATGTTCCATACAGTTACCAGATTATAGATCTTTATAGTCTCATCTGCAAGTCGCTTATAGTCCTTGTTTTGCGAAACAATTCTGATGATATCCAATCTTGGTGTTTCTGCCGTTGCTATTGCACCCATTTGTGTAATATAATAGTGCATGTTGTTGTCAATCTCTGCAGCTTTGCCATCTGCAATTGACATAGGATAATATACAGCAAATATGATACAAATTACCGGAAGCAGTGCAGGTATGTACTGAGTCGGTCCAACAAAAAGTGTTGGGAATAACGTGTATAAGATAAACGAAAAGACAAAACCAAAAACAATCACAGGTATTGCAAACTTTTTGATATAAGACATCGGGTCCATATCAATGCTATGGAATGCCTTTTCATAATTCATATCAGATCACCTTATACATGGAATGGCAACCCATCGATACCATGTCGATAGAAATTCACCAGTATATCATTCACTTCGTAGTAATCATCAATGCCGCGTGAACGCATCTCTTCCAATATCCTTGAACGTAAGAACATATCCTCGTATATCTGGCGCTTGTCTTCATACCCTAACTTTGTAGCGATCTTGTCTTCCAGAATGAAACTATTGTTTAATCCCCTGAATGCGTGTGTATCTGTTTCCGGATCCCACTGGAATACCGCTCTTGTAACCACACCACCGGCTTCTTCATAATAGCCTTCGATCTCATCAATTGAGATGCATCGCCGCAGGAACTGTCCCTTTCGATATACTGCCTGCAGTATCATTCCAACATTAAGATTATCGATAAACGTCACAGGAACATTGATAGGGTCACCTGTTAAACGCTGGATCATCTTTGTTATTGCCGATGCGTGGAATGTAGCCAAAACCGGGTGTCCTGTCTGCATACCCTGGAATGCCACGGCTCCTTCAACACCTCGTATCTCACCAACAATAATATAGTTTGGTCTTGAACGCAAAGCAGCCTTAAGCAACGTAAATGTATCTACCCTTGAATCAGGAGGACCATCTTCACGAGTTATCAACTGTTGCCAGACAGCCTGTGGAGGCTGAACCTCGGCAGTATCTTCAGTTGAATATATTTTTGATTTCGGGTTTACAAAAGACAGACATGCATTCAACATTGTTGTTTTACCGCTTGCCGTCTCACCACTAAAGAAGATACTCATACCATTTTCAAGTAACATCCACATATAAGCTGCCATGTCACAATTTAAAGCACCCCAGTTGATCAACTGAATAATACTCACAGGTACTTCACTGAACTTACGCATCGTGAAACTGCTTCCACGCCGACTGATATCAGGACTGTAAATAATATTGATACGTGAACCATCAGGCAATGCACCATCAGCGATAGGCTTGGCATCACTTACAGGTCGACCGATACGCTCACTCATACTGCGAAGCCAACTATCCAATCCCTCCTCATCACCAAAAGAAAGGTCTGTCTCCATCATGCCCAGTATCTTGTGAACAATAAATATACCACTAATACCTATACTATGGATATCTTCAAGATACGGATCCCTGATAATGGGTTCGATCGGACCGGACCCAATAATGTTTCGCTCAATGTAATACAGTAGTTTGTTGTACTCCTGCTGTTTAAGAGGTACTTTTTTTTGCGTTGGGATCAACTTCTGCAAAAGACCGGGTTTTTCATCTTCATCCGGGAGATCACCACCGGCACCAACATCGATAGATTCATTGAGAAGTTTTGAGATTAAGGTTTTGAGCTCGGCTTCCCCATCAGGTACTGGCTCGTTTGATGATTTCTCAAGGATCATGCTCATGATAGCGTCATATTTTCTTTTTTCATTCGGAAAGAGAAGAGGTTCAATGGTGTAATAACGAGCTACTCCCATCTCTGCTGTCCCATATATATGAATAAATACCGGATCACCCACAGGAAGAATTACATTGACATTCTCTTCTTCTATGTCTTTCGACAAACTTACAACAAATTCAGGAATTGATCCCGTCTTTTGCCTGAACTCGTTTATGTATACTCCAAGGTGCGGATTTCTTTGCAGTGCTTTTTGAAATTCCGGATCCATAATATATCACCTTCTAATTTTGTGTCTAACCGACCGCCGCAATCTCTACAACAAGACCTACCTTCGGCTCGATCCTGAAACCTATCATCTGTCCCACAGGACCCTTGGCTCCTGTGAATTTGTTAACAACTACTGTACGCTTGACCTCGTTAGCCATTGGTTTCACTTTCAAGCTTATGTAAATATCACATGAAGAGCGGAACATAGAAGTTACATCTTCACTTAACTGGCTTGGCTCGACAGTCAAGATTATGATCTTTCCCATTCCATTCAGTTTTTTGAAAAATGAGATCAGATCAAGACTTTTTTCATTGTCCACACTGTATTTGATTAGTGAAGAAATTGTATCAATGACAATAATATCATTCTCAAACAATTCCTGTGCACCCATCAAACGCTCAAGAAAATCGATCCTTGATTTTGCAGCCTGAACCAATGGAATAACAGGAATAAATAGCAAATTTCCATTCAGTAAATATGGAGCAATTGGGTAGTCAAGTGAATACATCTGGTTTATGAATCCTTTTGTAGTCTGCTGTGTTGACACAAACGTTACACTATTTTCATTCTCCAACAATCCAAATATCGTACGCTGACATATCGTACTTTTTCCACCGCCACTGCCACCTTCGATAACCACTAATGAACCGGGAGGAAAACCTCCTCCCAGTTTTCTGTTAAACTCATCTCTTGGAATCTCAAATGAACAAACGTTAACCACTGTAATTACCTCTATCCATCATTTTTTTCATGTTTTAAAGCTCATGGAATCTGACTTACCGTTTTCTGTGACCACACGAACACTGTGGTCACCTGAACTCAATTGGCTTGTGGTTACGTTTATATTCAGGACATCACCGGGTCTCCACGTCACACCTCCATCCAACACATCTACTGTCAGATTTTCCGGTGGGATCAATACACCATCCAGAACAAGATTTACATAATCAATGTTCAGTTCGGATTTTCCCGTGTTCTTGGTATAAAACGTATAATATTCACTATTCCTGTACGGCACCGTATCCGGATCATTGATGATCGTAATATCAGTTCTCAACTGGTCAGATATAACTTTGCTGCTTGCAGATGTTGCCCCTGATATGGATTGGACATTCACTGACAAAACAGAAACAACGCCCATTGCTAGCACGACCGCAGCTATGAAGAATATCATGTGGGTGATGGCAGTTTCTGCCTGTTCATCTTTAGAAATAGAGCGTGAGAACAACATTTTCAGACCTGTTGATTTAATCTTATTATGTATAATACTTAATATAAAGTTGATTGTTTTTACGTTTTTATATTTTAATACAGTGGATGTATTATAAAACCGCCTTGGTCCATATCAGATCAAACGCTGTATGTATCATAATCGGATATCCCGTTCTCTGTAATCACTTTCACCCTGTGTGAACCTGCACCTGAAAGCTCTTCAACAGTGAGTGTTATGGTCCCATCGGGAGTCCATGTTGTTGCCGTTGGTGCGAAAGTGTATGATTGTATTGTACCATCCACCAAAACATTCAGTTCATCGGATTTTAAGGTCATACTTCCTGTATTTGAAACCGTTATCGTCAGGTTATATAATGCAGCTGAACCTACCGGTGTTGAACTGTCTATCAAAACATCAGTCTGCAAACGTTTGACCTGCATTTCATTTTTTTCATACGATGCATCATCCACCAGATCCTGTGAAGCACTTATCGCAACATACGCTGTGGTTCCAAGGACCATAGCCGATAAAAAAAAGATTGCAACAACAACAGTGGTCTCAAATCCCATATAATTCCTCTAAGCCGTGTTTGACCTTTGACATCTCCCGATCAATTGTACTTAGCATGTTCTTATCGATCTTGCGTCCGCATAGCCTCTCAATGAACATGAGAGATTTTGTATGGTCCTCAGGAAGCAGTCGCCATGTAGGTTTTTCGACATAGTAGTCTATGCCCCGTGCATACGCCATTATCTCTGAACGCACATCTTCACTTATCCATCCAATATCCATATAATAGTCAAGCGCATCCATAAGATTGTTCCTTCCAACACGTTCCATCAAAAACTCGATCCAGTTAAGCAATACGACCACACTCATCGGGTCGCCTTTGATACTATCCAGACGTACAATGGGATAACCTTCCTTTGTTATGACCTCGCTGACTGGCTCTTGTGCCGGGATTTCTTCTCCAATCTTTTCAGGAAGTTCCACCGCCGCTTTTTGTACCATCTTTGAAAAATCGATCTTTTCCAGATCATCCACCCTTGTTGAGATATTGCTTGTGGTATCTGCCAGATCAACGATGTTCTGATCCAAATGTTCGGTTCTTGCAGACAGTTCATCTGTTTTTGATGACATGGTTTCTATGCTTTCATGCAGTATCACCATTGCATCTGCAAATGCATCGATCTTTGTTTCTATGTCACTGATCTTCTCTTCGGTTTCGGGCGCCACACCAGGCATTTCAGCATGCTGTGATAAAACATCGATCTCATTCTTTAACATGACTATAACATCACCGAGTTCAGTCATCCGTGTTTCTGTTTTTTCAAAACGTTCGATACTCTCGCGACCGGTTTCAGCTTCACCAACAAAAGGGTTTACCTGATTGGAAACAATTTCATAAAGAGATAGAAGTTCAAGTACACTCTGGTCGATCTTCTCAACCGTTTTCTTGACTTCCTCACTTTCGCGCTGAACCATTGATATATTAACATCAACCTTCGATAGCCTACCTTCGATCTCAGCAATCTTTTTGGCGTTATCTTCTGCCATCTTATTATCGACCGGTGCACCTGCCGGACTTGTACCCGGTGGACCACCACCCATTCCGGGTGGCTCAACTCCAGGTGGACCGCCTGCAGCTAAATCGGGAACTGCTCCAAAATCAAGTGGACTGCCTGCAGCTAAATCGGGAACTGCTCCAAAATCAGGTGGACCGCCTGCAGACATGTCAGGGACTCCGCCCATACCGGGTGGACCCTCACCAAACGACGGGGCTTCTGCACCAAATGGTGACGGTGCCTCGCCTTCGGTACCTTTTTTACTGAATGCTCCAGTCAATTTCTTTAGTTTATCAGCAAATCCAGCCATATTTTCACTTATGATAATGTGATGGTATGATGTAAGATATAAATAAACAATAATAGTATATGCATACTCTTATATATAAATGTTTGAAAAAAATGTGCCATGAACGTGTTCTAAAAATGCTGTCCATGAACATGTGGAAATTTTGAATATTTACTATTGTCAATCAAATTACCAAATAGTACTAACACAAACATTAAACCTGTATACACCTGGACAATTAAAAGTGGAGATGGCACCCCATATCCAAAAATTGCAACATCATAGATACGCATAAGGTTTGTAATTGTTGCCATAATTCCACCAAATCCCAATGCAACCAAAAAACCATTGGTCATCCAGTACATAGGATGCTTTGAGAATTTTTCAATACGAATCACTATTGACAAAAGTGTAAATATCATCCACAACTTGAAAAGAATAAGACTTATACAACCCTGCGTTTCAACAATGTGACGTGCAAATGGATTTGCTTCTGCAAATATTCCACAAATATTCATCATATATGCACCTGTAAATCCATCCCCGATCCCAAAAGTAAAAAAAACTACTGCTGCAAGCGAGAATTGAATCTTTTGTCTACTATTGAACTTGGAAATATATTTTTTAATAGTTGATCTGACAAGATATGCAAATATTTGGGAAATACAGATATTAGTATGTTCATAAGTCGCAGTTTTTCGTTCCACATTCATATTACATACACTCATGATAAAGCCCTCTTAGATTGCCAATCAATTGCTCATTCATACAAAATTGGCAACATACATACACAATACAATGGTTGTATGAACCTGTACTTCAATCAAATGAACGTGCTTTGCAGACATATGAACATGAAAGTATTTGTTGTGTACACTTTTGTCAAACTGTGTGGATAAAATTGAAAAGAGCGCCGAACAAAAACATTGACTAAAATTGCAAAAAAAAAAACAAAATGAAAAAATAAAAGAAAGCAAAACTTACTTTCTTCTACTTACAAAGTAAAGAGCTGCAATTGCCCCGATTGCAGAAACCATTCCAAACCCGGGCACAGATGATGCACCCTCTTCTGATTCAGCAGGTGCTGGTTCATCTGAAACTTCTGGTTCTGTTGTTGTTGGTTCATCTGAAACTTCTGGTTCTGTTGTCGCAAGTTCATCGAAGTATGACTTCGGGTGACATACACTACATTTAATCTGATCTTTTAACGTCACACCAACAACTCCATATGAGTGAAGATCATCGACTTGGTGACATCTTACACACTCTGGAACAATAATACTTTCATCTTCCATGTGACATGCCACACATGATACAGCCGGAATGTGAATATTGTGCGGGATCTGGGATGCAGAAACATCACCTTCTCCAGGTCTGTGGCAATTGTAACATGCCTGCTCGTTTGACTCATTTCCGTGGACAGATGCCACATTATCACTTATGTGACATGCCTGACATACGATATCCATGTCTGCAGTCTTAACAGGTTTCACAACATCCGGAGCCGTGCTGTGACATTTCGTACAACTTTCAATCTCGCCACCGTGATCCATGATCAGGTCCTTGTGACAGTGCGCACACACGCTCTCTTCAAGAGCACTGTTGTGTACATATTCAAGATTCTGGTGACAATAGGAACAATCTTCTGTCACTACTTTGCCTATGTGAACCTCATGTATTGGTCCATAGTGACAATTTTCACATCGCGGAATTGCAATCGAAAGTGTCTCACCATGGCAAGCCACACATGTCACTGGTCTTCCAGCGTGTATTGTGTGAGGATTTGCGGCGTGACATGCAGACGTACAATCCACATCCATCGCATCCAAAGTGGTGACTGAAAAGCCCTCCTCTGCAGATGCAGGAATCGCCAACATCGCAACAAGAAGTGCTACCAACGAAATTAACATCAGTTTTCTCATTTTATATACCTCTCTGATTTGAATATATTGAATGTGACATTGAAACTCACAATCATATTTGACTTTTTCCATTTAATGAGTACATATTTTTTAGTACTAACGGTCATTCAGGTCAATCATGACACATACCACTATATCACTTTTTAATAATGTATCTATTCCATGTACATGTGAACGACAATAACCCATTCAAACACAACACATTTTGCAGATTCCATTAAACGAATATATCTAATTAATTGATGACTGTGTTGTTTAAAAAGATTGTGATTTCAAATTCACGAACTGACTTGACTTTGTCAAATTAATATTTAATCTATCTGAAACTATTTTGAAACAACCTGTTTTCACACGAAAAACATTCAACATCATACAAAACCATCCTATTTTCCATCTTTGACTGTTGCTCTAACGCACAAATTTACCCATAATGCAGCAATAAGACATAGTTCCAAAATCTCTTTAGTATGTACGCATAAGTGTCCTTACTGTGGTCTGGAAATGAACCGGGACATTAATGACGCAATTAACATTTTAAATCTTAGCACCGTAGGAACTACGGATAAAGCCTGTGAACTCACTGACGCTGTTTGGAAGAATGAAGCAGGAAGCTCCTTCCTCGCCGTATAGCGACAGGAAGAGGTCGTTCACACATTCCGTGTTCCCGCGATAAATTCCTCGGTCATGTTGAACGCCTCATCATCCGTGAACTGTTTTGCAGGATGCTTCATAAAGAATGCAGATGGTGAATACAAGACACCACCCACGCCTCTTTCAAGCGCAAGTTTACAGCACCTGACAGCATCAATGACCACACCTGCGGAGTTGGGGGAATCTTCGACCGACAGACGCAGTTCAATATTCATTGGCACATCTCCGAAGAGTTTTCCTTCCAGCCTGAGGAAACACACTTTGTTATCCTTTTGCCATGGAACATAATCACTTGGTCCGATATGGATGTTCTCGTCATCAAGCCTTTGTGCGGTAACAGACTGTACCGCCTCCGTTTTTGAAACCTTTTTTGAGGCAAGCCGGTTTCTGTTCAACATGTTTAGGAAATCGGTATTTCCACCTGTATTGAGTTGGTATGTCCGCTCTAACTTTACCCCTCTTTTACTGAACAGGTCTGCAAGGGTACGGTGTGTGATGGTTGCACCAAGTTGGGCTTTTATGTCATCGCCGATTATCGGTATGCCCTTGTCCTCGAATCTCTTTGCCCACGCCGGGTCGCTTGCGATAAAGACCGGCATGTTGTTTATGAATGCCACGCCCGCTTCAAGTGCGCATTCGGCATAGAAACGTACGGCTTTTTCGGAACCAACCGGAAGATAATTCAAAAGAACTTCGGTTTTTGATATTTTTAACTCATTTACGATATCCTCTTTTGAGGTTTCATTCTCATTGGCAAGGACAAAAGAGTGTTTATCGTCGTAATCGTTCATGTGATCTGCCATACCATCCAGAACCTTGCCCATTTTTACAATGGTTCCTGTCTTTGGTATATTCTCACAAAAAACAGTGGTGCAGTTGGGCAACTCAAAGATCGCATCAGCCACATCTTTTCCGACTTTCCTTTTATCGATGTCGAATGCTGCAACAACTTCGATATCGCTTGGCGTGTAACCACCGATCTCCCAGTGCATCAGACCAATCGCATCATCGCTGTCTTTATTCTTGTAATGTTCAATGCCCTGAATAAGTGAACTTGCACAATTTCCAATACCTATAATTGCGATTTTGATATTATCCATGAATGTGTCCCCATTTTTGATAGTATATATTTTATAAATATATGGTGCGAGTTAATTCGACCGAATTGAGAATTTTCTCGTAATGGATTACTCAATGTAATTGTAATTTCAATCTGTATTCTGATTATCCACGGTTTTATAAAAGACTTTCTAAATACACGAATCAGGGTCTTGTTTACAACAAAAAAGGATTTGGATGGTCGCGACTGATCACATATCGAACGGCACTTTCACATTATATTGTTAATTGATGTGGAAAGTTATTTAAGTGTCAAGTTGAATCATTTATTAGGCGTTTGGTAGATTGCTTCTGTCCAAAAAAGGGGATAATGGACTGAAACATAGTAAATCGATCAATAAATGAGTGGTTATAACCCGTAATACATTACGTTAAGCGGGGGTGTATCATGGAAACGAATGAAGGAACCGTTGATAGGGTAGTTAGGATCGTATTTGGACTTGTACTTATATACGTGGGTTTTGCCCAGATCGTGACTGCAGGTATTTTGACTTATGTTATTGCAACTGTTGGTTTGATCATGCTGGTTACCGGAGTGACCGGACATTGTCAACTTTATACTTTTGCAGGGATCAATACCTGTAAAATAAAGGATAAGTAGGGCAAACAGTGGTTATATGAGTGATGTACTAAAAGAGATATCAGTTACTCTTGAAGAACTTGAGACGTTGGACAATGTGCTTGAGATGGCAATTTCTATGGAAGAGCAGGGCAGGGAGTTCTATCTTGAAAAGGCATCTACTATCAAAAGTGTGGAAACGATTGGATTATACAATTATCTGGCAGGGGAAGAAGTCAGGCATGCCGACTACCTGAGACAATATAGAAAGGACAAAACGGTGCCGGATGTCAAATCCAATGCCCCGGATTTTAAAACATCATTTTCTATGGAGTTCATTGATGACCGTTTGGGAAAGATTGGTGTGCTTTTGGCAGCGCTCCGTCTTGAGCGAAAAAGTGAGTATTTCTATACTGAACTTTCAAAACGTGCTGAAAATGAAAAGCAGCGCGGGTTCTTCGATAAACTTGCATCTTTTGAACGGGGGCATTATGAACTCATAGATGGGTTCCTTGAAGAGTCTACACAATTTCGAATGCAGACATAAATTAATCAATGTTCATATTGGGAGGAATGGAGTGTGGATAACGAATATAGTCCAGTAGAATTAGCTAAAGGGGTTTACTGGGTAGGAGTGGTTGACTGGAACATCCGTGATTTTCATGGTTATGTGACGCCAAAAGGGACTACATATAATGCTTATCTGATCGTAGATGAGAAGATCGCACTTGTTGATACTGTGAAATCACATTTTGCAGGAGAGATGATCAAACATATCCAAAAAATAATCGATCCTACACGGATTGATTATGTAATATCGAACCATGTGGAAATGGATCATTCAGGTTCTTTGCCTGTACTTATGAGACTAATTCCAAATGCTAAGGTTATTGCAACAAAACGAGGCAGGGATGGATTATGTCAACATTATAGTAGTATAGGATGCAAGGACTGGAATTTTGAGGTTGTTGAAACTGGTAGTGAGTTGAACCTTGGTGCCAGGACCTTGATGTTCATTGAAGCCACAATGCTGCACTGGCCTGACAGCATGCACACTTACATCAAAGAGGATAAGATACTCCTTTCAAATGATGCCTTTGGACAGCATATTGCTTCGTCACATCGCTTCAATGATGAGGTGGATGATGTGATGGATGATGCTGCTGAATATTATGCAAATATCCTGATGCCGTTCGGCTCACAGGTACTCAAGTATGTAGATACGGTGGAGCAACTTGGTATTGGGATCGACATGATCGCACCATGTCATGGTGTGATATGGCGAAAGGATCCTGCACAGATAATCGCTGCTTATGGGCGGTGGGCAAATGCCGAGACTGTGCCGAAGGTTCTGATAATCTATGACACGATGTGGAAAAGCACTGAGCGGATGGCAAAGGCGATGTTGGATGGCATAAGTGATACCGGTGTGGAGGTAAAACTCCTGAACTTGCGAAAGAATGACTGGAGTGCGATCATAAAAGAGGTACTGACTGCACCGGTAATAGCTGTTGGCTCACCTACGCTCAATAATGGTATATTCCCATCAGTTGCCGGATTTTTGACATATCTTAAGGGACTTCGTCCAAAAAGCAAAAAAGCAATTGCTTTCGGTTCATTCGGATGGGGTGGCGGGGCTGTGAAAGCGGTTGAAAAGGAATTGGAGACCGCAGGGTTTGAGATTATTGAACCCGGTTTGCAGGTGAAGTTCAGACCCGATGAGAACGATTTGAGATATTGCCGTGAGATGGGTGGCAGGCTCGCAGATGTGATAGAGGGGAAATGACGCTTATCGTATAGAACCAGTAAACAACAAAAATAAGGAGTGATATAGGTGGATTTTTCAAACGACATTGAAACAGAAATATATGAATCGGCAAAGAAGAATACAGAGGAAAGTGGATACAAATTAAATCCCGATTACGATATTGTTGTGACCGCGATCAAGGCTATCGCCAACAATAAGCGTGAGAAGGGTGAACCATATTGTGGGTGCAGACCTACGACCGGCGACAAGGAAAAGGATAAGGTACTAATCTGTCCGTGCTCACAGCGCGACAAGGATATCGCAAAGCGGGGTGCATGCCTGTGCGCATTGTATGTTGCTTGAAGGGATAATCTCTTTTTTCGTAGTACCTGACTTTGAAAGATAAAGAGATTGTCGGAAAAGTGATGAAACTGAAACATTTAAACCAACATTAGTAAGTAAAACGCTATGCTGCGTTGTGCTGCATTTATTGGATAAGTTGAAATGCCTCGAAATATGGACTTTTCCGACAGTCCCATAAACCTATCTCCTAACTATTAAACTTTTTTATGACCTCTGTTGTTAGCGTTTCCCCTTGACTAAATGTGCCAACCTCGGGACACTCGGCTACATACATATCGTCGTCTTTATACAGGATTGCCGTAAGGTTTGTCATTTTATCACCAAAAACAAAATGCGTTTTTGTCACATAAATATTGCTTGTGCCGGTGCTGGACATGCATGCAGTTAAAGTGCTTTCGCATTATATAGGGTGGGTTTTTGGGCTTGCGAACGGAGGCATTTCGAAGTCGGTTACATTGAATTTTAGTGAGACCGCGCGGCGTTGTACTCTGGATAGATGCTGTGGCATGGTTAGTACATTCGCGCGCAGTCGGCACATTTCAGAATCGTTATGGGGCGCAGGCAAATGATTGGATCGGTGCCCTGAATACGGGGGCAAGATCCTTGTTGTAGGTATGGCGATGGCTCAAGGGGCGATTATCAGGTGAGTCTGTAAAGAGTTAAAAAATGGATATTGGGGTGACTGACAGAAAATTGCTGATATGTATTGGCGGACAAGATGGGATATCAGGATGATGGGGCTTATTACAGGTCTAGATAATTAATTCCGAGGTATAGTGACTCCAAGAGATATATCCTATGTGCCTTTTCCATATATTTTATGTAGCTGTATGACTAAAAACAACAAATGTATCAATAAATTAAAAAGTCACTTTGACCAAAGGACACATTCAATCATCACTAAATCCATACCTGCCAATGAGCGGCACGAACACGACCCCGCCTTTTATTTCCTTATGAACTGTTCCGTCCATATCTTTTTTTACAAGATAGAGCTGCTGGAAAGCGACTCCCACAGGTATGACCATCAATCCACCGGGTTTTAGTTGCTCGATAAGGGGTTGTGGAATATCGGGTGCGGTGCAGGTGACACAAATACGGTCATAAGGTGAATGCGGAAAATCGCCGCCGGACCCGTCTTCAAGCATTACGGTGACATTTGCACATCCAACATCCATAAGGTTCTTTTTCGAAAACTCAGCCAGCGGAGCTATGCGTTCCATGGAATACACATGCCCCGTGCTCCCCACAAGTTCTGCCATCACAGCAGCGTTGTACCCCGAACCTGTGCCAACCTCAAGTACACTCTGACCCACTCGCAAGTCCAGAAGGTCGCACATAATAGCGACCATATGCGGTGCAGAGATGGTCTGGCTATATCCTATCAGCAACGGAGTATCGATATATGCTTCTTCACGAACATTCGGGGGAACAAAAAGATGCCGCGGAACTCGCAGCATCGCATCAAGTACTTTCTCCCCAACCCCTTGAAATCTGAGGTGATCTACCAGTTTCGCGCTTTTCTCCCCAAACTCCATGCCGATTTCCCCTCTCCCCATGCTCTTACTTTAACAGGTGTTGCATACACGCGTTTTATGTGTTTTGCCTCGACAGTTTCACCTTTGCTTGAACAGAACTCACCATTTCGTATCTTGATGTGGGTTATTATAAACTTTTTACCCTGCACATCATCCTCATCACCAACAACAAAATCGTATCCCCCGGGAACCCGTTTGTTGAACGATTCTGTTTTACTGCCGTTTTTGATCGCTACCTTCACAATGACCTCATCAATACTCCTGCCCCATATCGTGTCAATATCCCCGGCTTTTGTACCGTCGACACGTATCTCATTTGACTCGATGGATGTGACGATAATGGGATATACTTCATCTTCCGACTCGTCTTCAACAATTAATTCATCATCCTCATACACAACCTGATCCGGATCAAGTTGTATGCTTCGCTTAAATGACTCATCCGCTTTACTTACGACTACCCTTATATTGACCGGTTTTTTGTTCTCGATCTTTGTGGGGTGTACGTATTCGCATTCCTTGCATTTTACAACAGGATTCTGACCCGACTTCAATACCTCATGCAATACCGGTGTTTTCGGCGAGCATGAAGGACATACTACTTCAATTTCGTGTTTCATATTCTCTCTGGTCACATGATTGATCCTAACCCCTAAATAGTTAACCGCATCAATAAGTATTAATTTAATTGAGTATAATATATTATATAAATAATTAAATTGTTAGCGGGGTGGATTGATGGGTAGCATCAGGAAAACTCTAACACTGGAACGTCATAAAAAAATATGTGAGCGAACTGCTAACCAGTATCTTACTGTAGTATTTGTTTCACTGCTGATGACTGTGTTATTTATAAAAATCGCCACATGGGGAATTATTGTTGATGATGTTCTGTGGATCGTTGCTATTTTGGTTGTATTAATATTTTCAACATGGCGCTACCTCCATCATCGAAAGATGCTCAAGTGCATAAATAAAGAACTCAAAAGATCAGAGATGGAAAACGCCATGGATGCCAGAAGAAAATTCCGGTACAGGATGTGAAATTTGAGGTATTCATCCAAAAATAATCTATCAATTTTCGGCAATGTCCTAGTGTATCGATTCCAATCTAATAAGACAATGTTTATTGAATCGATTTAATGTTGGGAGGTAATAATTGCTGGACAGCCTCTGTATACTACAAGAAAATCCTCGCTATGCTCGGATTAACTTGCACTATATGTTTATAAAACATATACTACGAGAAAATTCTTCCTTCGGTCGAATTAACTCGCACTATATAATTCTATAAATTATATACTATCAAAAATAGAAATTATAAACACGAATTGTCTGGCTGAACGTCCGTGCGACTGCATTACCCTCATTTTCAAATAGGAACACGCCATTATTGTAAGCATGACTGCTACAGAAAGAACATTCGCACAAATACAGGACAAGATCGAACATAATGAAGCCATTGTCCTGACAGCGGAAGAGATATGCAACCGTGTACGAACTGGTGAGCGCATCAATTTTAACGATGTCGATGTGGTGACTGCCGCAACCCGCGGCATAATGAGCGGAACTTATGTCGTTCTTTCATTTTCCGTTGCAGAACCGGGTAAGTTCATGCGCGCAAAATGCGTCTGGCTGAACGATGTACCTGCACATGTAGGACCATGCCCGAACGAGCGCATCGGTGTGCTGGATCTGATCGTCTATGGTACAGCACACAGCAGGTCTGATCCAAAGTATGGCGGAGGTCATCTTTTCAAAGACATTGTTGAGGGAAAAGCGATTACAGTGGAAGTTAAGACAATTGAAGGACAGAACATCAAAACCAAAATCACACTCAAAGAAATACCACATGCCCGCCTTTTTGCAACAAGACATGCGTTCAAGAACTATCTCGCTTTTGTAAATCCAGACAAAGATGCAATCCCCTCGATATTCCATGCTGTTGATTTCAAAGGGAACTTGGGCGAGGCAACTTTCTGCGGATGCGGTGAACTGAACCCGATAAAGAACGACCCCAACCTTGAGACTATCGGGATTGGAACCAGGGTTTTGATCAATGGGGCAGATGGTTTTGTATCAGGTTCAGGTACGCGCAGCAGCCCGGAAAAACCAAACCTTGCCGGCTTTGCAGATATGTATGGTATGACTCCCGAATACATGGGCGGTTTCCTGACATCTGCCGGACCTGAGATCATTGTGACATGGGCAGTGCCTATTCCAGTCCTGAACCAAAATATACTTGACAACATCACCAAACTTGACCGCGACCTCAAACTCACGATCGTTGATGTCAATGGCAGGCTCCCTATCTGCGATACTACCTATGGTGATGTATGGGATGATGTCGACGCGACAGTGACCTACCGGTCAGATAAGTGCATCAAATGTGAAGTGTGCGAGGTTGAGCAGACATGCCCCATGGGTGCTGTCACCCTTAATGACAATGTGGCAGCCGTCCATGATGCAAAGTTGTGCTTCAACTGCGGCTTTTGCACTACAAACTGCGCAGGCAGTGCATTCAGCGCGAATCTTGGCAACCTGCACTACAATGACGGAGTGGTGGAAAAAGATATTCCGGTAGTGGTTCGCCAATCCGACCGCGCGCGTGCTGCGGCTGCGGCAGAGGAGTTGAAGAGGAAGATCGTATTGGGCGAGTTCGAGATCACGGAGCCTATTGAACGGATTGTTTTGTGATTTTGATAGGTAAATGTTTACTATAAGTGTGCGCGCCCGATCAAAATGTGTGCACCCGCTCGACGCTGACCATTCCTAATATCTTTTGTCATACCAATTTTTGAAATTTACATCACTCTAAGAGATACGTTAGAGAACAAAATACGCTTAAGCACCTGCCGAATACTTTCACCCCGCTTGGCTCGAGGTTATATACCTACGCATACTTCTATCATCAAATGACCGAGCAGCACCACACCCTCACCGAACGCATGCGCATCCTTGCACAAGGCACCAAATACGATAGTTGCAACCAAAGCGCAGTGTGTCACGCCTTTGGACCCGATGGTAGGTGCATCCAGCTCTACAAGACCCTGCTCACCAATTCATGCGCAGGTGAGTGCGCATATTGTCCAAATCGCAACAAACGTGATACGGTGCGCGCATCGCTGACACCTGAGGAAATTGTAAAAATAACATGGTCGTTCTATCGTAAGAACGCCATCGAGGGTCTGTTCCTATCATCAGGCATCATCGGTGATGCGGAAAACACAGCCGAGAAGCAGCTTGAGGTTGCAAAACTACTGCGCAGTCAGGGATTTACAGGATACATACACACAAGAATGATGCCCGGAACCCCGAAATATCTTCTTGAGGAAATTGCAGAACACTCCAACAAGTTCGGGGTAAATGCCGAGACAACGAGTTCTGTCAACTATTCCGAGATATGCCCGAATTTCGATTACAATAATGACATCCTGACCCGTCTCAAATGGACGCGCGACCTGATCAAAAAACAGAGGCGCAAGGTCGGATATGGCGGTCGTATTGTAGGTGCGAATGACACGCAGTTCGTAGTGGGTGCGGTCAACGAGCCTGACAGGGAAATAATCAGTACCGTGCACAAGTTTATGGACAGGTATGCACTCCGCCGGCCATATTTCATGAGCTTTGACCCGGTGCCGGATACGCCACTACAAAACGGCATCGCATCACCAAAATGGCGCGAGAACCGATTGTATCAGGCATCGTTTTTGATGAAGGATTATGGTATCAAAGCATCGGATTTCGATGTGATATTCAATGATGACGGTTTTCTTGCCGATGCCGACCCAAAGATGCGCCTTGCGTATGCCCATCCAGATTATTTCCCGATGGACATAAACAAAGCCGCGCGTGATGAGTTGCTCATGGTCCCCGGGATCGGCCCGATCAGTGCGAACCGGATCATACAGGCGCGCCCGATCACATCGGAACAGGAACTTGCACGCATGGGTGTTGTGATCTCACGCGCCCGTCCGTTCATTGAGATCAATGGCAGCAAACAGACCAATCTCCACTCGTTTATGGGGGTGGGTTCATGATAATAGCATTCAAGACAGATGTGGACGGAGTACTTCTGGCATGCTCTGCTCTGAAAGAGCATCCCGATGCCGAACTTGTTTTTGCGAAAGACAGGCGCGAACTGGAACGGAAACTCACTTTTTCCGGAACTGAAGATGAGGTCGTACGGTTGGGATTTACACCGATCGCAGGTACGAAAAATTTGATTCGGGAAGTGCTTGGCAAGTGCCCTGCAAAGATGTCACGCACCGACACAAGCCCTGTGCAGTATATCGACCTTGTACTGCGGCACAGTAAAGCGAACCCGGCTGAACTTATTCACTTGATCGTTTCATGTAATGGCAGTGCCGAGCATCTCTACACAGGAAAATCAAAGCTTGCACGCAGGTATTACAATTACATGCGCGACGTCACCCGCGCGTGGCAGAGGATGTGCATGTTCGCACGTCCTGATTTTGTGAATGGTATCCAGACTGTTGATATCGATTCGCCGCATGATGTTGCGGATATCTTTTGCAGGTGGCTTGCCAAAAAGAACCCCGATGTCCCCGTGGCGGTCATATTTGGCAATGCCGCATGGGTAGGTAATGGTGAACTGGTGGGTCTTGACCATTTCACAAAGACGGCGGCAGCGTTTGTAAAAAGCCTGCGCACATCGTTGTCATCAAAGAATAAAGAGGCAGATGAAGTCGAGGGACTCTGGGATGTGTTCTACAATTCCCAGATGATAGAGAGCCGAAGAAACCGTAGACTTGCAAGCAAGATGCAGCCAAAAAGTTCTGCCGGTATGAGCAAGATGGCTAAAGCGGACAGGTACAAGGTCGAGCGCGGGATCTCAAATTGTACACTGGAGATGTTTGTGGGGGATGCGCGCGAGGTGAGTGTATGAAAACCTTGCAGGATATCCCGCGAATCGGGGAAAAGATGGCACAACGTTTCATCGGTCATTTCGGGAGCGAGGAGGCTGCACTTGATGCAATACTTGGTGGTGACATTGCCAGCATATCCGAAGTTGAAGGCATAGGCCAACGATATGCGATATCTCTTGTACACGAGGTGCACGCACAGGTTGAAGGAGTCTCAATATCCGATTTCCTGAAAACAAAAGAGTCCGTGGATATCTATGAGCGGCTGCTCGATATTATAAAACAGTTCGCACACACGCGGTATGCAAAAGATAAACTTCACATCTATTTCCCATATCCTGCAAGCAAAAAAGATAAAATAGAATCTGTGCGCGAGTCGGTATCATATTATGTGGACACTGCAAGTTTGCTTCGGGATAACAGCGACTTCCCGAATCTGCTTTCGGGTATTCGCCCTTTAAATCTCAAGTACAATCCACCTCAAATACGCGAGCGTGCGATCATCACTGTCAATCACGAGGATTTCGAGTATGCACGCCAGAGGTTTGGTAGTGTCATTGATGTGCAGATGGTAAGCACGCCTTCCGAGTTCGTGGATGTTGCGCGGGGTTATTCTCATGTCATTGCGTCAGGTGCTGCTTTTCTTGGATTCGATTTTCCCGAAGATGTTGAACCTGAATATGTATCCGATCTGCAACGTCTGGAGGACTGGCAGGTAGTTCCTGAACAGGTGATCGGCTTTTTTGCAAAGAACCTTGCAACCATTGAATGCTCAGTAGCGGTCATACAGGCGATACGCGAAGCCAGTACCATGTTCTTTGAAAAGCTGGATAACGAACATCTCAAAGAACTTGATATGGCACTGTCCATGATCGATGAAACAGGGGATGTGAAAGCTGGAAATGATCCTGATATTGACAGGTTGAACTCGATCATTGAAAATATGGAAACTTGCATCTCGGACGCTGTGCGTGATGCAAACTCAAGGCTGGATAAGTGCCTGACCGAAAGTAAATTGACAATCAGTGGACAGGATATGCTCAAGGTGGTGAGCGGGGATGTGCAACTAAAAGAGATGCTTGAGAAGGAAGTTTCCCAGTCATACAACACTGTCGTCAAGGAAGCAAAAGAGCGGATATCAAAGGAACTCGGACTTAATAAAAAAGAGATGCTGATTGCAGACTCATTGTTTCCTGATGAAATCATGCATCCTGTAGAAGTTGACCGCGATCATGTGAATGCATTAAAGCAGAATGTGGCGCACAATATCCATAATAAGAAGATCGAACACAAACGCAACATCTCAAAGACCCTGCACGGATACCGCGACATTGTGCAGGAGATGGTTCGCAGTGTGTTGGATTTCGATGTTGGGTTTGCGATAGGATGTTTTGCGCATGAGTATGCTCTTACGATGCCGGAGTTGGTCGATAAGACAGGGGTCGGTTTTGTGAAGGGAGAGAACCTGTTCCTGAGATCGCGGTACGGTGAGGTTACCCCGATAGACTACTCGGTCGGTGATACGGCTTACAGCCCGCAAGACAAAAGCAGAGTTGTGCTGCTCAGTGGTGTGAATTCGGGAGGCAAGACTTCAATGCTCGAACTTCTTGCACAATGCATCATACTCGCACACATGGGATTCCCGACCCCTGCGAAGTTGCTCGAGATCGGGATGTCGGATGGACTTTACTATTTCGCAAAATCGAAAGGAACACTGGACGCAGGTGCATTTGAAACTACACTCATGGATTTTTCAGTGGTTGCGGATGATTCCAGCAAGGTGGTTTTGGTGGATGAAATGGAATCCATTACCGAGCCCGGTGCGTCTGCTAAGATTATTGCAGGCATACTTGAGGTTCTTTCAGAAAACAGAAACAGCATGGCTGTGTTCGTGTCACACCTGCCTGAGTTGATACTGGAAAACACGGAGTGCAGTGTTCGGGTAGATGGAATCGAGGCAAGTGGTCTCGACGCCGATCTGAATCTTATCGTAGAGCGAACTCCGTGCTACAATTATATTGCAAAAAGCACGCCAGAGTTGATAGTTGAGCGGCTTTCAAGAAAAACAAATGGAGGTGAGCAGGCGTTTTATGAGAAGCTGAGGGCGAAGTTTTATAGTTAGAAATTATACAATGTTAACAAATCTCATGTAAATTTCAATAGATCACAGAGGACACTCACCTCCTACCGCAGTTGAGTGCCTGCTACGCCCGCAAGGCGTACAGGTCACAGAGAATCAAAGCATGGGTTACTGTCCTCAGTGTTTGATCTTAATAATTATACCCCACAGCTCTGCTGTGGTTGGGTGTGCCGTCGCAACGTTTGACCGAGAAAATCTTCGCTGACGCTCAGATTGACTCGCACTATATATTTATAAAATATATACTATAAAAAAGCGTGATTGATACTTATCCTATGTTGCAAAACGGTGAGTTGCGGTATTGTTCAAGCATGAACTTATCAAAGCGTCGGAGGTACCTGACCTGTATCTTTGATACGTACAGGACATTATCACCAATCTCTATCTTGATGTCTGATGGTTTGGCGGGTTTAAGTTCGGTTGGCACGATGACAGGTCCTCCACATGTGGTGCAAACCCTGAAATCCTTTTTGTTTTCCATTATGTACGATTCAATCTCAGGATCGATAATGAAACCGTTTTTTGTGCGAATCATGTTATTATATTTAGTCCAAGAACCTATATAAATATGGCTTTGGATTGGCACTGTTCCAAAATGGAGTTTATGGTGAAAGATTGTCATCGACCCGAAAAAAGAATGCACGGCTTAGAACGATCTCTACGGGATATCATTCAGACATACCATTGTACATTTCTCCTGTTTTAAACGAACTTGCAAGCTTAACTTGACGCGATGGAGAATATGATTATGTATCTGGACCAACTTTAAATTAAATGAATCCCAATATGTGTTCATGTTAATGCGCGATAAAGGTAAATTGGTGATATGGCCTGCATATCTTGATCTGACCAATTCAAGAAAAGATGGCAGGATACTCTCTAAGAAGGATTCTGTCAAACAGCCTGAACTCAATGAGATCGAGAAAGCCGCCGCAAAGTTAGGACTCAACCCGGAGGTTGAAGCTGATAAAGCGTATCCAAAATCCTGGTGGGAAGTGAGTGGCAGGGTACTTGTTGATAACAATGGTCCAAAGACCGTGATTGCAAAGCAGATTGCACAGAGCATTAAACAGATGCGCGAAAAGTGAGTTGCATCGTTGTTGACGATTCGTATACTTTTTCTACTTATTTTGCATATAGCGATGTTGACGTTGGATCAACAACCATCGACTCCAATTTGTCTCCTATGTCAGTACAATAGACAGGATATTTTCCTGTCTTTTTTCTTACCATCGTACATCATAAACAATATAACACACCCATTTTGTAGTTAAACTATATAAGTAGAGACTGATTAACCCTGCAACTTAACTCTCATTCCCAAAATACATTTGCCGCCGGAACGACCACCAAGAGGGTTTTTGGGTGCGCCGAGTGAGTTCATGCAACGTGCCATGACTGCCGCGCCCCTTGCAAGTCCGTCATCCACGAAAACCACACGCTCATCGATCTTGTGGTTGATATTGAGATCACCAAGATACTTCAAAGCAAGTTTTGGCTTGTTACCGCTGATCCCTGCCCTTCCGGTTATGCCGATGGATGAATTTTCAAACACAAGTCCTTCATCCTTTGCAACCTTGACAAGACGGTAAATTACCTTTGCCATGACCTCATCAATCACTGCAAACAATATCTTGAGTCCATGTTTTTTGTGTATCTCGCCGCCAATTTCAGACAGTTTGTCCATGTCAGAACCGTTCTCGCCAACATCGCAGCCAATGAGGACAACTCCCATTTCATCGGCAGCTTTTGGATTTACAGGCACGCTTCCATATTTTGTACTGCTTTTTGGAACTTTTTCTATGATGACATAATCAAGGATCTTGTTAGCGTATTCGCGTATCATCTTGCCTTTAAGTTTAAGTGTCAGGACATCAGCGGATTTTTCATCAAAAACATCAAGGGCTGTTCCGAGAATTACATCGACCGTGTGCGTGCCCTTGATAATGGCATCGGGAATGGCACCTGCATAACCACAGAAATTACCGATCGTTTTTGCATAAGGCAGGTCATCACTGGTGATTCGCCCATCAAGCGTGGTCCCGAAATCTATTGAAAGACACGGATTCCTGAAATCAACATCAGCCCACTTGGCACCTTCCTTGATGCCTGCTGTTGCAAGTTCTCCCTCCATTTCATTTGCAACCACTTCTACGCCTGTTGCACCAATTGGTGGGATAACACTTGCCACTGCACCGTCAAATACAACCTTTTTAATCATACTGAACTTTCGGAACTTCTCAGGCAGATTGTCAATTGACATTGGAGGTGTCATGTTCTTTGGAGGGACACCTGCCATAAGACAACCGTCCGCCAGTGCTTTGATGAACTCACCAACCTCTTCCGGCATATCAAAACCTGCAACCACTCCTGTTGAGCGTACAACAAAGTTCAGATCGGTCTTGATGTCAAGATTTGCTTTTTCCACAGCCTCAACAAGTGTATCACGAACAAGTTCGGATACTGATTCGCGTGTAAGTCCCACACCATTCAATGTTCTTCCAAAAACCGCTTCATCAGGTAAAGGATCGCGCACATCCCTTGTCATCTTCACAACTTTATATACATGACCTGTCTTTCCATCTTCCATGTTCGTAGCTGTCAGGATGCACTTTGTAGTGGTATTTCCAACCTCTACGGATGCGACAATAAAGTATGGTTTTGACTTAAGGTCTATCAAACGTATTGTTGGGCTATCTGCAATTCTTGGTTTTGACATTTATTTCACTTCCGTCTTACATAAGAGGCTGTAGTTGCTGCACGATCTGTTCTTTTGGAACTGCACCGATTATCTGTCCTACAAAATTCCCGTTCTTGAAAACAAGCATCGCAGGAATGCTTGATATTTTATACTGCATTGCAGTTGCACGGTTGTGGTCGGTATTGAGTTTTCCGAAAACGATCTTTCCCCTGTATTCTGCAGCAAGCTCATCAATGGTCGGTGCAAGCATACGGCATGGTCCGCACCACTCTGCCCAGCAGTCAACTACAACTAATGGATATTTCGATATAAATTGATTGAAATCTGCATCCGCAACAGTGATTGGTTTATCCGGATAAGATTCAAGTTCTTTTTTCCTGATAATTTGCTCCATCTTCTTTTTCCTGATCGCTTCCAATTCGTCCATTGAACTCACCTTTATTTTGTAATGATGTTACTTCTTTTTATATGACTTGTTCTTGTTTTTGCTTTTCGTGTCGATCGGTTTCATATAGATCGCACCACGGGCGCATGCATCCACGCACACCCCACATCCCATGCATTTACTTGGATCAATTTCCGGATAATCTGCAAACAAGTTCAAAAACCCTCTTTTTTTCTGTGTGATCGCATCTAGAGTGCATACTTTTTTAGCTGGACAGAGGGGGGATTTGTCGCATCGATTTATTTTTAGTTTTGCAACTTCTTTGACACTTTTGCCGACCTTATATTTTTTTGACTTTGCCATTTTTTATCGCTTCTTCTCACAGTTGGCTCGTAATTATTGTTTTATCATTCTTTGTAAACGGTATCATGCGGGCATTCTTTTATACAGATTCCGCATTCGGTACATTTTTCTTCATCGATTTCAGGATAATCTGCAAGGATTGGGCCGATCTTTCTTTGTTTGATGGCACCTATGGGACATGCTGAAACAATGACACACATCCGGTTCCGGTCACATTTGTCTTTGTTGATCTTTACAACCATGATTAATCACATGCATCTATTAATCATGAATGAATATAACTGTTTTGCACACATTACGCACAACCGTGCAAAATCAATAAATGTTAAGTATTTAGATGACACATATATATTATATTTTTATAAATGTCTAATGAGAAAGAGAAAGGTGTAAAAATGGCAGGTAAAAATGAATCATCTACAAAGGACCGTACCATATTCGACCAAAAATGCATAACCTGCGGCACATGGATGAATACCACTAAAGAGAAGAGCAAAAAGGGTGCAGTCATAATTACTTATTCTTGCCCGGAATGCGGTCTTTCATACTCGGTTGGCGAGGACTGATATGGCCGAATGGACGCTCGACCATCTTTTGAGCACAACTCCTGACGATTTTGAGAACCTTGTAGCGTACCTGTTCAAACAGATGGGTTACGGGGCAAGTGTTACCCAGTATTCCCGCGATGGCGGAATTGACATTGAACTTTCGCTTGAGCATTTTGGTCTTTCTCACCGGTGGCTTGTTCAGGTCAAACGATACGCTGATGCCGTAGGTGTGAAAGAAGTGCGCGAGTACAGCAGCCTGCGATACCGCGATACTGTTGATGGGGTTATCATTGTCACGACTTCCGACTTTACAAAAGACGCAGAGGGGGAGGCTGCAAAGCATAATGTGAAACTCATCGGCGGCGCTTTGCTTGTTGAAATGCTGAACCATTACTGTCCTGATGCGCAGTCACAAGTTTCATCCGCAGCAGGTGACACAAACTTGCCGGATAAAAATAATTCTGTTATCGATGGGGCAATCCTCAAAAGCGGCGAGAATGTGCTTGCAAGTGAATCGGTTGTGATCGGAAGGAACAGGCTTGCGATGGTTGTTACGAACAAGAACATCTTTTTCAAAAAAGGAACTGGCGGCATGCTGTCTAACAAGTCCGAGATATTCCGCCGCATCGGGGTGAATGAGATCATAGGTGTGCACGCCGAAGCAAAACGCATCTTTCTCCTGACAGGTTCAAAGGATATCGAGATCATTGGAATCCAGCCAAAGAACCGTGAAAAAGTACTCGACCTGCTCAGGCGGCTGCGAGCAGATTATTTGAAAGGCGAGCATCTTTTGAGATTGACACGAACAGGTGCACAATTTTTGATACTTACAAACAAGCGATTGGCGATCATTAACATGCGTGATGATTCGAGAGAGGAAATTAAGGTGAAGGGAATCATCGGTTCGCGGGTTGTAAACGGTGGCTTGTTCAAAAAAGCGAAACTCATTGTTTCGGAATCAGGGGACAATGTCCAAAAGCGCGAGATCGAGGTTGATGACGCCGGTGCGTGGCAAAAGGCGATAGAGGATGCGGTGCGGGTTAGTTAATAAGTGATATTGTTCAATTCAACATTAGATGAGAAGTTTTCCTCTCTGCCAGTCATTGATTATTCTTACAGCAGCCCGTTCTTCATCGACGGCACCCTTCTTTTTCAAAAAGTTGCTCTGTAGGCCTATAAGTTCGAGAATGTCATAAGAATCCTGACTTTCTCCTTCTACTGTGACATTGTAGAAAGATTCCAGAGCACTTTTGTTCTCGGCGCATATTTTTTCTATTATTTTCAGGGCAACACCAATTGGGTCACTCAGGTGCGTTGAGTCTTTTACCGATAGCAGTCCCTGTATGTACTCATCGTTATCGTCAAATGGGATTACGCCGGGTGTGTCTATGAACTTGATTCGGGAGCCTGCATTTATGTGTTGCACTCCTCTTGTGTGCCCGGATATTGAGGACGTGCTGGCTTTTTTTGAGCCTACGACTGCATTTATCACTGATGATTTCCCTGTGTTGGGATAACCGACACTGCCCACCATCACGTCGCGTCCTTTCTCGACATTGGCAATTTCAAGTATCTTGTATCTTAGCATTGTTGTTCCTGACTTGTCCTTGCTGGATATAAAGATCGTGGGCGCAATTTTGGAGAAGCGTTTTTTTGCCTTCTCAATATTTTTTTTTGATACAAGGTCGCACTTGTTCAGGACTATGATGAACGGTTTTTTTTCACGGATAACATTCCGCTCGACTTCGAGGTTTCGTGTCTCGTCCGGGAACCGCGCATCTACGACTTCAAGGATGATGTCGGAGTTTTTGATTACGCTCCTTACTAACGCCTTGTAACTTACCATGATGTGTATAATGGTTTGGAGGGATATAAGGATGTATTGTGTGGTTATGCAGATGTTGCCGGATACCTTTTGTCATCCATCTGATTTTACTGGTGTTTTGAAATTGTATGGTATTTATTGTGATTCTTATCTTAACCGATGCCACATAGAATAATATTATAATCTATCCAGAAGTTAGTTGACCAGAGGATTTGATGAAAAACACAAAAAAAGCTCAACTTATCGAAGGACCTGTTGCAAAAACCCTGTTCAATATGACCCTGCCGATGATCGTCGGAATGTTCGGGATGGTCGCATTTAATCTCGTTGATACCTTTTTTGTCGGGCAACTGGGTACGCAGGAACTGGCAGCATTGAGCTTTACTTTTCCAGTGGTAATGGTAATTGGCAGCCTGGCAATGGGGATAGGCATCGGTGCCTCTGCTGTGATCTCACAGGCTATTGGGAGGGGTGATCATTATAGAGTGCAGCGACTGACAACAGACAGTCTGATCTTATCGATGTTATTGGTCACATTTTTTGTACTATTTGGGCTTCTAACCATTAGGCCCTTTTTCAGTCTCCTTGGTGCTACACCAGAGATAGTTTCCCTTATCAGTCAATATATGATCATCTGGTATCCGGGGGTTCTCTTTTTTGTTATTCCGATGGTGGGTAACAATGCGATCCGTGCAACAGGTGATACCAAAACCCCGAGCGCCATAATGCTTGTGGCAGTGATCGTCAACGTTATACTTGACCCTTTGTTGATATTCGGGCTTGGGCCGTTCCCAATGCTTGGGCTTGCCGGGGCAGCTATTGCTACTGTTGTTGCAAGGGCAATTACGTTAGTTGTTGCTTTATGGGTGCTATACTATCGGGATGGAATGATAACATTAGAATTGCCTCCACTAAAAACGGTTCTCGATTCATGGAAAAGCATCCTGTACATTGGGCTGCCGGTTGCCGGAACGAGACTCCTTTATCCCATTTCTATAGCCGTTATAATTGCTTTAGTATCTACGTATGGGCATGAAGCCGTTGCAGCTTTTGGTGTTGGTACCCGTGTTGAATTCCTTGCAATGACAGTGATCTTTGCCCTGTCAACAGTCATCGGGCCATTTGTGGGCCAGAATTGGGGAGCCGGTCGGTATGACCGGGTAAAACTGGGAGTCAAATACAGTAATGCTTTTTCACTAATATGGGGTGTGGCAATGTTTGCTATTCTTGCATTGGCAGCCAGACCCATCGCTTCGTTGTTCAATGATGATCCACAGGTCATATCCATAATCATGCTCTATCTGTGGATCGTTCCGATCGGGTATGCTTTATTTGGTGTTTTCCAGATATCGACCACTACTTTGAATGTTTTGCATAAACCGGGTCATGCTGCGGTTCTCATGGTGATACAGATATTCGCCCTGTATATTCCACTGGCTTATTTGGGGTCATATTTGTTCGGATTGCCGGGGATATTCTTTGCGGTAGTGCTGGCATATTCGTTGACTGGAATTGCTTCACATTTCGTGCTTAAGGGAGTTTTGGAAATTGGGACTGGATTTGCAAAAAAATGCTTATAGTGCCTTTAATTTTGTCTAAATAACGCAGTCAAGTTTGATGGAAATGTATTTGTTATATGTTCATGAATTTAGATATTATCATGAACAAGGGTACCAATAGAGCAAATATCAAAGAAGGCCTTAGTGTTGGGATTGTTTTAAAGCAAGATCAGAGGAGCGGAAAAATAACTCAAGGTGTTGTGAGTAGGATATTGACCAAATCTTCAAATCATCCACACGGAATAAAGGTTAAGCTAAAAGATGGTAAGGTTGGAAGAGTTAAGGAGATATATTCGGTGGATTGTGATTGATATGCGCACGGTGGATAAAAATTAACCAAAATATTCATTTATATCCCTCAGATCGAACAATAGTACTCCGTGCTGATTAGCAAATTCGATTGCTTTTTTGGTAAAACCTGCTTTTGATATCACAACAAAATACTCTTCTCGCTCTGCATTGAACCATTTAACCAGCGGTGCCTTGTCAAGCAATTGCTGGACAATATCAACACCTGCTTTCCTGTTACGCCACTTGCACTCGCAAAATAATATGTCGTGCGTTTCCTTGTTCAATGCCACTACATCAATCTCATTTTCCTTGTGCCACCACTTCCCCCATTGCGAGAAACGCGCCAGAAGTCTGTTTTCCCTGTCAAGCCCTGCAAGGAACTCTGCTGAGATGTTCTCAAAAGTTGATGATACATGACGGCATTGAATCCATGATGCTATCCAGCAGACTATCGGTATCCCTCAATTCAATTCTGGAGCGGTTGGGTGTACCGTCGCAACGTTTGACGTTGAATGATATTTTATCCACATACACACCTAAAAATCCGTCAGAGACTTCTGTTTTTGCGCACCTGTTTTAGCCACTGGCTTTTTCACTTTGCTGCCCTGTGGCAGTTCGATCCAGCCATACTGCCCACCGCCACCCGGATGGAGAATGACCTCATTGCGCCGGAATGCAAGTATCGCATCAACGATTCTTCTATCCACAATTCCCAGCTCAGCAGGGTCTGCCTCAAGGAGCACCGTCACCTCACTCCCGAATCGCTCAATAAGTGCATTCCATGGAGTCTGGACACCTTTCGTACTGATGCTCGAATGCCCCACAGCCATCATGATAATCTCCGCAAGCGGGATAATGTGAATATAATCAGGGCGGTAATCGGGATGCACAGGCTCGGCAAAATCCGCAAGTTCATTTATGCGGTCTTCCACACCTTTCTTGATGCGACCGCCGCAGGAACAGCGCCAGTTGCTTGACAAGCATTCGTCAAGTGTGTAATTTGTAAAACACTTGATACATGCCGATCTATTGTACTTTCCTTCCTGCGGGTAAAAACCCACATTGAGCGTGGACTTGTATCCACCCTCGCGGAGAATTGCCTTTTTCAAACCATTAAAAGTAATTTCCGGTACTTCAAACCGCGTAAACTCACGTGCGAGTTTATTTGACCACGGTGAATGTGCATCAGAATTCGTAAGAAACGTCAATCTTTGCAATTCTTTAATGCGGTCTGCATAATCGCTATCCGCGCTGAGTCCGAGTTCAACAAAAGAAACATAATCCGTCATATCCCCATAACAATCCTTCAGGGAATCATGCGCCGCATACAGCGCAGTCCATGGCGTAAACACATGAGCGGGACCCACCAGTGCACCAATATCCTTTGCAGCCTCCGCAATCTCAACCCCATCAAGTTTGATGGTTGGACGACCATCTGCTGCAAGGTTGCCATACTTCCCCATAGCCTCCGCCAGTTCCTCAGCCTTTGAAATTGAAGGTAAGATCAACAGGTGATGAACCCTGTTCTTATCTTCGATCTCGGTTGTTAGTACAAAATCAGTATCTTTTATCCGAATAGTCTCATCATCAATAGCCGCCTGCTTAATTTCCAGAAGCCATTTTGGATGAATGCAATCGCTCGTTGCTACAAGATCAATTCCCTTCCTTGCAGCCTCAACTGCAATAGTTGGCAACTCCATCTTTGGAGATGAAGCCATAGAATACTTAGAATGGAGGTGCAGGTCTGCATTGATTTGCATGCGACGCCTTCCTTATCCGATATATCGCAGATCCTCATCATTTGATACAGTATCCGGCAAAAACTGCTGCTGCCCTTGCTGCTGTTGTTCCATCTCAGCAAGCTGTGCAGCGATCTTTTCCATCTCTTTTGCCCGCTCCTCAAGTGGAGTTACATCGATCTCAATATCAAGGATCTTGCTTAACACGCCAAGCAAAAACTGGGCACTTTTCGGGTCAACCAGATAACCGGACGTAAAGCCCATAAGACACATCGCATCCAGTTTCCGAAACTGGCTAAGACCAAGCAATAACCCGGATGCTCCAACAATTCCACCACCGGGTTCATTCTCCTTGAACTCGATACCATATTGCCCCATCTCCTCCACCAGAACAGGATTGTTTGCCGCACCAATTACCTCATCTGTATGAGTCAATTGACCTGTCGGGAATCCGCCCAGTGTGTATATCCTTGAAACCCCCAACTCTTCGGCAAGATCGAGATACAGGTCACCAAGTTCATAATGCCCTTCAGTGCTTGCGCTCTGGTGGTCACCAGTTAAAATAAGAATATCAATATCATTTGCCTTGCAGGCAAATATCTCATTGTTCACAAGTTTTACAGTGCTATCCTCATTGACCAGCACCTGCGGTGGAAAATGAGGGGAATATATCTCAATGATCTTTTCAGCATCCAGTTCCTCAATAAGATGCTCTACAACAAGTTTCCCAACGTGGCCTACTCCGGGAAGTCCAACCAACAAAATCGGATTACTCAATTTAATGTCATCTTTTAATCGGATAACCTTATTTTCCTTCATGTTGCACCCTCTTTTTTAGCCATTCGACGATATTTTCCATAAGGATCAAGTGGAGAAAACCGTGCCGGCTGTGGACTTATAGCCATGCCACCGCACTTTGGACATAACTCGTCCATTGTGTATCTCTTACACTGCACACATCTACGAATTTTAAGTCCCAAAAAACCATCACGCCTTAACGGATTCAATGTGCCGGTGGAATGTACCTTTCCCGTCAGCTTTTTCAATAACATCAATCGCAGCCGTTGCTGCTTTCTTCAAAACACCTTCAGCTGTTTTGTAATCAGGTGCAATAACCTTTATTCGGTATCTTGGTGCACCAATATAACTTATATCGACCTTGACCTCATTCTTTTTCACTTTGCCAGCAGATTTAAGTGCTTTCTTAATGATGTCAATACCATTTGGCTTATCAGATATAAGATCAACATAACCTGCAATATCAACAAATGGAAGTTTTATGTTCTCTTGTGCAATCTTTACAATATCTTGAACAACTTTGTCGCTGATACCGGTACCTGCAAAAGAATCACCACCGTTCATTGCAGCATCTTCGAACGCCAGATAGACACTCCCAAATTTATTGATGATCGTGTCATAGACCGTCTGCATTTCCTTATTGTTGGTCTTTCTCTCCCCTGCAACGAATTGCAACCATTTTGCACCTTTTTGTTCGTTCTTCCATTCCTGTATTTTTGCGCGCTTTTGGTGTTCGTTAACATCCTTTAAGGAAAGGTCAATATGACGACGTGATGAATCAACATTCAGTACCTTACAGACAATCTTCTGCCCTTCGCGGACATGGTCCCTTACGTATTTTACCCATCCGGCCTTGACCTCGGATATGTGGATAAAACCTTCTTTACCGCCAAATTCCTCGAGTCTGGTGTAAGCACCAAAATCGGTTACATTAATGACAGTACAGACTACAAAATCGCCTGTTTCCGGCCAAATTTCGTTATTTTCCATCACGCATCACTTTATACACAAAGGTTTACTCAAGTACTTCAAGAATATGTGTTGTGATCGTGGATTTGCCACCGGTCGATTCTGCAAGCGTCCTGCCGCATACCACACATGTGACCTTACGACTTGCGCTTCCAAAAATAACCTGTTCGTTCTCACAATCATTGCATTTTACACGTAAAAATCTGCTTTTTGGTACAGCCACAAATATCACTCCTTAAAATCGAATTTCTTTGCCCTGAAGCATGGTCTCTGGTGTGACTTATTACACTCGGTGCAGCGGTATTTTAGTGCTACACGCTTTGTAGGCTTGTCGCCTCCAGGCACTTTTGAGAACTTACCACTGTTTCCAATACCGGTTTGGCGTTTCTTCTGTCTTGCAATACGTGTCATAGATGACGCTTTGCCTTTTTTCACTCTTTCTGCAATGTGCACTGTGTGCTTTTTGCATGAAGGGCAGTGTGTCCTGAATCTCTTTGGTATCTTCATAATTTACACCTTATTAATTGTGAATTAATTATCTTGTAGTATATATTTTATAAATATATAGTGCGAGTAAATCTGAGCTTAGCGAAGATTTTCTCGAATAGGCTGTGCAATTTTTCGCTTGATCAGTCCTTTTGCATTAATTGCAGGCAATGATATGATATCATGCGCCTTTAATGTATAATTGCGATCGTCTACAGCCTGGAAAGTAGATAGGTCTTTCAGTATTCGCACAACAAGGTATTCCTCACTTATATTACTTTTGCCTATATCACTTTCGCCCGTGTCGTTTATAAGTTCCAAAGACCCTTGCGGCGAAGCGGTATCTAATTGCTCATTAGTTTCAATGTTTGCCCCGTGTTGCTCACTTTCCGCATCCTTTTTAGCGTCTAAGTCTAGATCTACATTCGCATCCGGCGCTTTTTGAGCAGTTACAACATTTCGCACTGAATCAGGATCCATAATAGGCTCGACCAGATCATTGCGTGCGACATTTATTGCAGACAAGACATCATCATACACCTTACGTTCAGCCGGAAGCAATTTATCCATATCCGACTTTGCAGACCTGTTTGAAAATGCGTTCGATGTTGCACGTGTAGTTATCTTACGCAGGCGACGGATGAAGATAATCTCTATATCTGTAAGCGCACTTTGCAATTCATCCTCAAGCATCTTCGATTCTGCAGAACGGGGATTGTTGATCCCTTTAATCTCAGCCTCCAACTCACGTATGTACTCATCAACTGCATCATAAAAATCAAGGTGAAGCGATTTTAATGAAGAACTACTCTCATCCCGCAGTGCAGTTTTTAATTCATTTCGATCCATATTCTGCTGCCCCCCTGCACATTAGATATATAGCGGCATATTCGGGAATCTCAATTGTACCATCACCCGGCTCTACTACGAATTCATTCCCTTTCATTTGCACCGAAAATGGTTTTATCACTTTTAATTGTACCGACTCATCACTAAACACAACAGCATCATTGAGCGGGTCAAAAGTTTCCAGTTCCGAAATTGAAAGTGCGACCACACGCATCCCTGATCCTCCGTGGAGCGAGCCTGGCAGGCGTATCAACCGTTTGATGTCCGCAGTAACAGGTTCATCAACACTTGCCGACATTTTGAACACAGCCTGATTTGCAAGAGTTTCAAAAAATTTATTCATCCCTGATAATGAACTCATATTTCCCTGTTTGAGTAATGATACTTTATGTTGATCACTAAATATTTTAACTAATTTCTTTGCCTTTACATCTCCAATCTTATCAAAACCTTTCAGAATCTTGATTGAATCGTCCTGTTTCGTAATCCTTGACAGATATGATATTATGTATTGGTTGATCCGCCCGCCCCAGCCGCCCTCATCTTCAGAAGGAAGTACGAAAACTTCGGCACTCTCAGAACCCGCATCACCGCTCACTTCTTTCTTGCCAAAGAAACGATTTACCTCAAGACCTGTACTGCTCACATAATCCACGATCTCACGCCGCTCCGCACTTCCCAGCGAGCGAACGGCAGGTGTGCCGATATGAAAATGATAACCTCTGCCACCCGAGAATACTATATGTATATCCTCCTCAGCAAAACCAAAATCGTTGTTCAGGAATCCGTACAATTTAAGCGATTCCTGTTTTACATGTTCCAGCATATCGGCATATGACTTCGGAGCACCGGGTAGATGGTCGGCATCAAGATCGAATATCAGGTCAGCACTCAACCAGTTCTTCTCTTTCATCTTTGGCGCATTAGGATATTCATAGTACGCAACAGAATAATACGCATGTGCCGGCACCATTCCCGATAGATAATCCTGCAACTCGCCTTGTGAACCAAATGCTTTGTGGCGTCGCATCACGAACTCAGGCATTTCGTCAAATAATATGAATCCCCATTCACGTGACGTGAAATCTGGAGGGAGATGAATCTCTGCGGTGCGGTAATAGTCCTGAAACTTTGACTTTATGAATCGTTTTGTTTTCTCGTTCATTTTTGCGGTTTAAGATTTATGACCTATATATTACTACAACTTTTTATATACATTTCTTCTGTGACCGATGTGAAGTATCTGTATAATCCTATCGTTTTGTTTAATGTCAGCAATAACCCTATGTGGACCAACTCTTAATTTGAACTCCGGTCTGCCGCTAAGTTTTTCAAAAAAATGGAATGGATCGTCTTTTGCATCCAGTATTTTATTGAATATTCTTTCTTTTTGGGTTTTATCCAATTTGCTTAGAAAAACAATTGCTTCTTCGTCAAATATTAGATTGTACATTTATAAGCCCAACCGTTTTCGAGCATCTTCTTCAGTCAAGAAATTACCTTTGCTTATTCTTGCTCTTGCTTCTTTGATAGACTTGATCGTTTCCCTGCTTAACTCAGGTTCAGTTTCCGATGTTTTTGCTATGAACATGACCTTTTTGATAACTTCATCGTAACTTTCGTTTTTGTATTCCCTGAAGTTATCCAGTTGGGATTTTGTATCCCTGTGTATCTTAATGGTAGTTGCATCCATAATATCACTTATACTTCAGTATACCTAAGTATACATATATCATTTTCCATACGGAAACATGCCTGAAAATCTTGGATAAACCTTATAGTCTAACCAAAGCATTATACTCCCAATATGAAACAGGAAATGACAAGTGCCGATGTGGCTGCTCTTGTATCGGAGTTTACCAAAGGTGAACACTCCCTAAACGATGCAAAGATCGGCAAGATATACCAGCCTGTGCCCGATGAGATTCGGTTAAGCCTATTCCTCTTTGGCAGAGGCAGGCACAATCTTGTGATAGAAGCCGGAAAACGGGCACACATGAGTGAACATATTCGGCCAAGCCCAAAAACGCCGCATTCTTTCCCAATGCTGCTCCGAAAACACATACTCGGCGGACGCATCACCTTTGCTAAACAATATGACTTTGACAGGATAATCGAATTTGGGATAATACGTGGCGGTATTGAAACAATACTTGTTGCGGAACTCTTCTCACAAGGCAACATTGTGTTGCTTGACAATGAACGCAAGATCATACTCCCGATGAGACCTATTACATTCAGGGGACGAAGGATACGAAGCGGAGAGATTTACGAATATCCCGAAGCGAAGATAAGTCCACTGGATGCCAGTGAAGATGAACTTGCAGATGCATTTTCATCATCTGATTCCAATGTGGTGCGAACGATCGCAAATCGTTTCAATCTCGGTGGAGTGTTTGCAGAAGAAGTCTGCCTGCGCGCAGGGGTTGATAAGAACAAGGATGCGAAAGACATATCCACTCAGGATGTTTCTGCAATTCATAGTTCGTTGAAGGATGTATTCTCGCCACTGATTTCAGGGGAACTTAAGCCGCAGATAATCAAAAAAGAGGTTAACGGAGAACTTGAACCCCATAACGTGATTCCTTTTGAACTTGAACAATACCGCGATTCAGAAAAACAGTATTTCGACTCGTTCAATGGCGCATTGGACGAGTTTTTCGGCAAACTTTCAGCAGAAGCCGTGACCGAAGAAGTACAAGTAGTCAAGAAAGAGAAGGTCAACATATTTGAGCGGAGGTTGCTGCAACAGCAAACTGCGATCAAGAAGTTTGAGACCAATTCAGACAAATTCACAGCAATTGCAGAACAGGTCTATGCGAATTACCAACCGATCGAGGAGTTACTGGAAGTTCTCAACGGTGCCCGGAAAAAAGGGTATTCATGGAGTGAGATCAAATCGATATTAAAACAGGCAAAGGATACACTTCCTGCTGCAAAGATGATCGTGAGTATCAATTCTGCCGAAGGTACGATCGTTGTTGACCTTGAAGGCAAAAATGCGACTATCGACATACGCAAGACAGTTCCGCAAAATGCACAGGTCTATTACGAAAAAGCGAAAAAACTCATGAAAAAGCGAGATGGTGCCCTTATTGCCATTGAGCATACAAAACTCGCGATGAAGAAAAAGGAGAAAAAAGCACCAAAACGGCGAAAGGTCATACGTAAGAAACACTGGTACGATCGGTTCAGGTGGTTTGTTTCATCCGACGGATTCCTTGTTGTTGGTGGTCGGAATGCCGATACCAATGAGGAAATTGTGAGTAAATATATGGAAAAGCGCGATATCGCATTCCATACCCAAACACCCGGTGCCCCAATGACAGTTATCAGGACAGAAGGCAAGGAAGTACCTGAAACCACATTGCAGGAAACTGCACAATTTGTTGTTTCGTATTCAAGTGTCTGGAAATCGGGACAATTCAGTGGCGATTGCTACTGGATCAAGCCTGAACAGGTATCAAAAACGCCCGAGTCAGGTGAGTTCCTGAACAAAGGATCGTTTGTAATACGTGGCGAGCGTAATTATTACAGGGATGTGCAGGTAGGGGTTGCGGTCGGACTTGAACTTACGGGAGAGACGCGAGTCATTGGTGGTCCGGTGTCTGCTGTGCGAAATCATGCCAAACACGTTATCGAGGTTGTTCCGGGAAAGTTCAACCAAAACGACATATCTAAAAAGATATCCCGTATCTATGTTGATGAACTCAAGGATGTGCAGTTTGTGAAGCAGATAGCATCGCCTGACCTTATTGCAATTATGCTACCTCCCGGGGAATCGGATATTAAAGAATGAAATGCAGCTGTTTCCAGTTACTTGTAGTCATATAAGGTGTCAATTATGAGAGTCACAAAAAGGTATTTGAAAGGCAATGAAGGCGAAATTGCCCTTACTCCTGAAACCCTTGATGACCTGTGGCACTTGAAGTATATCATTGAAAAAGGCGACCTTGTTTTTTCAGTTACAAAACGAAAGGCAGAGGGTTCGACCGACAAACTGCGCCCTGAAAAAGTGGAAAAGAAGACAGTTAGGCTTGGGATCAGGGTTGAGGATGTGGAGTTCCATAAATTTTCCAATCGTCTGCGGGTTCATGGTACAATTGAACATGGCATGGATGTGACTTCATACCATACACTGAACATTGAGGATGGAGTGAACCTGTCCATAAACAAAATATGGAAAAAGGACCAACTCGAAAGAGTGAACGAAGCTGAAGCCGCAGCCAAACGGCCGAAGGTAGTTATTGTGGGTATCGAGGAAGGTGATGCCGACATAGGACTTGTGAGACATTACGGTATAGAAATGTATTCACACATCACACAATCCTCAGGCAAAGGCGAAGGGACATTGCGCGAAGTTTTCTTCAAAATGATACTTGACCAATTGAAGACTGCTGCTGCGGAATCCGAATCAATTGTAGTGGCAGGACCCGGGTTTACAAAAGAGGATTTTATGAAGTACCTTCGAACTCATGAAAAGGAGATGGCGGAAACGGTGCTGACAGAGGACACGTCATCCATCGGTATGTCCGGTTTTCAGGAAGTCCTGCGGCGCGGTGCTGTGGATCGAATCATGGAAGAGTCAAGGATCGCAAGGGAATCGTCGCTTATGGAAGAACTGTTGAAGGAGATCGCATTAGACGGAAAGGCAGCCTATGGTCCTGAGGAAGTAAAAAAGGCTCTTGATTATGGTGCGATCGAAACACTTTTGGTTGCGGATGAGATGCTGAGACTTGAACGCGAAAAAGGGAATATTGATTCACTGCTGATGGCTGTGGAACATGCACAGGGAAAGGTTGTGGTTTTCAGTACGGAGTTCGAGCCCGGGCAGAAACTGCATGCGCTTGGTGGGATTGCGGCGATTTTGAGATATAAGATATAAAGAAAAGAACTGTTTGACAAAACAAAACTTTTTTACAGTTATTTTATATATAAAAATACACATACATCACATCAGACAAAAACCAAAGAGAGCCGTACAAAAACATGCTTGACCTGCTGAAAACATCACTAACTGAAGCCCCAATAATCAAAAGAGGGGAATATTACTATTTCATACATCCAATATCTGACGGAGTACCAGTACTCAATCCTGAGTTGGTCGGGGAAGTATCAGACCATATTTTGAAAATTGTAGACACAGACGTGGATCGAATACTCACAGTGGAAGCAATGGGAATTCCGATCGCAACCGCACTTTCGTTAAAAACAGGTATTCCGCTATCGATCGTTAGAAAAAGAAAGTACGAACTTGAAGGTGAAGTGAAACTTTCACAGAGTACCGGTTATTCCAATGGCGAGTTGTACATTAATGGGATAGTGAAAGGTGACCGTGTACTGATCGTGGATGATGTGATCAGCACCGGAGGGACACTTCATGCCCTTGTGAAAGCTTTGCAGGATATTGGTGCAAGTATATGTGGCATAATTGTCGTGATCGAACGTGGGGCCGGTTCGTCCAAACTGGCGAAATTGGGCATTGACGTTACAACGCTTGTTAAAATTGATGTGAACAAGAATGGAGTACAAATAATGGAGGCATCAGGTGAACAGTAATGAAGCATTTGATTTTCAGATCGACCGGGTTATAGATATAATAGTAAAAAGCGGTGCAGAAGTTGTCGGACTCCAGTTCCCTGAAGGGTTTAAAAGGCGCGGTCCAAAAATTTCTTCACAGATCGAAGAAGCAACTGGCGTAAGTACCATTATCTCGGGAAATCCATGTTTTGGTGCTTGTGATCTTGATGCTGCCTTAGTGGATAGTGTGGATATCCTGTTTCATTTTGGTCATTCTGAACTTGATGATACGAAGTTGAGTGAAAAAGTCTATTTTATTGAAGCACGATCAAATGCAGATATTTGTGCTGTTGCCAAAAAAGCGCTGCTCAAATTGCATGAGCAGTGTATCGGCTTAATTACAACAGTCCAGCATGTGCATAAATTAGGTGAAGTCCGTAAGATTTTGGAACAAAGCGGCAAAACATGTGTCATCGGGGCGGGTGACAGTAAGATCGCATACCCTGGGCAGGTGCTTGGCTGCAATTTTTCGGCTGCTCGAGTCGAATCTCCGGAGGAATGCGATGAGTATCTATACATCGGAAGCGGTGAATTCCACCCGCTTGGAGTCACTCTTGCAACAAACAAACGTGTGGTAATCGCAGACCCTCTTATGAATGAGGTGCGTGAAGTAGACCAGTCAAAGATATTGCGCCAGCGCAGTGCAGTAATCGCAAAATCACTTGATGCGTCACATTTTGGAATACTGGTCTCCACAAAGAACGGGCAAAAACGCATGGAACTTGCAGCTTCTTTGAAGGAACTTGCAATAAAGCATGACAAGACCGCACATATTCTGTCCATGGATATGATCACTCCCGAGCAACTCCTGCAATTCAAGGTCGATGCGTTTGTAAATACAGCATGTCCAAGACTTGCGGTGGATGAGGTGGGACGGTTCTATGCCCCTATGCTCACGCCTCAGGAATTTGCAATCGTGCTTGGCGAAAATATATGGGAAGAACTTGTTTTTGATGAGATATTAGGAGAGTAGAATCACACAATGAAACAGCGAAAACTTGAGATCTTACTCGAAAAGGTTGCGGGTTTTGATTCACCTGATGTTACACTTGAGCAGTATGCAACCCCGGCAGTGCTTGCTGCAGAGGTGCTGCATTTTGCGTACATGAAAGGGGATATTGCAGATACTGTGTACGACCTTGGATGCGGGACTGGCATTCTTGCGATCGGTGCAAAACTGCTTGGTGCGGAAAGTGTGGTTGGTTTTGATTCCGATGAGAAGGCACTGGAAATTGCAAGGAAAAATGCTGAAAAGATGAGCGTTGATGTTGAATTTGTATGCTGCGATATATCAGAGATCAAGGAAAATACGCATACGGTGGTCATGAATCCCCCTTTTGGTGCTCAGGCAAAGGGCAATGATCGACCGTTTCTTTTAACTGCATTGAGAACAAGTGAGGTCACATATTCCATCCATAATTGTGGAAGTCATGATTTTATCCAAAAGTTCATTAGTCCTGCCGTCATTACAGAGTGGTATAAGACTTCATTCTCAATGAAACGAACATTTAAATTCCATAAAAAAGATGTGGAACAGATCGAAGTTGAAATATACAGGATTATGTAACAATAGGACAATGATCCAATACTTACTGAATTACTATTTGCAACTTATAACTAAATAACTAACTAATTATAACTTTGACAAGAGGGATTATCATTAGAATAAGAAAGAAAACTTCAAGAAGGAAGATAAAAGGAACAGAGGAAGAAGAGGAAGTTGAAAGTCTGGATGAAGTCGAAACCGGGGAAACAGTAGAAGCTGAAGTTGTGGAAGAGAAAATGGAAAAAAAGCCTGCTTCCAGAAAACCAAAGACAACCAAAAAGGATAATTCAAAAGAGACTGGCAAGAATATGGCTGCAAAAAAACCAACGAAAAAGGCTGAACCAGAGATTACTGAAGAGACCGTATTTGTTCTGCCCGGTGACCTGATCGGTACAAATGAAGAGTTTGCGCCAGGTTCAGAGACATTCACTCGTGGTGGAGATATTTTCTCTCTTGTTGCCGGAACCGTTAGTGTCAATAAGAAAAGACGAACTATATCGGTAATTCCAAAAATAGCCACACCTCCAGTGATCAAAGAGGGTGATATTGTTGTTGGTGCGATCTTTAATGTTCGTGACTCCATGGTACTTTTGAGAATTGAAGCGATCAAAGGAGAAGGTGAAAGAGCGTTCCAGGCTCCAGTTGCTGCAATACACGTGTCCAATGTTAAGGAAGCGTATGTGAGAGATATGTCCAATGAATTCGGAATATCTGACATTATCAAAGGAAAGGTCATAAATCTTGAGAATATGCGACTTACAACATCTGGATCCGAGTTAGGTGTTATGAAAGCACTCTGTCCAAACTGCCATACATCCATGGTCAAGGATCAGGGCAAAGATAAATTAAAATGCCCATCCTGTGGAAATATCCAGAACCGAAAAATTGCAGCAGGCTTCGGAACAGGAATCGTCTGAGTGCAATTGATATTTTATGATAGGGTGATATTTTATGGAACTAAATATTGTTGATAAATCTGATAATGATATGCATCTTGAGATCGTAGGTGAAAGCCACACTCTTCTCAATATGTTAAAATCTGTACTGCTTGCCGATGAGAGAGTGCATACTGCATCCTATGATATGAAGCATGTAACAATAAGCGATCCTATACTGTATGTAATGACAGATGGCACCGATCCTATTGCTGTTGTCAAGGATGCGCTATCAACACTTATTGCAGATTGTGATGAGTTCATATCAGTTTTTAGCAAAGCTGCGGACGTATAAGTTATAGTGCGTCCGATCATTTAGGCAATATATTTTATAATGGGGATGAGGAATATCCCCATATTGTTTTTATTTTTATGAATAGGATAAATACCTGAAAAACAGAGATATAACCGGAGTGGAACACATGGCATATACCATCGATATAATCTCAACATCAGAAGCGGACAAACATTGGGGCAATCTTAAAAGAGAGCGCAGATTGTTGCTTGAACGTAAAGTGGACATCAATGGATGTTGCATTAAACTTATTACAGACCAGCCCGGGACTATGGGTACGTTTGATGAGAACTTTTACCATTTCGGTGAGAGGATCCGTTCGCATGGTCGAATATTGGTTTTTGATAATATTGAGATCGATGGTTTTAAGGTTGAGTACGAGCCGTTCTCGCGGACTGTGTTTATCTGGAATTGTGATTACTATGGTTATGTGAAATCCCTGGCTCTTGCTGTGGCAGGGGATGTGCTCGAAGATGTGCACATGTTCTATTCACTTCACGGCGCATGTCTTGAGTACAATGGCAGCGGTGTTGCTATTGTTGCACCAAGCGGGACCGGCAAGACTACGCTCGGTTATGGATTTATGCGACGACCGCATACCACGCTTGTAAGCGATGACTGGTTTTTCACACGTTTCCAGCATGGTGAGGCTGTGTGCATGGCATCTGAGAAAAATGTGTATATCAGGGAAGGTATTGAGGACGATTTTGAGGAATTCAAGCCGATCATGGAACAGACTGTTCTGGACTCAAAACAAAGAGCAGTTATAAACCTGCGAAATGTGATCGGTGCTGCGAAGATGCATGATAAAACTACGCTTGAGACGTTCTTTACACTTAAGAGAGATCCGTCTGACCCGCAACTTGTCCGCAGCATGGATGGGGATGAGATGATCGATTATCTTTTGGAAAATAATTTTTGTAATCCACACCTGCTTGTTAAGGATGAGAGAAAACTTGATATGAGGATCAAGTTTTTCAGGAGATTGTTCAAGAAGGTCAATCCTTATATTGTTAATACCACCTCTACCCCTCAAAAGACAATTGATGCTATGCTGGATGTGATGGATTAGGTCTGGTGTCGGTGCGTACTACATTCCGATGCATATTTTTATTAGTATTGATGCCTACACATATAGCAGATCCAGATATACATTTAACCTACATTTTGAGGATATACAATGACGCTTGACGATATTTCACTACAGAAATTCGGGTACATTGAACGTGGACCCTTGAATGCGATTAATATTGACCCGCTCCAGAGGGGGGGTATTCTTACTGATGAAGCACGACGTGCACTTACTCAATGGGGAGATGGGTATTCGATTTGCGATTTTTGTCCGGGTGTGCTGGATCAGATAAAGACGCCGCCAATCTTTGATTTTGTGCATGTGGCTTTGCCTGAGTTTTTGGGTATTGATACGGTGCGCGTGACAAATGGCGCACGTGAATCGAAGTTTGCAGTGATGCATGCAATGGCTAAGGAAGGCGACTGGGTTGTACTCGATCAGGTGGCACATTATACATCATACGTTGCGGCTCAGCGCGCACGTTTGAATATCAAGACCGTGCCAAATTCGGGCAATCCGGGTTATAAAACAGAACCGGAAGGTTATGCCACTGCGATCGAAGAGGTTATCAAGGAAAGCGGAAAGCCGCCGGCACTCGCTCTTTTGACGTATCCTGACGGCAATTACGGCAACCTTGTTGATGCGAAGAAGGTTGCATCCATCTGCCATCAATACGATGTCCCATTGTTACTAAATGGTGCTTATTCAGTCGGCAAGATGCCGATCAATGCTAAGGAACTTGGCGCGGATTTCATTGTCGGAAGCGGACACAAGTCTATGGCTGCATCGGGTCCGATCGGTATTTTGGGCGCGACGGAAGAATATGCAGACATTGTGTTTGAGACGTCGCCAACCCATAAGGTTAAGGAAATTGAACTTTTGGGATGCACGGCACGAGGCGCCACGATCATGACCATGATAGCATCGTTCCCAACGGTTGTTAAACGAACCCGCAACTGGGACAATGAGGTTGCAGATGCACGCTGGTTTTCGGAAAAACTTGAGGAGAGGGGGCTCATCCAGATCGGAGACAGACCCCACGATCATGATCTAATATTCTTTGAGGCACCGGTCTTTTTCGAGATTTCACAAAGAGTGAAGAAAGGACGCTATTTCTTGTATAAGGAATTGAAAGCCCGCAATATTCATGGCATCAAGGCAGGTCTTACCAAGTTCTTCAAGTTGAGCACGTATGGTGTTGGACGGGATGACCTTACGTTTGTGGTTGATGCGTTTGATGAGATTATTAAGAAGTATGAGTGAGGGAGTTTAAGCGAGTGCCTGCGGCACTCGTGGTGTGTTTTTTTGTTCTAAAACACAAAGGATATAATCTTACGACCCCATCATTTAACTTACACGCTATGTGCGGCTGTGGTTTAGTGGTATGACATTGGCTTCCCAAGCCAATTACTCGGGTTCGAATCCCGGCAGCCGCATTGGGGTTTTCGAAATCTTTGGACAAATGGTTCGGAAAGAAACATATCATATTTTTGCTGAAGTTGGCGAATCGTATATTCAAAACATGTCTTCTATGTATTTACAATATAAATATAATATTCCAGAAATGTGTAAAACCACTAACTCCACATCTCAACTTCGGCAATATATTTGTTGGCAAGTTTTGCACACAATACACTTTTTTTATATACTACAAAAGCCCAATTGAGTTCCGATGGCACCCACTGGACTTATCGATGAAATATTACGAAAAACCATCCACTTAACTTCGGTTCTAATTATCCTGATCTATGCCTACGCAGGCAAAGAGGTGGTTCTGACTTTCCTTATCACGTATCTTGTAATCATTCTTGTGATTGAACATTTCAGGCTTGAACACGGCATGCAGATACCGCTATTTCATTTCCTGTTTCGGGAAAAGGAGGGATCGCAACTTGCAGGTCATGTGTTTTTCACAATTGGCGCAATCATTTCCATCTCGGTTTTTAGCGAAACGATTGCCTATGCTGCGATCTTGATGACAACTTTCGGGGACATGAGTGCTGCACTTATTGGAAAGGCATTTGGCAAGATGCGCATCTACAATGGCAAGTCAATTGAAGGATGTGCTGCCGAATTTGTGGTGGATTTTTGTATAGGATATGCTTTTCTTGGTAACTGGTTTGTTGCTCTTATCATGGCACTTGTGGCAACCGTCGTTGAAACCGTGGTCGGTGAGATTGATGATAACCTTGCGATCCCTGTATTTTCAGGATTTGTCGGGCAAGGTGTAGTAATAATCATGTTATTTGTGTAGTTTATTTTTTTCTCCTTAGTTGCATTTCTTTCTGTATTATTTAGATTATTCTGATCTTTTATGAATTAATGAATCTTCGGCTATCTTTAATATGAATGCTTCTCTATCTTCAGGTGAAAGGGATCTAAACTTTTCTTTAGTTTTTCTTCTTTCAATAACTTCTTTCTTGTCAAAATCTCTGCGCTCTGAATAAGATAGATCTTTATATCTTCTCATTTGAGTTTGTTTTTCTTTATTGGAGTCTTGCCTTTCTTTTGATAATTTTGCTAAGAATGTTTTTCTTTCTGCAGGGGGTAATGCTTTGTATTCTTTTTTTAACTCTGCATATCTTTCATCTACTAAAATAGCAGTTTTCATTCTTTCCTTAATGCTAGTGTTAGAATCCATTTTGATGATCTTTCTAGAAAGTTTAGATTTCTCTAGTTGTGGTGATATAACAAATTCAAAAATGTACTTGTGATTTGTAAAAAGAATGATGATGAAAGTTCCTGATAGAATAAGGGCCAATATTTTTGTGATGTAAGACCATACTTCTTTGAATAATGCTACTTCTTTTGCTCTCTGTTCTTCTTTTTCTGCCTTTTCTTCAGGAGTTAATTGTGGTATGTAGGTTGTTGCCGTTTCTTTTTCTTTGTAAAGAATTTGAGATGAATCTTTAAACTGAATTTTTCCTTCCCAGTATGATGCAACATGATCATTATCTATATCATAAAATTCAACTCCTCTATAACCTGCAGAATAATAAATTGCAGCTTCATCTTCCATGTTTTTCTCAGTGAAAGCTCCAAAAATGAATACTTTCAGTATGCTGCCATCGATTTCAATTATTTCAGTATCATATGAAGCAGCTTGAGCGCTATTGCTTAATAAGCAAATAGATAGCATGGCAATAATCATCCAAATCTTTGGTGCTCGTTTCATTTCTTCATCTCTTGAATTCTTAATCGTTATACCCCGCAGCTCTGCTGCGGTTGGGTGTGCCATCGCAACGTTTGACTAATGAATCTAAATGGGGATTCAGGTATTTTATTCTAAATTCAATAATTTATCAACAACTTTCTCTTTAAGACATTCTTTTGTACTAATATCTGTTAAAGGAATGGCAATTAATTTTCCATCAATTTTTTTACCATTATATTCAGTTTTTACGGGCATTATTTCGCCAGTCAGGTCTTTTAATTTATCTTTATTGTTATACCAAAGTCTCCATATATCCCATCTATCATGCTTCTGGTCAGAAATATTTACATTACCATATACAATACTTATAGGAAACTTATTGTTTTCTATATCAAAGAAAACTAAGATTCCTTTTTTGTAATTTCCCTCCTCATCATTTGTGAAATTCTTGTATAGATAATATGGTATCCAAATGTCAGGATTATCAAGTGATTTACTTAAGTCAGCTGTTACTGCACTGCCCCCCATGGATGTCCAGCCTTCTTTATCCATCAATTCTTGTATATCTTCTAACATCTGTGCTACTTCTCGATAAAACGTTTTAATATATTGGAATGCATTTATAAGATTATATTCTTTATTTGTCATTTATATTTATCCCCATATGTGATTTTTTCATTTACTTCAATATTAAAATCTTGTTTTAAAAACGAGAAGCTCTTGAATTCTTGATGATTTAGAACATAAAAGTGGTCTGGAGAAATGTTAAAATCGTTGGATTTGAAAGAAAATTCAGAAAATTCAACGAAATTTTTATATTTCAAATATTTGATTAAATCTTTTAGTATCAAATTCTCATATCTGTTCAGTACCCCATTGTAATTTTCAAGAGATTTTGTTATTTCAAACCATCTTAATTGAAATAACTTTTCTTCAGCGTCGTCAAGTTCTTTCTGCTTTATAAGATATAATGAATCTTCCAATTCTTTTCTTGAAGGGTATTTAGTTAAATATACAATACCTAGAAAGCAAGATTTTTCTTTTGATGAGATAGATAAAGCTTCAAAATACCTTTTTAATTGATCATTATCCCCATAACCACTTTTAGAGCTATAATATTTAACTTCTATACAAAGAATCAATTCATGCCCCACTTTATCACGAAATTTGATAATTAAATCTGGTTCACCATAACCCTTAATATTCTCCCAAAATATAAATTCAGGAATATAACTCTTTAAGTCAAATTCAATTTTTTTTCCCGAAAGTGTTTTGGCATGGTCTAATATGTTTAGAAAAACATCATTTGGAAGATATTTCAGTAAGCCGAAAATATTTGATGTTAAGACATCCTCACTATTTTCAATCTCGAATAATTTACCATGCAGTTCAGCTTGAATCATCTTTAAATTTATAATGTTAATGCTTTAAAAATATTACTTAATAAAAAACCCAATTTCCACGTAAGAGACATGAGAGAAAAAGTAAGTCCAACTGCAAAGGATATCCCGGAATTCTATTCAGGGGTGGCGCGATTGGGGCTCAAAAACAAGTCAATAAAATATATACTATAAAGTCTCTATCAAACACATGCTTACAGATCTTAACAACAGTGACATTAAAGAGCTTTCGGAAATTTATGATCCTGAAAACAGGGATTCGTTTATCAGCCTTTATCTGGATATCGAAAATCTTGACAGTAAATTTGTGGGAAGAAGAAAAAATACTTGCAAATCTATTCTGAAAGGAAATAAAGAATTGTCTGAAAATTTTGAAAAATCAATTCAAATGGTAGAGGAATATTTGAATGAAAACGATAGAGAAAAAGGGCAGCAAGGTCTTGCTATATTTGCATCAAATATTCACAACTTTTTTAAAGTATACAAATTAGGGATGCCAGTTGAAAACCTGCTAATTGTAGATACATCACCATATATCAAACCACTTGCAAGACTGGTTGATGAATATGAATCATTCGGACTTGTTCTTCTGGACAGTCATAGAGTAAAAATCTATGTTGTTTCCTCA
>JAUWQD010000020.1 GCA_030611265.1 Methanosarcinaceae archaeon | reverse complement strand
TTGGAAGTGAGTGCAGTAAGAGTTTTACGCTCGTCTTTGGTTAGTGTCACGATGTATTTCTTCATATTCAATCCTCATAGATTGATTATGAAGCTTATATCTAATATATTTTGCGACATTATAATGTTGACGTGACACTAGGATAAGAAAACTATGAAGAGTGTAATGCGAACCATCGTAAGAATCGTGACTGCGAATAAGCGTAACTGGACTGGCACGCTTAAACCAAAAGGTATGGAATCAGACTATAATGACTCGCGCTGCATTGTAGGGAATGAGCAATTACTTGAAATCGATCGGGGTTAAGAAGGTATAGAACAGATTTGAAAATCGGTGTGGTTTACTGATAGTGGTTTAGTTTCATAGTGACGAAGATGGGTTATGATAATATAGAAATATGCGAATATCACCAAAGTCCATTCTGTGTGGCTTTCTTGGATTCAACAGCAGTTCCTTCCACTTTTACCAATCCAATTATATCATCCATAGTTCTTTTTTTTCGCGGATGCACCAATATGTCATCATCAATATCCTTCAATACCATCATACCTCAATCTCAATATCATACACTTTTTCAGGATTCTCCTTATGCACCTTCCAGAAAACCTCTTCCCCATGCACCTCAACTAACTTCAACGTGCGCCGCGGGATAGTCTTTGGTCCCAACACTGCGCCCGGCCTCTCGGGATCATCGATGTAATCCGTCTCCATCATAAACCGACTGCCTTCCTCAAGTGCAGTCTCGATCGCACCCTTTCCAGCGATTACACCCGGGAAAATACCAAGCCGTTCGCACACATTCACCATCGGGGGCGCGAAGTGCTTCACAACCCTGTGTAGTTTAATGCCGGAACGCTTTGCGCGTTCTGTGATATCCACAAGTTCGGGCTCGCCCACATCTTCCGTGTGTAACTGAACAGCACAATCAATATCTGAGGCAAGAGTGAAACCATATTCCATGATCTCATTTGACGCTGCCCACATCTCATCCGACACCGGATAATGCGGACGTCCTGTCTTGATGCCAACCGCCGCACCGTCTTTGACATACTGTGTTGCAAGTTCCAGTCCGCTTTTCATCAACTCGACCGCTGCGGCGAGTTCCATGTATTCGGTAAGTTTCGTGATCTCTGCCGGATGTACGCCAAGAACAGGAAATGCACCAACCCCCATCTCATTGATCTGGCGTGCAATTTCCACAGTCTCATCGAACACGGCAATATAGTCATCCGGTTTTGAAACCGTGACTCCGATCGTCCATGTTGGTTTCGATACAAGTATAATATGTGTCCCACCTGCATTCTTAAAATCCTTTACGGCAAGCAAGCCACGACTTCTTGGGTCGATATGCATGTGATTATCGGTAATTGGAATTGCGGGAGACATATTATTCACAAGACTAATTCTTACTCCATCTAATTTAAAATAGCATGATTACCGATTCCTGTCCACGTTTACATTTGAAAATATAATAAAATGTGCTGCAATCACAGGAGAATATTTAATACTAAAACAACTATTAAAGTGCACTTGGTGATGATAATATGAGTAAAACAGCAGCAGTAATAAAAGGTGACGGCGTTGGCCCGGAACTTGTTGATGCAATGATAAAGGTAACAGAAGCCGCCAACACAGATGTTGAATTCATAATGTGTGAAGCAGGTGCAGGCTGGTGGGAAGAGCACGGCGGAAATTCACTTATTCCTGACGAGACATGGGATATCATTGACAGTTCAGATGCCTGTTTCAAGGGTCCAACAACCACCCCCGGTGGAGTCGGCACCCCAAGAAGCGTCGCTGTATCCATCAGGCAGAAATACAATCTCTATGCAAATGTGCGTCCTATAAAAACATTCCCAAACACAAACCCACCACTTGGTGAAGTTGATTTCGTTTGCGTACGTGAAGGTACTGAAGGCCTCTACATCGGCGAGGAAGTAAAACTTACGGACGATGTATATATCGCCATCAGGAAGATCACACGCACATCCAGCAATGACATCGCACGTTATTCATTTGAAGAAGCAAAAAAACGAAACTACGACACAGTTGTGCCGATCCACAAGAGCAATATTCTAAAACTGACATGCGGCACATTCTTGGAAGAAGTCAATAAAGTCAGTGCAGAATATCCTGACATTGATACATGGGAATATCATATTGACAATATCGCACAGCAGTTGATCAAGAATCCACAGATATTCAACAACAAGATACTCTTATCGACAAACCTGTTCATGGATGTCATAAGCGAAGAATGTTCAGCACTGGTTGGCAGTATCGGACTGATCTACTCCGCAAATATCGGAGACAACTACGCAATGTTCGAACCCGCACACGGTTCTGCTCCAAAGTACACCGGACAGGATAAGGTAAATCCTGTAGCAACAGTTCTTGCAGGTGCATGGATGCTTGATTATCTCGGTGAAAGCGAAAAGGCTGATGCGATCTTCAAAGCAACCGAGCGTGTTATCGCAGAAGGAAAGTACATCACCTATGACCTTGGTGGCAGTGCAAAACTCAGCGAGATGACAGATGCGGTCGCAAAGTACACAAGTGAAATATTGGCTTAAAATAAAAAACAAGAAAATCCGCGCTACCGCTTGGATTAACGTACTATTATACCTTTCGATTAGATTAACTTACGAGGGAGGGGGACTCCCTCGTAAATATCGAATTGATTCTACTTATCTGTTCATTAGTACGCTACGCGCTGAGCTGAAGCGTTCCGCTCTCGGACACCAGCGAGGGTGTCCTTCGCTCCACTGCTGACGAAATAAGAGGATTGAGCATGGATATAATATCACAGGAACTATTGACTGAGAAATTACTCACTCACACGAAATATCAAAAATACATTAAAAGCAACACAATTTCCTATCATGCACGATTTATAACAATAATTTTTCTTTCAACTATCTCACTCCCCTTCCACAACCTTAAGCAACCCGCCATACAAAACCACAGCTAAAAGCGAATACCCCCCAAGCCATATCACTGTTTCCAGACCCCCGATGCTCTGAATAGAGAGACGTGTAACAAGGTTCATTGGGGAATTTGTGAATAGATATGAGATCCATTAATATTTCCGGTATATCTTGCTTCGATGCTCCGTTTCCACAACTATGATCAAAAGACGATTGTCAAGTATGTCCAGAATTACCTTGTACTCACCAACACGGTATGTTTAGAGTGGATGACGTTTAGTCCCCTTGATCTTTTTGGAATAACTGGATGTTGGAAAGCGCCGTCCGCCCTTCAAGCAAATATTACATGCAGTGGATTTTTTTATAGGTTGACAAACACTTTCACACCGCTTGGCTTTGATATATATACAAAAAAAACAATTATGTTTAAGAAAAATTAAATGAAAAACGGCTCATCTGCAAACTCGACAACCTTTCCGCCGAAACCAATAAAAATCAATCCTGCAAAAGGATTTGAAGGAAAACTTATAGAGGTCTCCGTATGAATGAATTAATTTTATTTCAGGATAAAAAAGTCCGTAGGGCATGGGACGAAAACAACCAGAAATGGTATTTTTCTATTGTGGATGTAATTGAGATTTTGTCGGACAGTCCAAACCCGAGAAAATATTGGAGTGTACTTAAAACCAGACTTAAAAAGAATGACTGCGAGTTGACTACAATTTGTAGTCAACTGAAAATACAGTCGGCTGATGGCAAATTTTATAATACTGATGTTGCCAATACCGAAGGTCTTTTGCGAATAATTCAATCTGTCCCATCTCCCAAGGCGGAACCTTTCAAACGCTGGCTTGCAAAGGTCGGTTATGAGCGGCTTGAAGAGATCGAAAATCCGGAACTCGCAACAAAGCGTATGCGTGAGATCTACAAACAAAAGGGCTATTCAGACGAATGGATTGAAAAGAGAGCAAGAGGTATCGCTGTTCGTGATGAACTAACTGAAGAATGGAAGAAAAGAGGCGTGAAAGAACATTTGGAGTATGCTATATTGACAGCTGAAATTAGTAAAGCGACATTCGGCATGACTCCCTCTGAATATAAAAATTTTAAAGCGCTTGATAAACCAAAAGACAACCTGCGCGATCACATGACCGACCTCGAACTGATTTTCACTATGCTGGGCGAAGCATCAACGACAGAAATTGCAAAAAAGAAAGATGCAAAAGGATATCCTGAAAATAAAAAAGCTGCTAATGAAGGCGGAACCATTGCAGGAAACGCCAGAAAAGAGCTCGAAGAAAAATCAGGAACAAAAGTATCAACAAAAACCAATTATAATGAATTGCCCGAGGCGCAAATAAGGAAGAAACAAATTCAGTTTGATTGAGAAAAATCTCCCTTCGGTCGATTTAACTCAAACTATATAATTCTATAAATTATATACTACGAGAAAATCTTCGCTGACGCTTAGATTTACTCGCACTATACAATTCTATAAATTGTATACTACAAGAAACCTCAATAAATGATACTAGTGAGGGATAATTCAGGACTTAACATAGAATCAATCAAAAGCAACACAATTTCCTATCATGCACGATTTATAACAATAATTATCCTTCCAACTATTTCACTCACCTTCCACAACCCTGAGCAACCCTCCATACAGAACCACAGCCAAAAGTGAGTACCCTCCAAGCCATATCACAGTTTCCAAACCTCCGATGCTCTGGATGGAGAGGCGAGTAACAAGATTCATTGGGGAATTTGTGAAAAGATATGAGATCATGAACAGGAAGATCAATACCAGTGAATAGAATAACTGTGCCATTCCGCGTTCTTTGAACATGACCGATATAATGCCGCTGAAAGTGACAAGTATCATTGCAGTGACCAGAACAAGGAACAGTATCGTAATAACATTGTGTATCATAATCCCGTTCATCATCAACAGCAGTATCCATGTGAACGCCTGAACAGGTGCGATAATTGTGGCGAGCAGCACTTTTCCGCTAACCACATCAAGCAACGATATAGGCGAGACCAGCAAAAGGTCAAGAGTTTTGCGCTCAAACTCCTCTGTAATAAAATCGACAACAAGACCGCCTGATATGAAAGCAGGGGTGAACACCAGCAGTGGAAGTAGTGCGACATACAAGAACTCAAAATACGTTGACGAAGTCTTTGTCGGTCTTTCGACAATATTGAGATTCAGGGGGGTATATCCCGAAAGTCGTTTTGTCCTGATGTCACGCACGCTCTGCTCAAACTTCTCAAGTGGTTCTTTCAGTTGCAAAGAAACAAGTGTTGCCTTAAGGTCAGATCTGGGTAGATAGATATCAATATCCAAAGTTTCGTATCCGTCAGGTGGTTCATCAGGGATTATCAGGATAGCATCGACCTTGCGATCATAGAATGCAGTATATGCATCAGAGAACCCGCCATACAAGATCGGGGCAAGATCACTATTTTGCAGCAACAGGTACAATTCACTCTCATCACTGCCAACAACAGCGATCTTCGTACTTCCCATATCAAGTTCACCAAGGGCTGTCGGGTCGTAGAATGATGTTAACCCGATAACGAGGAATGTGGAGAACGATGCAATGAATAACTGGATCAACACCGAAAGAATGAATGTTCTCTCATGCATGACCTCGCGGTATTCCTTTTTTGCAATAAGCATCACAATGCGGGGTGACAGCGTCATATTGGATTTTTGTTTAGCCAAACAGAATCCCCCTCAGGATGAATAAATTGTATAACCCATGCAGGATACTTGCAAACAAAACAAAAGGCAGGTACCATCTGGGACTGATGGCGTACATTCCAAGTGATACGACCATCACGCCTGTGATGTGCACCATAAGCGGTATGAGTAACAATGTACCCATAGTCATGACAGAACCGAAAACCGATGTGGCGATCGGAGCCAGTGTTATGATAACCAGTAACTTCTCGCCTGCAAAAAACCCCGCACCTGCCAGTATGGCAAGTGTGGCGGCATTTTTCAGGGTGGGTGAGACCATTTTTCTCTTGAACAGGGTGTATATGCCAATCGATTTTACAAGTTCTTCGATCAGTGCGGCAAGCACGATCATCACAATGACGGAGTAGGGCAAAGGCAGGTTAAAAAGCATGACTATCAGCATCAACTGAGCCATGTAAACGAAGGGAATGAAGATAATACTCAGCAGGAATACCGAACCATAAGGTTTTGACATGAAAATCTCAACGCAATCCAGAAGTTTTTGCGTTATTGGTTTTTGGGTAAACAGATCCTCTTCCCTGAAGATGTAAGTGCCAAAAACGTAGACTGAAAGTCCTACAAAGTAAAATGGCAGGGTTGAGAAAATATATTCACTCATGTTGATTGTTTCGCCTTCAATGAGCAGTACAATAAGTGTCATTGGTGAGATGGTACTTATTGCATGTACGTTTGCGAACATGGCAGGGAAGAACAAATATCCTGATACTACAACTGACAAAAAGACCATCGCAAAGGTGAGTTCCTTGAAACTCCGTGACAGGATCGCGGAGATGAATGAGAATGCGAAAAACAGTAACACGATCGGGAACATAGTTGCAAGTATCAACAAACTGCTTTTGATCGTCACGATGTCAGTGGGCAGTCCCTTGATATAGGTGGTGACAATGGCTATGATCACCATTGTGGCAAGGATGTAGGGTACGGTTTTGCCGATCACGATATCCGCACCGCGAAGTGGTGCGACAAGTACGAGTTCACACTTTTTGTTTGTACGTTCATCCATGATACTGGATGAGTAGAATTGGGATACGAAATATATCGGGAAAATGAACATGAATGAGTACAGTATCGCTGTGAACGGGATCGGTGGTGCAAAATGGGACGGGGTTGCAATTGTCTGTTTTTCGAACAGGTTATGTCTCTGTATAGCCTGGAATTCTTCCGCTGTTTGCGGTGGTGATGGTGTGGCTTCGGCTCCAACTTCTCCTGCCGGTCTTCCGGTTGCAGCGGCTTCGACCTCTTCCTGGCTCAACTGAGTAGTTACAGTTTCTTCCTCTGCAGCCGTCCGGCGCTCACCGCTCAATACCTGAAAAGCCTCAGGGCGTTCGAGGTAGTGTACTGTTATCCATACCGGATGGGAGTTGTTGATGTCGTTATAGGAAGTGAGAACGCCTTCACGATAATTTTTCAGTGTACTTTTCAATGCTTCGGAAGCGGACGCAGATTTTTGTGTATCCGCCCTGAATACATTCGGGTCGATGATCACAAGGTCGGCATCGTCTACATACATGTTACTTGCCGTATTCACGTCAACGGTCATGACATTGAACCTCTGGTCAATACCAAGTACAGGTTCAAGAGCAGGATTGGTCAGTGCCACACGATACATGTCGTTATTCATGTTCATGCCGGTCTGCGCCGCAAAATATGATGCGGCAATCAAAAATAGCAGGGATGCGGATAACAATATCAATGAACGTGCGTCGAATTTCAATTTTGAGCGGAAGAACTCCCACTTTGCTATCGTAACCCAGCCAGCCATAATATTTATTATGATGTCAATCTTATTAATTCTTAATTGTAAATTTTGAATTTGAAATAGGAGGTTGTTAAGTGCTTGATTTGAGCATATTGTCGCAGACCATACCATATACAAGTATGGCTGTGTCTAAAGTGTTGTTTGCACTGATCGTCCTGGTTGCAGGATTCATATTAGTGAAGATAGTAGTTTCCATGTTCAGGAATGGACTGAATAAGACAAAACTTCCGGAACTTATTGTTGAGTTCTTATCAAGGTTCCTGACTGCTTTATTGTATGTTGTAGTAATTCTTGCATTCATAGGAGCACTTGGATTTGCTGTAGGTTCGATGATGATCAGCCTGTCAGCGGTTCTGGGACTGGTGCTTGGATTCGGGATGCAGGATTCCCTTTCGAATATGGCTGCAGGGGTTTGGATTGCCAGTCTTCGACCAATTGACAAAGATGAATACGTGAAGGTCAATGGTTCAAGTGGTACTGTTACTGCGGTTGGTATTCTGGCAACCGAACTGCTTACCCCTGACAACAAATACATCACCATTCCAAATAAACTGGTATGGGGAAGTCCTATTGTCAATGCTACACGAATGCCTACAAGAAGGGTTGATGTCAATGTTGGTGTAAGTTATGATTCCGACCTGAGCAAGCCGATCCAGGTGGCACTTGACCTTATGAAGAACAATCCGTTAGTGTTAAGCGATCCTGCACCCGGCATCGTGACTACGGAACTTGCAGATTCGTCAGTAAACTTCCAGCTCAGGCCATGGGCCAAGACTGAGGATTACTGGACTGTCAAAGGCGAGATCACCAATGGCATTTTTGAGGCTTTCAAGAAGGAAGGCGTGGAAATCCCATATCCGCAGGTGGATGTTCATATGAAGAATGAGTGATGCTGTATTTGTGTTTTGGGCGATTGTGAGGGGATCGTCCAATTATTTTATTTTTTCATTATTTTTTAACTATTCATCAGTGTTATAAATCATAATGCTCATTTTAATGTTAGGTTTAGGTTTATTATCATGATCGAAGTAGTCGGATTACGAAAAGAGTACGAAAAATTCACGGCTGTTGACGGTCTGGATTTTTCTGTTAACAAGGGTGAGATATTCGGTATTGTCGGTCCGAATGGTGCCGGAAAGACCACAACTCTCAAGATGATAAGCGGTCTCATACGGCCTAGTGCGGGAACGATTACGATCAATGGACTTGACCTCGAAAAAGAACCTGTTAAGATAAAATCATTCCTCGGATTCCTGCCGGAAGAATCTCCGCTTTATGAGAGCATGCTGGTTGATGATTACCTTCTGTTCTTTGCAGAACTGTATGGTGTCGATAAAAAGAGTGCAATAAGGCGGATCAATGGTCTGCTGTTTGACCTCGCCCTCAATTCCGAAGGGAAAAAGATAGGTGACCTGTCCAAAGGTATGCGCAGAAAGGTTGCGATCGCACGCTCGCTTATCAATAATCCCGATGTGCTGATATATGACGAACCTGCATCAGGGCTTGACCCAATGACCTCGAAATATATTATTGATTACATCGCCTCGCTAAAGGAGACGGGTAAAACTATCCTGTTTAGCGCTCATAATCTCTATCAGGTGGAATCGATGTGCGACCGTATCCTGATCATGAAAGACGGGAAAATAACAACTCTTGGTACGATGGATGAGATACGGAAGGAGTTCGGGCACACGTCATATCTTGTTGAATTTATGGTTGATGATGTGAGTGATTTTACCGGTGCTGACATTGAGGAAGCGGATGGACATTATGTTATCTCGACCGATGACATTGATGTTGTGAATGTTGCCACAAAATGGGTGGTATCCAAAGGCGGGGATATTATCGAGATGCGGACAATTGAGCCCACGCTGGAGGATATCTTTTTGGAATTGATGGGGTTTGAGTCTGGTGTCAGGGTGTATTCCGGGGAATGAACCGCCGTAGGCGGCGCATCTCGCCATAAATAAGAACATTTTTACATTTGTATTTTGTATTCTGTTAGTTGGTGCTGATGGAATTTGCCGCCTGAGGCGGTTGTTACTTTGTCATTTGTTTCCACCCAAATAATTACATTTGCGTCGTATAATCAGATATGCAGATACAAAACAACAACATTTATAAATCGTTGTGTTCATCTGAACATAACCATGATGACAAAATATATTATTCTATCAATTACCATATTGTCCGTAGTGCTGATGGCATCAATTTCAGGCTGCATAGGCACAGCGGATAGCGACACGACCGTCCTGAAGATCTACCATGCCGGCAGTTTGAGCATGCCAATGGATGAACTCGAACAAAAATTCGAAGAGCTTCATCCTAATGTAGATGTGCAGCGCGAAGCCGCAGGCAGTGTAGCCTGTGTAAAAAAGATAACAGAACTTGATAAGCAAGCCGATATACTGGCGTCTGCTGATTATACTTTGATCCCGTCAATGATGATTCCTGATTTTACGGATTGGTATGTTGTATTTGCCCGCAACCAGATCGTAATAGCATATACTGATGATAGTAAATACAGTGATGAGATCAATCAGGATAACTGGTATGATATACTAAGAAGGGATGATGTCACCTTTGGCATTTCCAATCCTAATGACGACCCTTGCGGTTATCGCTCACAAATAGTCACACAGCTGGCGGAAAAATATTATTCCGATGCTGAGATCTATGATGACATAATGGGAGCCAATACCGAAATAACGATCTCGACAGAAGGGGATATATCTGCTATAAAAATGCCAATGTCAGAAGCGATCAATCCTGACACAAAGAAAATAATGCTTAGAAGTATGGAAGTTGAACTCTCGTCTGCTTTAGAAATGAGTGAGATCGATTATTTTTATATCTACAGAAGTGTTGCAGTCCAGCACGGATTTAAGTTTGTGGAACTTCCATCCCAGATCGATCTGGGTTCCATAGAGTATACAGATATGTATAATAAGGTGAATATAGAACTTTCAAACGGAAAAATTATTGACGGTAAGCCAATCGTATATGGAATAACAATACCAAATAATGCAATAGAGCATGATCTTGCATTGGAATTCGTGAAACTGGTAATAAGCGAAGAGGGACAACAGATATTTATTGATAACGGACAGCCACCAATCGTTCCTGCGGTATCAAATGATATAAATGCAGTGCCGGATGAATTGAAGGAATATCTGGCAAGGGAATAACAATATGGAGTAATATGGGGATCTTAATAAAGCAAAAACCAGCGATCATCAAAAGGGCTGACCCCTTGATGTTGCTGTTTTACTTTTTGTCGCTGGTTTTGTTGCTTTTTGTTTTTGTGGTTATTGCCAATATGATAATCGGTCAGGTGTTGACCGACTTTGCAGGTCTTGTGGATGCAGCATCGAGTAAACCTGTTTTAAAATCCATATTCCTCTCATTGTATGCAGGATTTCTTGCAACAATGATCTCCTTGTTACTGGGCGTGCCTACGGCATACATTCTTGCAAGAAAGAATTTTACAGGGAAACGATTTGTTGAGAGCATGCTTGACGTGCCTGTGGTAATTCCGCATACGGTAGCAGGTATTGCGCTGCTTACCGTATTCGGTGCAAATGGTTTGCTCGGTGCTCCGTTGCAGCCCTACATCCAGTTCAGGGACGCAATGCCCGGAATAGTTGTTGCCATGTTATTCGTATCTGCACCTTACCTGACCAACTCGGCGCGTGAGGGGTTCAAAAGTGTTGACCCTAAACTTGAGAACGCCGCGCGCTCCCTTGGAGCACCGCTTTGGAAAGCATTCGTATTTGTAACACTTCCGCTTGCCTCCCGCCATCTCCTGATTGGATCGATCATGTGCTGGGCGCGGGCTATCAGTGAATTTGGCGCTGTCGTGATGATCGCATATTATCCAATGATCGGACCGACCCTGATATATGACAGATACTTGTCACAGGGTCTTTCCGCATCACGCCCGATCGCTGTTTTACTGATACTTGTCACTCTTACGATATTCATCGCTGTGAGGATATTATCCGCAGGATGGAGGGTGTATGATAGAGATTAAGGGACTGCATCGGAACTGGAAGGAGTTTCGGCTCGCAGGGATCGATCTGAAGATACGGGATGGGGAGTATTTTGTGATACTTGGTCCAACCGGTGCCGGAAAAACGCTTCTGTTAGAACTCGTTGCAGGATTTTACCAGCCGGACGGCGGCGAGATCTCGATCGGCGGCAAAAATGTCATCGGACTTCCACCTGAAAAGCGCAATATCGGTTTTGTGTATCAGGACTACTCGCTCTTTCCGCACATGAATGCAAAAAAGAACATTGAATTCGGGATGCAGATGAGGGGAATTAAAAATCGCAGCAAAAAGGCAGTGGAAGAGATCGCAGGATATCTCAACATTGGTCACCTGCTGCACAGACATCCGAATACGCTTTCCGGCGGTGAGCAGCAGAGAGTTGCGCTTGCAAGAGTGCTTGTTATCGATCCGGATGTTCTGCTTTTGGATGAACCCCTGAGTGCACTTGACCCTGGAACGCAGGATGCGACTCGAAAGATCTTGAAAAGCATTCACAGTGATTCAAATCTCACGGTCATTCATGTGACTCATGATCAGACAGAAGCAAGAATACTTGCAGACCGTATTGCGGTCATGATGGATGGCAGGATCGTGCAGGTTGGTACACCCGATGAGGTGTTTGACAAACCTGTCAATGATGAGGTTGCACACTTTGTTGGTGTTGAAAATGTGTTGAAGGGAGAAGTCATTGAAAGCAGCAATGGGGTTTGTGTGCTCGATATCGGAGGTAAGGTGCTTGAAGCCGTGTCGGAATGCGCGATAGGGGATACGGTTTATGCTTGTCTGCGCCCTGAAAATGTGACTTTGAGTAAAACTGGAGTCAACAGCAGTGCAAGGAATTCATTTGAAGGTAGTTTGCTTGAAGTTGAGCGGATGGGTGCTCTTGTGAGAGCAAAGGTGGATATGGATGGCAGTTTTTTGTTGAACGCTTTTGTGACCAACCAGTCGGCAGATGAGTTGGGTCTTATGTGCGGAGAACCTGTGGTCGTTTCGTTCAAGGCTTCTGCGGTTCATGTGGTTTGATATTAAGTTGTGATGGATTTATTATAGGATTATGAATATGAAAACTAAAACAAAATTGTGGCTGACAGAGGATGGCAAACAATTGATAGGGGAAGGCAAGGCAGCACTTCTGGAAGCCATAGATGAAGAAAGGTCATTGAACAAAGCAAGCAAGAAACTTAACATCTCATACAAACATGCATGGAAGATGCTAAAGAGTATGCAGGAAGGTGCCGGGGGGGATGTTGTTACGACTGTTCGCGGTGGTAAGGATCAGGGGACGTTCCTGACTGATTATGGGAGGGAATTGCTTGCTGAGTATGAATCCCAGAAGAACATTATCCATGAAACCGTTGACGATGAGACATTCTGGGAAGGTGTGGGGTTGAAGATAACAGCACGAAACCAGATGCGTGGCAAGGTTGTTGGGGTCGAGGAAGGAGGTGTCATTTCCAAAGTGAGGGTTTTGATCGAGCCGACTGTTGTGACATCGGTTATTACAAGTGAGGCTGTGGATAAGTTGGGGATCAAGGAGGGGGATGAGGTGTTTGCGATCGTCAAGTCTACGGAAGTGATGATCGGTAAGAAGTAGGGGAGTTCAAGTTAAAAACAACACCGCAACACGCCGCAGGCGGCGCTTTTCGCCCCCACCACTGGTCAAAAACAATCAATAGGTACAAATCTGTATTCATATATAAAGAAAGATTCGACGAAATCTGTCCCTATATACAAGGAAAGATCGAGAGGGCAAAAAATAGAGTATAAGCCTTTGTGGAAATGGTTGCTGGAATGATGTCAAATATTAAAATTGGGGGTATTCCAGAGTCCAATTTCTAACTATAGCCCCCCTCTGCATCATGAATTGGCGTTGGAATTGATCTTCAAGTCCACTTTCACCTTGTGAACAGCATGATCGACAGCCAAACCTCTTAACATCCACCTTAATACAGATGCTTGCGCGGTTTTATTGTCCACAAATTGTTTTTTTGCAATCGCAGATACTTCCTCCCCCGCCTCGGTCACAAGTTCTGACAATGTTTTTTTGGAAAATATATCGAGACCGCCAACCTTCAATCCCATCATGGTCTTGAATCCGGGCGATGGATCACGATTTATTCTGATGATCTGTTCCTGCAACTTCTTCGTTATTGGTGCCTGGCGGACATCCGCAACATATCGGTTCGCAGGCAACGGCTTTGAAGATGTTTTGGGTGCTGCAAGAGTATCCGCAACGCTGTTCTTCTCCCTTGGCACCCATTCGTATTTGACTTTGAGATTATGTCCATCAATGAATTCGCCTATCTGTGTGGCAAGTCCCCGTAGTACCGTATTGGAGATCTTCCAGTTGCCTGCCATTTGATTGATGACAAGTTTACTGTCCCCTTTGATGAACAGGGGACCTTTTCCATCCTGTTGAACGTAATGTTCCAGACCTTTTTTCAGTGCGGTATATTCGGCGACGTTATTAGTGTTACCTGATTTGGGTTTTTGTTCTGCGTTCCCAGTGATTGACCGACCATTTAGAACGAACACCCAACCAAAACCCATACGACCGCCCGGATTTTTGTCACATGCTCCATCAAAGTTTAAAGTATCCATAATAACCAATTCTAAAAGCAGACCGGATAAAATAACTGTCGGTTTCTTGATGTTTAATAAGATTGAAAAACGCCGGAAAGAGGGACATCCGGCATTTCAAATTAACCTACTTCACTGCTTACGATTCTTGTAAACCCGCAACCCAATGGCTGCAACAACTACAACCAAAAGCCCAGCCACAATTATCTTCAAATTTCCGAGTTTTTCTGATGTGGGAATTGCAGGCAAAGTCTCAACCTGTATCTTTATGACATCCGATATCTGGTCATGACCATCAACATCTTCGTACTTGATCTCGCTGTTAATGGCATACATCTTTGTTGTTGCTGTCTCATCCACTTTCAGGTTGAACAGTGCAACAGCACTCTCACCAGGGGCGATCGAGCCAATGAATGCCTGATCATCGGTCGTGCTGAACGGGTCTGATGCGCTGATCCTCACTGTCGCATCCTTAATTGGCAGATCTCCAACATTCTTATATGTAACAGAAAGCAGACCTTCCTCATCAGCCACAAGTTCTCCGCTCACATCCGTTACTTCAAACCTTGCATCTCCCTTGACCGATATTGGAATCGTTATATTCTGACTTCCCACATCATACCACATGCCGACCTCAAGGTTTGTAATACCAAGATCAGTCTTATTATCACCATTGATCTGGATATTTTCCTGGAATCCATACATGAGTGTCAACAAAAGCGGATACGTGCCGGCTTGTGCATTATTCGATATCTCGATCGTGTATTGGATAGGTTCTTCTGTCTGCTGGCCGGCCGGCAGTGAACCTGCCTCCTGTTGACCGGATTTCACTTTCACGGCAGGATCGAGTGATGTCAAAAATCCTACAATCCCGATCGCGGTTGTTTTTTGTGTCTCATAGGAAAACTCTGTTGACTGGAGAGTTCTATCAAGCTCACTTGCAGGGATGGAAAGATCCTTCTCCACTTTGAAACCTGTGATCAATCCCTTGTTCATCAGGTTTATGGTAACAATAACCGTATCGCCTCGTGAGAATTCAGTATCACCAAGTACGGTCGCAGTCAGGTTCGGACCACCATAGACCGTATAATAGTTCTCCCCGAAGTCAAAGTATTCAGGAAATGTGGACTGAGCCTGTGCAGGCATTGCAAAAAGTATAAGCAATGCTGCAATCAGCGGCAGTATTATTTTCAAACTTGTATTTCTCTTTGTTTTCATGCCAATCCCTCTTATTGTATAAATTTCATTTGTACATCTCTATATTCAATATAAACTTAATAACTATAAAAATTCCCAACATAACAATACCGACAAGTGCCCATGTTCCTGCACCCAATTTGTCTGGAGCAGGTTCAAGCGGGACGGTAATTTTCAAGTTCTCTGAAAACGCGGTGTTGCCGTTTTCATCAATATACTTGATCTCGCTGTCAACCCCATAATCCTTCACAAGCGAATTCCGATCCGCAGTTACCTTAAAAGACACCGTCTTACTCTCTCCAGGTTCAATAGTACCAAGTCGGAGTACACTTTGCTCTACCACAAGTGGTTTCATAACAACCACGCGAACAACTGAATCGATGGCAGGAATTTCCCCGATGTTTTTGTATGTGATATTTACTACACCGGATGAACCTGCCGTGAGATGTCCAGAAACATCCGTAATCTCAAATTCAGTTGCCCCTTTGACAAATATTGGAATGGTCAAAGTCTTATTTGCGCTCTTGTAATTTGTAGTATGGTCAAGACCTGTAACTCCAAGTCGATACACCTCGTTTGTGGTCATACGCACCTGACTTTGGTATTCGTATGAGACTGGAAACTGAAGATAATATACGCCTGCAGGAGCATGATCTGAAATTGTGATGGCATACACCAGCGGATTGTCCGGCAACTGTCCGGGTACAAGTTTTTTCATGGAATGTATCGATGCAGACGGATCAACTTCAATGTATGGACTGGTAGAGATCAATTCCGCTTTAAGACCAACGGCTGTTGTGCGCAGAGTCTCATATTGCAGTTCCTGCAATGAGAGTGCATGTTTTGCCGTATCCGTGCCAACACTTGTATCGGATTTGAATCCGTATAGCACTCCTTTGTTTGCAAGAGTTATGCGGATCTGCGCAGTTTCCCCACGTTCAAATTCATAGTCTCCAAGCAAGGATGCGTAAAGGTCGGGTTCACCATAACTGTTGTAATAGTTTATCGAGAATGCATAATTTGGCGGCAAGAACTCTTTTAGTTTTTCGGATGAATCTTCGGCTGATGCCATTGGCATCATAACCATAAAGATAGAGATGAGAGCGAACAAGCCAATTAGATTTAACGACCTTCGAACTTTATGGACATTGCTATTACCATCACCATTATTGTTAGCATTAGTATTACAACTATAACTACAACTCATTGGATATCAATCTCCGATGTTAAGCATATGTTCACCTGTTTTAGCATGTCGGTTTGAAATGTTTTTACTTTTACCTTTCATTTTCATATTATCTCGCCATGTGTCAAGTAGCACCATCACAGGCGGGAACACGATGAACGTTGCAAAAAGTGCCAGCGCTACATCCATTACGGTCACCATACCAAAATTACTGGTCATGGAGAATGGTGATGCGATAAGTGCAGAAAAACCAAACATGGTTGTAAGACCCGATGGAATGATTGCTTTCCCGATCTTTGCACTTGCTTCACGCATGGCATCGGCCGGAGCCAATCCTTTATCCTTCTCTTCATAATAGCGTTCCATCATAAGTATTGCATATTCAGATCCCACTCCAAGTATAAGGGCACCGAGTGTAGCCGTCATAGGCGTGTATTCCAGTCCGGAATAATACATGACCCCGCCTGCCCATCCTATTACCATGAACATTGTAATAACAGGGGTGGAGGCTTTGACCCAATCTCGATATATTACAAGCAGTCCTCCAAACACCAGTGCAAGCCCAAGAAATGTCATTGCAACTCTGCCTGATGTGAGTGAACTGATAACTGTCGTAAACACAACCGAATTGCCTGTAACCGTCACAAATACTCCAGGTGGCGGGGGCATCCATGCAATATCTTCCCTTACAACGTCAACCAGTTCCGCAACGCCTGTAAGGCCAATATCAGCAACGGCATTTCCAATTTCCAGATTCAACAAAAGCATATTATTGCCGTGTATAAATCGTTTTTTCCGCATTTCCGGGATCTGGTCATACAATCTTGCGATATCTTCACTGTTATCAGGAATTGTGCCGCCATTCATTGATTTTATTATGGGGGCAATACTGGATGCACCATATACGTTACTTCTTCCTTCAATTTCATGAGCGCTGAATTCATCCATCCATCTAAGAAGATTCGGATCAGTGGCATCATCGGTTTTTATGATAAGGTTGAGGGCATCTGTTCCACCTATTATATCACCAAGATGTGCAAGGTCGATCAGCGCCGGCATGTCCTGGGGTACGAATGTTTTCACGTCTGTCTGGATCGGCACAAACGAATCCACATACAATCCTGAAATACACAGAATCGCTGCAATACCAATTATTAGATAAGGGTGTTTGATTGTCAATTTGGATGTGTTTTCGAGCAAACGTTCAAGTTTATCAGGTTGATCGTTTGTATTTTTGGCGGCGGGTGTTGCAATTTCAGAAGCTCTGGATGAAGTGATATTTTTGGATTTGAATCCGGCAAGCAAATTTTTCCTGCTAAACGTGTCAAGACCATATATCAGAGCCACACCAACAAAAAGAGATGCGAGGAAACACATTATTATTCCTATGAGAAGCAGTTTTGCAAAATCCTGTATCATGGGGACTGTGGATGTGAAAAGCGAGAAAAATCCAAGACCCGTGATGATCATTGCGGTAAGTACGGCAGGACCGGTGTGTTTTATCGTCTGTATTACGGCTTTCGCTTCATCAGGTTCACGTTCGAGTTCTTCTTCGATCCGGCTGTGAAACTGTATCGCATAATCGATCCCAAGTCCGATGAGGATCGGGAATGCGGACATGGATACCATACTGAGCGGTATTTTTAGATATCCCATTGCACCAAATGTGTACACGATCCCGAGTAGTACGATAGGGAGTGGCAGAAGTTTCCACCTTACGTGTCTGAATACAAAATAAAGTACTATGAACATTAGAATAATTGATATCAAAAGCAGTGGTGCCATGCTGGTCTTCATTTCATTGTCCATTGCGATCATGAATGCAGGATCGCCTGTGACAATAACATTATAATCTGGAGGGAAATTTGAGATTGAGGCTGCAATTTCGGTTTCACGCAGGATTTCTTTCATCTGTACGTCGGTTGCATCGCCCGGCATTTCGATATAGACAATTGTATGCGTGTCATCCGGCAGGATCACTTCAAAATCAGATGTGTGGCTTGATACGATCGCATCGATCTCTTCCCTGCTGCCAGGCATTTCATATCTGCCTGTCATTTGATAATTGAAATTCTTTATGGCAGATACCGCACTTGAAGTGCCAACAACGTTCCGTGTGTTCTTTGATTGCTGCTCCAGTCTTTCAACTGCCTGCAGAACTTCTGCACTTTTGACATCTTCACCTTCTATCAGTACAACGATGGATTGAGTGAAAAATATCCTGAGATATAGGTGATCGAAATCCTGATACAGTTTTGAAGTTTTCTCGACAAACGTCTCAGTTCCCGATTCCATAGTTATCTGCTGTGCACCCTGCCCTGCAACTACAATGAGCAGTATTGCTATCAGGATAATGGGCAACGTGTTATGTTCTATGAAAATCCCTAATTTCTCGAAGATATTTTTAATATTTATGTCCCCTATGTTAACATTACAAAACGATTCACAGTACTTTCTAACATTGGTAAATTGATGATTTTATTTAAGCCTGCCTGATAATGACTGCGGTCAAATGTGACCCTAGTCACAAATACAATATGTTATACTTAAGGATGTCGGAGGTGTAAATGATGATAATGCCCAGTATTTCCGAATAGCCATACTTCCGATTGACTAAATATTTTGTGCTTCAACTTAAATTACACAAATATGTTTTGACCTTCATTGACTGACTGACAGTCAGTCAGTCAGTTAGTGACCAAGTTAAGATTGTCTAAATAGTTTTTGCAAACGACGGCCTTGTGTATGAAGTCTGATTATTGGCCGACTTTATACACAAAGCCGATAGCACCAATACCATTAAATATGGCTGGAGCCAAACTATGACTCTAGTCATATTTGACCACCAGTCACTAATAATGATTTGGTTACTAATGTTAAGAAGATGATTGCATGTCCCTGCGTGAGAAAAAGAAAATTGAGACCAAAAACAAAATCTTCGAGGTATCTGGAAGGTTGTTTAAGGAAAAGGGGTTCGAAAATACAACTGTTGATGAGATCACAAAGGAAGCAGGGATAGCTAAAGGTACATTTTTCAATTATTTCTCGACCAAAGAGGCGCTCCTATTGTATTTCGGAGAGAAAAAAGAGGAATTGGTCTACGATCTTATTGAAAATGAAACAATGAAAAATATTCCTACAAAGGAAAAGATAAAGAACATACTGATCTGTCTGGCTGATAGTTGCGAAAAAGATAAAGAACTCACAAAATTGCTTATCCTTGAACACACAAAGTGCATGCAGCATTCCTGTTTGGGACCGGATGAATGTAAAAACAGTCTCTATCGCCTTAACAAGCTTGTGTGCGCCTCACTTAAAGAGGGTGTGGGGAATAAGGATGTAAAAAGCAGTATCGATGTAAAGATGGTAGCCGATATTATAACCGGGATACATTTGTATTCCCTGATCGTTTGGTTGAAATCTGATGGCGAGATATCCTTTTCCAATAGTATATCTGAAAAGATCGATATGTTGTTCGAAGGTATCGGAAATTGAAATCGGATAAGTAAAATTCAAATTAAACCGCTATCAGAATAAATTTCATGCAATTTTTCTTTTGTAAGATGGCACGTTACCATCTCATCGAATTGCTCACGGGATAACTTGAGTTGGTTTCTCATTTTGCTTAACAATATGTCACCATATTCTTTTTTCCCATGACTTATGAATGTCGTGATGTCGGTTTTTTCCCCATTCACATAATATATGTATCGTTTATGGTGGGTATTAATTACCTGAAATCCTTTTTTCGATAACGAGGCCTCGATTTCTTTCGTCTTGTGCTTAGCCATTTTGTGTGCCTGCAATCGAAATAAGTTTATCCCTAAGATCTTTCCCACTAGATGTTAATTCAGATTCCTCTACAGCCACATATTCCTGCCATAAAACAGCAAGTTCTTCCTGAATTTCATCAATTACCTGCTTCATCTTTGGCTTAGCCGATAGAAGTCCAAGATCATCATTTGATGCTATGTAATAGTCATCTTCAAAATCAACGTCAATAAGAACTTCTTCTATCAATTCTATGTCAATACCATCTTTCTTCATGGTATTGAGATGATATTGTGACACGTTATCTATGGAAACTTCATTATCAATACTTAATATGAATTTCGTATTTAGAGGCCTCATCATTCCGCGTATCGTGACAAGCTCTCCAATTACTTCTCTAACTGTATCTTCAATATCCGAAGTATAATGACACTCGATTAGTCCTTCTGGTGTATCGATCAGAATTTTTCTTTTCTCATCAACCCTTATCTCAATAACACGTCCAAAAACTTCTTTTTCATATTCTTCAAGTGGAGCATGTAAAAGAGATTGTATCACACTTTTTCGGTCAGGATTCAATCGTTTTTGAGGTTTTCCTCCAAAACCAAAATTCAGCGCATGTTTTGATTGTGCACTTGGCCATATTGCATCAAGTTCCTTCAAAATTTTATTGACCCGATGAGGATTTTCTATTTTCTCATGTAGACTTTTTAATGATGCATCATCACGTGAGATCACTTCTATCAAGTCATTAGCAAGAGATATGGCCCTCTCGCCATAAGTCCCATCCAGACCGGGTAAACCTGTTTGAGCATCCCCTATTTGCATTTCTGCAACAACACTTCCAATCTCAAGATTTGTTATGAATAATGTACATTGATCTTTAACCACTTGCGGAAAAATTCCATTTGGACGATTAGGAGTTCCATTAAGGTAATCCCCGATGTGGTATATGATAGTTTGAATGTGTTGTATGGCTCCTACCATTTCGTTTGCAGGTATTCTCTCTTCTCCAGTTATGGAAAAAGAGATATTCCTTTTATCTCTAGATTTCACCATATGATTTCCTTTATGTCATAATATTTAATTAAAAATTAGATGTTGCAATAAAACATTGATTTTTGTCGAATAATCCATTTTATCGACTACATCTTGAGCAAGTGTATACATTTTTTTATGATACTTATGTATTACGATTAAATCGAATTGTTGTTTGGTGGTGGTATAAAGTCAAGTTTGAATCGTAAAATCATAAATGTTTGTCAAAAAATTTAGAGTCGTCTAAGACTTTAGCAATACCTGTCTTGTCATTATCTCGAAGAACATTACTAATTATATCTCTTTCAGTTTGAGATGATTCATACCAGTTATCGTGATTGCTTATAAGTATGAGGATTGTTGATAATCTACAGGTGTTACGGTAGTGAGAACCCCAAATATTCAACATTTTTTCTTCATATTTAAAATTAGGTGAAGATTCAAAAGAATGCATATGCTTTGAACCATGACCATGGACAAACTTTGATAAAGACTAATATTCTTTAATCAACTCTGATTTAATATTAATTAAATCATCCAATCTGTTGATGACTGCATTCATTCTTTTGGCTGTATTATCCTCAACGCTCTGGATGTTGATCCGCAGCGAGCGTTCCTTTGTATCAATTATTTTGTCGATCTTCCGAAGTCTTATATCAACTGATAAAATTATGGCAGCCAGTGCTCCCATCATGACCATTGCTGATAATATGATCAACGAATTTGCAGGGCTGTACTTGAATCTGCCAAGCTATTCGTATGTCAGAACAAATGACGATACTACCATTACAACTGATGTGCCCGGTGTTGACAAGAAGGATGTCGAGATTGGCATTTGATGAGGTGCAAAATAGGGGTCGCTTGGTACTGTGTATGCGCCGGATCTTGTGCAAATGCTTATTGACTTGAATTGATGGGGTCAAACTCTCCCATTACTCATATATACATCCTCCACAAATATATTCTTGTTAAATAATCAGGAGTGGTTGTAAATGAGATTTGGATTAACACGCTGGAGACCATCCGCTATTTCGCGATGGGAACCACTTGAAGAGATCAGCCGAACACAGGAGCGCTTGAACCAGTTGTTTGAACATTTCGCACCCAGAGAGGAGTGGTTAGGTGAAAAGGCAATGGCGCCTCTTATGGACGTAAAGGAAGAAGATGACAAGATAATTGTCACAACTGATGTGCCGGGCGTTGACAAGAAGGATATCGATATCAGCGTCAGGGATGATGTCCTTGAGATAAACGCAAAATGTGGCAAGGAATCCGATGTCGAAGAGGAAGGTTATGTGCGGCATGAGCGCATGTATAAAAGTTTCCATCGTGCCATTACACTTCCTTCATTCGTCACGCAAGAAGGCGCAAAGGCAAAACTTGATGATGGTGTCTTGACGCTAACGCTTCCCAAAACAGCAATTGAAGAAGGTCATAAGATAATGATCGAGTGATCACATGAACGAACTAGGAAAAACGTATGTATGTGGGATGTGCGGTACCGAAGTTTTTGTTGAAAATGAGGGCACTGGCACACTTCATTGCTGCAAGAAACCAATGAAAATGGCGGTCGAAGAAGATCGCCCGTGGGTCGAAGGATAGAGTCATCTATCATTTCGATCAATTCTTTTTTTGTAAATTTTGGCATACTGTGCATTAATGGGCAGTTAGTGCGGCATCAGGAAAAATGCTATCGTCATCTTTTGCTCAGTCGGGGTAACTATCATCATCGCCGCGAAATGTAGTATATAGATAATCTTATTTATCCCCAACGCTATTTCACGCATCGAGGAATACAATTGCAACTGAAACTCGAAGCATTCACCGTTGACAACATCCCCTTGATCAAAAAAGGGGACGAGCTTGCAGCAATGATCTGCGATAACACGGAAATACAGGATAACGACATCGTTGTGATCGCATCAACGATCGTGTCCAAATCAGAAGGTCGGACTTTCACGCTTGATGATATTATACCCTCGCAGCGCGCATTGGATATCGCGCGCAAGAATGGTGAAGACCCGCGTTTCATTCAGGCGGTCCTTGACAGAAGTCGGGAATGTCTGGTCGAGTCGCCGATACTGCTTGTCGAGACACTCAACGGGCACGTGTGCATAAAAGCAGGCATCGACGACTCAAATGTTGAAGACGGTGTACTTCTGGAGTTACCCACAGACCCTGATGCAAGTGCAAAAATGATCGCACACGGGATACGCAAACTCACTTCAAAACGTGTCAGCGTGATAATTACGGATACGAACGGTCGCTCCTTTAAGATCGGGCAAACAGGCGTGGCTGTTGGCCTGTCCAATATCGCACCGATAAAGAACTGGTGCGGGGAAAAGGATCTTTTTGGCAAGGTACTTGAGATAACCGAAGAAGGAGTTGCCGATGAGATAGCAGGCACTGCAAATCTGTTGATGGGAGAAGGAGACGGCGGCAATCCGGTTGTGATACTCAGGGGGCTTGAGATGTATGTGGATTCTGATGTTACGATAAAGGAAACGTATCGTCCTGATGACATGGATGTAATCAGAAAAGGATTGCGTAGTTTGTGATCCAATCTAAAACAAAAAATGTCATGACCGCCGTAGGCGGCACGTTCCATGACCAATAAGTTTCACAAATATAGTTAAGGACCTAATATTTGATACCAATCACATTAAAATAACATTTTCAAGTAGTGCAAAAGATTCAAAAAAATGAGAACTCATCAACGATAAAAATTTGTAAATTATTGATAATGATTGGAATATGCCGCCTGCGGCGGGTTGATGGCTCGGCTTCAAAAATATGTATGCAATACGTGGTGCCGGTTATGCCTACACTTGTATTTTCTGTGGTTGCACCTTTTTGGGAATATTGACCACTTCAACACCCGCCTCTTTGAAGAACTTGATAGAATCTTCATCGGGGTATGATGTGGTATATACCACTCTCTCGATATGTGCGTTTATTATCATCTTAGCACACAAGATGCAGGGTTGGTGTGTACAGTAAATTGTTGCACCTTCCGTACCCACTCCGTGAAGTGCAGCCTGTATGATCGCGTTCTGTTCCGCATGCACGGCTCTGCATTTCTCATGACGGGTGCCGGATGCGATGTTTTCCTGTTCACGTATGCAACCGATATCGAGACAATGTTCAAGATTTCTTGGAGCACCGTTGTATCCTGTGGACAGGATACGCTTGTCTCGAACAAGCACAGCCCCTACTAGATTTCGCAGGCATGTGGCACGTTTTGCAACAACTGATGCGATCTCAAGGAAATAATCGTCTATGGATGGTCTGTCTGTCGGTATGTCAGTCATTAAATTCAATAAACAGTAAGTGGTATATATATGTGTATTGTATGTGCATAACGGTACATAGAGGTCATTTAATTTAATTCACAAAGGGTCAGATAATATGACCCACAAGTTCAATTTGGAGCATAGAAAATATGTCATTCAGTCTAACGGAATCATTGGATTTATTTGTAAAAGAACACAACAACCGTCAATTGGTAACAATTCCAATTGTGGTCTTTATGTTATCGATATTGGCACTGGCACTGATGTTTGCAAGCACAGGCGCGCCAGTCAAACTTGGAATGGAATTCGAAGGCGGTACCATGATCGCGGTCACAACAAGTGAATCCGCGCTTTCCATTGAAACCAAATATTCCGATTATCCAATTATCGATGCCAGATCAGCAGGCGAGAGAGTAGTCATGCAGTTTGGTCCAATGGATAACAAAGTGCAGCGAGCACTTGAGGATGATATCACAGCCAGTTATTCCGATGTAGAGATTAAACAGATCGGTGCAGTATACGGCAGTGCGCTCCAACTACAGGCAGTGAAAGCCGTAGTGCTATCATTTATTGGAATGGCGGCAGTCGTTTTCCTGATATTCAGGACTGCTGTACCTTCAATTGCGGTCGTGCTTTCAGCCTTCTCTGACATGACGATCGCAGCCGCATTCATGAACCTTGCAGGGATCGAACTCTCGCTTGGAACGGTTGCCGCACTCCTGATGCTTATCGGTTATTCGGTAGACAGTGACATCCTGCTCACAACACGCATACTCAAACGACGCGGCACGGTCGAGGAAAAGATATCCCAGGCAATGCACACAGGTATCACAATGACAACGACCACACTCGCGGCACTTGTTGTGATGTATCTTGTATCGACATATTCATATCTAGTTTCTTCATCACTCCCCCAGATACCCATGCTTTCAGATATCTCAATTGTTCTGATTTTTGGACTGGCAGCAGATATTATGAACACGTGGCTGCTCAATACGGCAATCCTTCGTTGGCATGTTGACAGGTCAACACCAAGGAGGCGAAGAACATGAGGGGAGATGAAGTAAAAGATAAAGAGGATCAAAGTATTTTCAAAGACATACGTGTCCGAATATTCATAATCGCACTTCTCGCATCACTGGTCGCGATCCACCCATGGTATGTTGCCGATGAAGGTTTTACCACAAATCTCAACTACGGTCTTGACCTCGAAGGCGGTTCATGGCTCCAGATCAAACTTCAGGGTGCTATTGCACAGGTTGATGCAGACCCCGGGGCGATCGTAAAACAAATGGTGGAATCCACGATAGGGACATCGATAGAGATCACGGATGTCAACATTCCGTCTGATGGAAGTAGCAATGGACAGACCTATGTTATGTTCACAACAGACGATTACTTTACTCAATCACAGATCGACCTGCTCGGGCTTGGTCGGGCAACGATCAATCGCAAGGATGACCTGACAGAAGTTACGTTGTACTCCACCAAAGAGTCACTCATCGTTGCATTCTTGTCGAATTCATTGAACACCGAAGTAGTGCCTATCGCTTATACGGACGGGATCCAATATGAGATCAGGACTGCCGTATCTGAGCAGGAATTGCAAGACCTTATGGCAACTGTTGGCGGTTCGATCGTAAAGAACACGGATGGGACTCTGAAATACCGTGAAGGAGTTACAACAGAGACGCGGGATATGACTAAAGATATCCTGAGTGACAAATTGAATTCACTCGGACTGAAGGATATACCGGTTCGCACAGTTGGCGAGGATTATATTCTCATAGACTTTGCAGGTATTGATCTTGCGACTGCAAAGGATATCGCGGAAAAACCAGGTAAATTCGAGATACGTATTCAAACAACGGGTAATGACAGCGTACATGTTCTATATGGAGATAATATTGAAAGTGTGGGAGTTCCCGGATTCCATGAAGGTCAGTGGCACACACCATTCAGGTTGACTGAAACGGGCGCACTTGCACTCCAGAGGATTGCAATTGAAACAGGTGCAGCCGATAATCCGGACGCACACTGGCTGAACATGTATCTTGACGATAATGAGGTCTATAGTGCTCCTCTGAGCCCAAGTGCAGCAGAAAGGGTAAAACAGTTCCCGATATACGCATGGGAGTCCTCGACAGGCGGGGACGAGGAAAGTAAAATACAGGCTGAACAATTGCAGATCCATCTTCGTGCAGGTGCGCTGCCTGTCAATGTGGAACTTGTGGGTTCAGGGCACGTTGATGCAGCACTTGGTAAGCAGTTCAAGACCCAGTCGGTCTTAGCAGGATTTTTGTCACTGCTTGCAGTCGCTTTTGTTGTGTTCCGCAGGTATCATCAGAAGGAGATACTAGTGCCGATGGTGGCCACTTCCATCAGCGAGATATTCATGATCCTTGGATTTGCGGGTGCAGTTGGTTGGCAACTTGACCTTGCAAGTATTGCAGGTATAATTGCAGTAATAGGTACCGGCATTGATCACCTTGTGATTATCACGGATGAGGTACTACATGAAGGAAAACTTCCTCCAACAAAGGTGTATCTTGCAAGGATATCAAAGGCGTTTGCAATAATCTTTGCTGCTGCAGCAACAACCACGATCGCAATGTCACCTCTTGTTGTGATGGGATTCGGTGCCCTCAAAGGGTTCGCGATCACCGCGATCGTTGGTGTGATGATAGGTGTACTGATCGCAAGACCTGTTTATGGTATCGTGATAAAGGAAGTATTGCAAAAAGCAGATTGATTGAAACAATAATCAGGTACAGTACAATATAAGACACAGGCGGTGCATTGGTGAAGGCAAAAAAAGACGTGTGGACTGTAAAATACCGTCTACAGACCCTTGATGATGTGATAGGAAATGAACAGTCAGTCACTACCATCCGCCAACTTGTCCAGTCAAACAACCTTCCGCATCTTGTATTCCATGGACCTGTGAATTCAGGAAAAGCATCTGTTGCTTTTGCACTGGCGAATGAACTCTTTGGTGAAGGGTATGAGCGCAATTTCACGTATTTCAATGCCTCTGATTTTTTCGATCAGGGCAAACGGTATCTCGTTCGTGATAAGCGTTTCATCCGCATCATAGGGACAGACGACCCAAAGAAGATTCGCAAAAGCGTAATTTCCATTTTCAAAGAGATAATCAACGAATATGCAGGCATGGGTTCGATCGATGCGGATTACAAGGTGATATTTATTGACAGTGCCGAGTCCCTGAATTCAGATGCCCAGCACGCACTGCGGCGCATCATGGAAAAATATACTGCCACATGCAGGTTCATTCTATCCACCACGCAGCCGTCGAGATTGATACCACCTCTTCGTTCAAGGGGGTTGCAGTTGTTTTTCACGTATGTTTCTGATGCCAAACTCATCGAATATGTGAGATCCATTGCAGCCAAAGAGGGACTTACAATCTCAGATGATGGATTGGATGCAATCGCATATCATTCAAAAGGCAATTTGGCTAAAGCACTTCTAACAATGCAGATCGCATCAATGTCATTACAATCAGGGGATACTGAGATATCGCAGCAACTTATCTATGAGACTGCCCTTGGTGAAACACCTGAGGACATAACCCGGTTGTTTGAATCCGCTCTTGCAGGTGATATCATGGCAGCCAGAAAGGTCATCGATAAATTGTTGATAGAGGACGGTTTATCAGGTTCTGAGATACTGGAGCAGTTGCATGGCATTGTGGTAGCATCCAATGAAACGGATGCTGATATTGCAAAATATGTCAACAAGATCGCAGAGGCAGATCTTCGCATGTTGGATGCTTCCAATGACAGGATACAGCTTGAAGCGATGGTTGCGAATTTTTGAGTTTGTAACTTTCATACTTTATACTTGTATATGGTGTGTACCATAAATGACAACAGCGAACACAGACGATTTCAAATCCGCTTGCAGGGAACTTCTTGACATGGTGCTTGATGGCACAATTACGGATGAACTGCAATTGAATAAACAGAAAAAGAAGGTAAGCGGACGCTATCGACTTTCTACTATACCGAAGAATACCGATCTCATCACGGCAGGAAATGCTGAAGAACAGGGGCGGGCAAAGGAGTTCCTTCGCCGAAAACCTGTACGTACAATTTCCGGTGTTGCGGTTATCGCTGCAATGACCTCTCCTGCTCCTTGTCCGCATGGTATCTGTGTGCCGTGCCCGGGCGGACCGGATTCATCGTTTGCATCGCCTCAGAGCTACATGGGTCGTGAACCTGCAACCATGCGCGCGATGCAGAATGAGTACGACCCGTACAGGCAGGTGACATCACGTCTTACGCAGTTGAAAACAATTGGACATGAGATCGATAAGGCTGAACTTATTGTAATGGGGGGCACATTTTCGGCGCGCTCGATAGATTATCAGGAATGGTTCACAAAACGATGTATCGAAGCGATGAATGACTTTTATGATACGGATTGGCGAAACAATGTCAACAACATCGGCACGAAATATCCGTATGTGACTGTCGAGGATGTGCAGAAAGCCAATGAAACCGCCAGGATCAGGAATATCGGTATAACCTTTGAAACACGACCTGACTGGGCAAGAAAGGAACACGTTGACAGGATGCTGGCTCTTGGTGTTACAAAGGTTGAGATCGGCGTGCAGAGTGTATATGATTTTGTGTTATCCCGAATCGAGCGGGGGCACACTGTGGCTGACACCACGGAGGCGAACGGTATTCTTCGTGACAGCGGTTTGAAGGTGGGGTTCCACATGATGCCGCAACTGCCCGGGGTGGATGCCGCGCGGGATCTGAGAGGTTTTAAGAAACTATTTACGGATCCGCGATTCATGCCGGATTATTTGAAGATATATCCTACACTTGTTACTGAGGGGACGCGCCTCTACGATATGTGGGAGCGCGGCGAGTATAAGGCACATGATTACGACGAGACTGTTGACCTGATTGCAGATATAAAATCAATATTGCCGAAATGGGTGCGGTTGCAGCGTATCCAGCGTGATATTCCAGCGCAACAGATATTTTGCGGTGTAACAAAAAGTAACATCCGCCAGCTTGCAGAAGAAAGATTGCATGAAAGAGGAAGTCGATGCCGTTGTATCCGATGTCGTGAGGTCGGGCATAGTATATTAAAAGGAACTGAACCGAATGTAGATAATATCGAACTTACGGTTGAATCCTATAATTCATGCGGCGGAGTTGAGCATTTCATCTCATTTGAGGATGTGGGACAGGATATCCTGATCGGGTTCCTGCGTTTGCGGTTCCCCGGCGCGCCGCACAGGAGTGAACTTGAGGGTGCCGCGCTTGTAAGAGAATTGCATATCTATGGGTCGATGGTGCCGGTTGGAGTGGGGGCAAAAGGAATGGATTGGCAGCATCGTGGGTATGGTGCAGAACTTCTTGCATATGCAGAAGAACTCGCGCGCGAAAATGGGTATCAGAAACTGTCCATCATTAGTGGGATCGGGGTAAGGGAATACTATCGTAAACTTGGTTATGCGCGCGATGGTGTGTATATGTCAAAAAAGATATAGGTGCAAGTTTCATCTTGCACTTCAAGTTCATTTTGTCAATTGGATGTGAAACAAACGTCATCCAAAATATGATTCCACAGTCGCAGCTGTCTTTTTAATTTCTGCCAGACTTGAATCTGTGTTGTTACCAGGATTTAGTAATGTGGTAACCATAGCCTTTGAACCTGCGCAAATAGTAACCATCTTTGAACCGTCTGAATTTTCAATTATCAACCGATCGATTGAACGGTTGCCTATAGATTTCATGGTAATCAGTGCAGTGTTGTGGATAACTGAAGTCATAGCTGCAAAACTTTCAGGATGCAACTTAGAATCCATGTCAGATGTGACAAGTATTCCATCGTTTGATATTATTGCGGATGATTCCACATTTGTAGACAATTTTAACTCAGCAAGTGCATTTTTTAATATGTCATTATTCATTTTTTACCATAACCCATTATTTGTGTCAATTAGATAGACACGACTCATCCCCTGCACTGTATCAGTGCATTACGCATAGACATATAGATGTTATATAGCCCTTTTGGATTGGACTATCACATCATAAATTTTAAAGTGAAATGCTTTTATGCAAAGTCAATCGTATATGTGTAATACAGGATATGTGCTGCACAGTTTGCAATTGACATTACTTATTGAGGCAATGATGTCTGAATCTATGACCTTTGAAAAATTGTATGAGAAACTGCAACAGATCGACGATAAATTAGATTGCCTTTTGCAAGAGAGAACGCCAAGTAATATTATTGATAGCGACATATTAGAATCGCTTGATGTTATGACACTATTGTCACTCCCAGATCATCTACGTATGAGTGCATCCACTCTTTTCGAACTCGAGAAGGCTACTGCCGATGAGGTGTCAAATGTAACCAGTAAAGAGCGTGCGGTGGAAAGCAACTATCTGAATCAATTGGTAAGGATGGGGCATGTTGAAAAATTCAGGGAAGGCAGAAAAGTTTATTTCCGTATAAACGAAAGATTGGAGATTAACAAATAAACAATCTAATTCAAATTCATTTGTTGAGTGATTATATATACAATATTGTTTAATCTTATCATTGTATGTTTTGTTGCAACAAATATTGAGGTTTAATGAGTATAACAATAGCAGTACATTCCTGTAAAGGCGGAACTGGTAAAACAAGCATTGCGCTAAATCTAGCAGGAGTCTATGCTGCATCAGGTAAGAATGTATGCCTTCTGGATCTGGATTCAAAAGCACCTTATCTTTCTTCTGTATTCAGTCCTCAATCAAAACAATGGGTAAATGATGTTCTTTTTGGCAAATGCACTGTAATGGATGTGATACATGACGTCTCCGATGAAATTGGGGTGAGTGGCAAGTTATACGTAGGTCTTTCAGATCCTGATATAATTGCAATTCGAGATATATCCAGCAAGGATCGGAAATGGCAAGCAAAAGCTTTACAGGTAATAATGGATGCAAAAAGACATCTAACATCTGCCGGCATGGACGTTATCATACTTGATACTGGTCCGGGTGTTGACTTTTCATCAATAAATGCAGTGGCAGCTGCAGACTATGTGCTTGTAGTTATTAAACCGAATAAACCATGTCTGGTTGGAACAGGGCAGGTTGTCAATGGCGTGTATAAATTGTTGGGCAAAAAATGTGGGATCATTGAGAACATGTGCCATGAAACACATTTCTTACATTCACTGTCCAATACCTTATTTGACTTACCCGTTCTTGCATCAATTCCATGCATGTGCGATGTTCAGCTAAAAACTGACCTGGGAATATTTACTCTTAAAGAACCGGAACATATTTTTTCAAAATCAATGTCCAAGATCGCGGACAAGATATTGGAACAAGGTGACTAAATCGGCATTTTGTGAGATGCATTTACAATTTTATTTATTTATTTATTTATTTTGTGTTCCTTTTCAAGTACGGGTTTCACGTCGTTTTTTGCATAATCTAACATCATGTTCATTTTCACGTTTTCGATGGCATCATCAATTTCATTTGATTCCACCAATATATTTTGAAGCGCTGCGGCCAGCATAAACATGATCAACGCAGCGGCAACTGCAAGTATAGTGCGCTCAACAGGATAGATAAAAACAACGGATCCAAATATTTCTGCAGGCAGGTCAAATATGACCAAAGCTGAAATACTTCCTGCCATATGGTCAGAAAGTATTGCTACAAGAGAGGTCAGGAACAATAATATCAGGGTATGTGCCCCCACATTCTGAGATTTGTTGTTGTATTTTCTGTGAAATGCAACAAATATCGCCAGCACTACAATGTGGAACCATGGGTAATAATACGCTTCTCGTCCGGTATCAAATACATACCATAAAAGTATCAAAGAAGAATATATCGCAAGTGCAATTTTTTCTTTCTTTACAACGATCAAACCTGCAACGATGGATGAGGTCATCACAAATACCGGTGTGAGCATTGAAAAAGTATCGACATCTGTAAATCCACTGTGGAAAACATGTGCCATTATGCCTAAGAATGAAACTGCTGCACCCCAATATGGTCCAAGGAGCATGCCATTTAGAGGTCCGAATGCTGCAACCGAACTGATTCTTGCCCCCTCCAGCCCCAATACGTTTATAAAATCAGGAAGCCAGCTTGCAAAGTATGTAAGTATTAGTGCAGACATCAGATAGATTATTCTTAGTTTTCGATTTTTAATTAATTTATTATGGAACTCTATGGACACATTGATGTTATTGCATTCAATTTTATATAAAAGTTCGTATTTTTATTGGTACGTGAAATGTCGATTTTTATATATCTGCAATATATTTTATGTACTTTAATTAATTCTGTGATTAGCACATAAATATGACATTGTTTGGGGCAAAGTGATATCTCGGCATCTGTAGCATTGGTGAATAGTGTACATGTGGTGTACATGGGTGCAGGTGTATTTGCGATATCAAAATTGAGAATGAATGTACTTTTTCACCAGCCATAATAATATTTATATAGTATCGTGTATATACAACAATCTACCAAATTTGTAAAATTGGTTGTGTAATATAACATTATTTTTAAATGATATATGCAGATATAGAGGTGTTATAAGTGAAAATAAGAGTAGTAAGTTCAAAAGAAGAGATCGAGACGCTAAGCAATGATGAGGAAATCGTGCACCTTGCATTCAGACCATCCAACAAGGACATTTTTTCACTGGTAATTAAATGTCCAAATGTAAAAGCACTTCATATTCCAAGTTCATACAAGAGAACCATCTCAGGCTCTGCTAAGATGTACCTCTCAATGCAGGGCATCGACCTGTTAGAAGGCGATGTATGGGGTCACAGAAAGGACATCAATGAATATTCAGAAGTTTCAAAGAGTGTTTTTGACCGCATAAAAGATTTCAGATCAGAAGGACTTTCAGAAGAAGATATCGCCGATAAAATGGCACGAGAGACCAGGCTTGGTCCTGATTTCATTGAATTCATCATGAAACAGACATAAATCTAATTTTCAAAAAAACAAATATGTCCAACCATCTGGTTGGGCGTATCCACCTTTCTTTTTTTGTTGCTCTTGCAATAAGGGGTATATACGAACAAATGCCTTTTGTATATCTCATGCAAGTTGGTGAATATGTTAGATAATAGAAATCCTCGTTAGAGGATTCGCCATAATCATCATTTGACAGAAAGTCCCGCCATCTCAAGCAGTTTTGGTGTATTTAAGTGTTGTCCAATCGGCATAAGATGAACACCACGGCATATTTTTTTGAGCATCCCTATAGTTTCTGCACATATCATGAGTCCTTCGTGCACAGGGTCGTCTGCATGTTCCATTCGGGCAATGAGTTCATCACCAACCTTCACCCCGGAAATGTTCTTATTCATGAACCTGGCTGCATTTGCAGATTTCAATGGAATGAGCCCTGCAAGAACAGGCACAGCAAGATGACCTACAGAATCCATAAACTCCTCGAACTGCCCGATATCATACACAGCCTGCGTCTGTATGAACTGCGCACCAATCTTTACCTTCTTTTCAAGTTTTATCATCTGCATGGGCTGAGATGAATCAGTATTGGACACGGCTCCTACAACCAATTCAGGTGCGCCTTCAAGTTCATTTCCTGAAAAATCAAATCCATTCTTCATTTTCTGTGCCATTGATAGAAGTTGAACGGAATCAAGATCATAGACGGGTTTTGCACCCGGATGGTCTCCGTTTGTGGTATAGTCACCTGACATCAAACAGATATTCTGAATACCAAGTGCTGCTGCTCCCAGTATATCAGACTGGATCGCCAGACGGTTTCGATCCCGACAAGTCATCTGCATGGTGACCTCATGCCCCTCATCGATCAGGAGTTTTCCAAGTGCCATCGGACTCATTCGCATGACTGCGCGCTGGTTGTCCGTAATGTTGATTGCATCCACCAATCCTTTGAGTATCTGTGCATCCGCGATTGCAGCAGATATATCAACACCTTTTGGAGGTGTGATCTCTGCTGTTATGATGAATTTATTTGAGTTGAGTTTCTCGCCAAAAGTTGATTGCATCATAGGTAATATAGCAGGTTTTGGTTTTAAATACATCGAAAGGATGACGCTCGATTTGAGATCCCATGTTCCAATTTCCACTTGAATTAAACTTCAACTCAAATTGAAGTTTAGGCAAGAACTAAATAAAATTGTAATTCTCTATGATAATAGAAGACAATGAACGGAGGGATAAGATGACGAAATTACTAAAATTAGTGATGATCTTAACCATGGTCATATCACTGGTTGCGTTTAGTGGATGTACAGGAAACGATGTTGATGCTGATGATACTGTTGATAGTATTGAAGATCAGACACCTATGCCGCCTGAAGTGAACCAACCTCTACCTGACTACGGCGAATATATTTACGGGACTGCTGTTGTTGAGAATATCGAAATCTTGACACTTGAATCATTTCCGGTTCAAATACATGTAATTGCAAAAGGTTACCTGCCTGATGGTTGCACGGAAATTGGTGACATAACAAAAGTCAGGGATGGCAACACTTTTACCGTCACGGTTGAGACGATCAGACCTGCTGATATGATGTGTACACAAGCAATAGTGCCATACGAAAAGTCAATACCACTTGATGTATATGGGCTCAAAGCAGGAACATACAGTGTGGTTGTCAACAGCGTGAGCGGTTCTTTTGAACTAACCATGGATAACTCAATTCCAGATACTGAATATAGTGTGGAAACTGAGTACATGGAGGTAAAAAAAGGCGATAATTTTACAGTCAGACTTGATGAGAACCCGACAACAGGATTTGAGTGGTCAATAGAAGTAAGTGATGGGCTTGTAGTGTTAAGTGATGAATATATTCCACCGCAGGACGGGGGTCTGGTCGGTGCAGGCAATGTTCACGTGTGGGAGATCCAGGCTGTTGAAACCGGAACACAACAGGTCAACGGGATATATAAACGTCCATGGGAAAATGTGACTGGTAATGAATTGAAGTATGAACTTACTGTGAATGTGGCATGAATATAAAAATAATGGCTGACCTGCCTGCAATCACAAAAACAGGCAGGTTGACCAAAAAATGATACCTAAATTTGGGTTCAGAGTCCCAGTGCCATCCTTAACAATACAAAGAATGCAACTACGAAGTCAAGGAAAACAACTCCGACAAATATCGCAAGTCCGATCTTGATCAACTTGGAATACTTGTTAAAGGAGGATACAACATCCGGCACAAAACCAAGAGTGTCGTCGATCTTGGATATGACTGATTTCGTTTCTTCAAGATTTTCATTCAATGTGTCAAGAACCGTATCGATCCTTGGCTGTTCTTCATTTCTGAATTGTTCAAGAACCCCTTTCAATTCATCCAGTGTTTGTGGTATGACGCCAGGCTCTTCTTCCCATCTGTATTTTAGCAGGTCGAACTTACGGTCGATCTTGAACAGTTCCCTGTGGTAGAATGCAGTCTGTGCCCTGAAATTGGCGTAGTTCCTCTGGTATCCATCGAACTTTGTATTGAATACAGCAGAGATCATTGCACCATGTGGTTGCATTGAAGCACTCGAACGTATTGGAGTGCCCAAAATTGCAAAATTAAATTTGTTTGAATCCACAATATTGGTTTTCTCAATTTCATCCGTGGGTTTTGAAATATTTGCCCTGTATTCTTCCTTAACTACCTTAACATCGCTACGCAGGGATTTTTTCATTACATTACTGCTGGATTCATGTTTATTTATCAACTTTTTAGACTTGTCTACTGCAACATCAACCTTAGTTTCAAGTTTATCTTTGTCAATCACAACACCGGAGTCTTTTCCTATATTGACACCTGCATGACCCAAAACAGCACTGTCCACCCCTGCAACCTTGATAAATTTGTCATTTATCTCATACTCTTTGACAGGCATTTTTTCCATAACACCTATCAACTGGCTGGATATCACATCCTTTCTGCCGATCAGTCCCTGATAATACTTAGTATCCAGCTCAAGCATTTCTAACTGATCTCGGGTTTGTTTTGAAAGTTCTGTTTCAAGTAATGGAACTCTTTTTTTGGTTACAAACAGTTTATTGATCTCTTTGACTGTGACTTCGGTAGCTTCAAGGTTGTCATCCAGCGAATCCAAAATATCTTCTATTTTTGGCTGTTCAATGGTGTTTAAACGTTCCAATACCTCATTGACGTTATAGATGGCATTTGTAGCAATACCGGGTTCCTGGTACAATATCTCATTGATCGCCTTATTTACTGATGCCAATTTGCTGATAAGTTTGAATATTTGAGAAGCATCTTTTGGGTTTGTGACATAATCCCAAAGGTCAAATGTGAAATTTCCGGAATCAGACACGTCAAAAGAAGCGAGTTTATTCTCAAAATATGTTTTCTTTTCCCGAAGTGCATCAAGCCTTTCCCTCTCCCCTTCCCACAGATCGGATTCATCCCTTGGAGTCAATCTTTTGATTGTGATCAATTCTTCAGATTCCTTTATAAGGGATGTTAATTGTTTCCCCAAAACTTCAACGGTTGCACCAATTGTTGCAAGAGCAATACCTGCCTGCTCTGCAGCTTTTTCTATATCTTCGACCACGTCGAAACTTGTAGCATCATTCAACCAATTTGACCATACCTTGCCAACATCGGAAAGCGCATCCTCAACGCAGTCCGGTACCACATCACCTATAAAATCAAACATATTATTTTGCCTCCATTTATAAAAACCAACAACTGTCGTGTAATCTCTACCCTTCCCCCGGCCGATTGTAAAAACAGTTAAAAGCATTACATATTAACTATTCACAACAATGACCATTGTAAGAAGCTAGAACGACTGAAACGTTTTTCATGTGATAAACTGTTTAATTCAAATTATTTATAATTTGATTATTCGTTGTGCCGAAAAGATAAACAATTTAAAAGCCATTGTTATTTAGCTGATAAATGAAACTTATTGAAATTTTGAGTATTTACTTTCCAGAACACCTATTACCCAATTACAAAATGCGGCTGCCGGGATTCGAACCCGAGTTATTGGCTTGGGAAGCCAATGTCATACCACTAAACCACAGAGGTAAACAGAAAATAGAAGTATGGTCAACCCTGTGTTGCTTGTGTAAGGTTGTGCATTAAACAATAACGAATACATTTATGGCTCATCGCTGTTTTGGTGGGTAATTTCTGATCTTGCATTAGATTGTTAATTTCGTATTTTCACCGGTTGCCTTAACTGATACTGATTTATTCGTTAATTAGTACGCTACGCGCTGAGCTGAAGCGTTCCGCTCCACTGCCAATCAAATTAAAGGATTGGTCACAGGGTTTTGCTCCGTCGGATTATTATTTGTGGGATTAACAGGCATGAATTTACCATAACGGAAACCTTACCTATTCAAAACAGCGAAGAGGCTTAGTTTTTAGACTCTATCGATTAACTACCGTTTAATCATTCAGTGGAACTGACAAAAAAATATTGCTGATATGCGGGAAGTACATTGTTGAATAATCACCTCCGTAGTCAAAATTCAAGCAAATCTATATATACTTCAAACCACTTTAGAGTAAATTACAGATTAAAGTCATTTTGGTTTAAAGATATACAGCATTAAATGGGATTTACTATTTTTGCAGTTTGATTTTTCCATGATTGATGGCAATCAAAAAATTAAAGGACGTGAAATATTTTGTTTAACAACATGGATAGAAGTGCGCCAGTAGAAGAGGGCGAAGCATACGATGTAACGATTGAAGACCTTGCAAGAGAAGGAGACGGAATTGCAAGAGTAAAAGGCTTTGTGATCTTTGTACCAAACGCAAAAGTCGGCGACGAAGTAAACATCAAGGTAACAAAAGTAATGCGCAAGTTCGCATTCGGTGAGATCGTAGAATAATATTAATTATTCTCTTTCTTATTTTTGGGTTGGGTTTAATCTCTATTATCCCTCCCCAATATTTTCTTTTGATTCTGTTTTATTTGATTTTTGTTCTACTACACTCTTTTTGGTTAACTAATCGTAGATATCTATAATTTAGACGATTTTGACGCTCGGAAAAATCGAATAAAAGCAAATGATATTTGTAGATAAAAGTAAATCTTACAACGTCAAGATACTTTTAAATATGTTTTATAGTATTCTTAAAGAGGAAGTGTAACTAATGGCCGGAGATCTAAACGACATTTATCATTTATTCAACCCCGATACAGCCTTGATAAATGACGATTTGATAAAATATTATGTTGAAATTGAACAGAATGAGATCAATATAAAAGAACTGAAAATCCGGCTTGAATTGGGATTAGATACAAGGGAGCCTATAAAACTTCTTTTCACAGGGCACCGTGGTTCAGGGAAAACGAGCACTCTCAACCGACTCATCTCAAACCTTGATGACAGGTTTTTTGTTGTAGATTATAATGTTCTTGATCTTCTTGATCTCAATGACATCACATACGTTGATGTTGTATTTTCAATTCTTGCTAAAATGCTTGAAAAGGCGCAAGAAGATAGTATCGAATTGGGAACCAGTCTCAACGAGAGAGCGGAACGATGGAGCAATTCCATCATAAAAACAATAACACAAAACGATAGTGTGGGTGTTGGGGTAGGTGTTAATTTACCGTTGTATTTCATCAACCTTTTGGGCAGAATGAAAAGTGAAACTGCTACCCGCACCGAGATTCGAAATGTAATGGAACCACGTGTTTCCGAACTTATTAGCATAATTAATGATACAATTGCAGAAATTGAAAAGAACGATAAACAGGTTCTTGTTATTATTGACAATCTGGAAAAGATCGATTCTACTAAGGCACTGGATCTCTTTTATGATCACGCAACGCAGTTGACCCAACCTCTTTGTAAGATAATCTATACGTTTCCCATTTCACTCAAGAGTTCTGAAAAATTCATGCAGATAAGAATCAATTTCAGTGATGTTATTATCCATCCGAATATAAAGATCCATGAAAAAGATGGGACCGAATATCAAAACGGCATAGGCTTTATGGAAGAGATCGTTTCAAAAAGAGCTCCTACTAATCTATTTGAAGATGACACACTGAAATATATTATTTATATGAGTGGTGGAGTTGTGAGGGAATATATCAGGATAATCAGAGATTCGGCTATAAAGGCACTTGCAAGGGGAAAAACGTCAATCAGTAAGGACATTGCGATGGAAGTCGTAAACGGGCTTAAGAATATCTACAAAGCACAGTTGAGCGATGCCGATTATGAAGTACTGGAAGATGTGTGCAAAACAAAGGACATAAAGCGTGATGAAAAACTTGTTGGCCTACTTCATAATTTGAGTGTACTTGAATACAAAAATGCTGATAGCTGGTGCGACCTAAATCCGATTGTCCGTTCGATCCTCGATGAAAAGGGAATTCTTCCAAAATAAATGTGCTTAAAAATTTCAAAGTAGGTATTGAGTATGGAGTTTACACCCGAACATCTTTCCAAACTGGATGAGATGATTACTCTTCTTTCCATATCCGATGACCTGACTATTGCCTTTGTGCGCTGCAATGAGCCAATTTTGTGTGATGCGCTTCATGCAGAAATTGAAAATCGGGTGAACAATGAGATCTTTATCTATGATATCGAAATGGATGAAAAATCGACAAACCTTCTGCAACTTTTAAATAATGCTGTGAATTCAGATATTTATAGTTCAAAGATCAAGGAGAAAAAAATCGCATTTTTTGTATCAGGTCTCAATGAGGCAATCGAAAAGAAGACCAGCGATGGAAAAACAGAAGCACTTGTTCTTTTAAACATGATGCGCGAGAATTTCCTGAATATCAAGCATCCAATAATAATCTGGATCAACAGTGCTTCTCTTTCAATGATACTCAAAGAGGCACAGGATTTCTTTTCATGGCGTACAACCGTCTTTGAGTTCGATATGGAACACATGGAGCAGGTGACGCCAACTCTTGAATTTGGAGATACGGATCTTGTATCTTTGAATAAGAACCAGCTCGAGGATCGAGAAGTAAATTATTTGAGGTTATTGAGGGAATATCAGGAAAAAGGAATCGACGATACATACAAGTTTGCTGATTGGAATTACAATCTGGGAACAATCAAATTTCTTAGAGGTTATGCTACTGAGGCTTTGAAATATTTTGAACAATCCCTTGTTTATTCAGAAAAAGCAGGAACGAAAATTGGAATTGCCAATTCACTTAGTCGATTGGGTAACGCCTACAGCGCTCTGGGGCAAGTGGAAAAATCTATTGAATATTATGAACGTGCGTTTGATAGTTCAAGACAAAGAGGAGATAGGCGCGGAGCAGGAACTTGGCTCGGAAACCTCGGCTCAGCCTACAGCCATCTGGGGCAGGTTGAAAAAGCGATTGAATATTATGAACGGGCGCTTGATATTTCAAGAGAAATAAGAGATAGGCGCGGAGAAGGAAATCGTCTCGGAAACCTTGGCTCAGCTTACAGCCATCTGGGGCAGGTCGAAAAAGCGGTTGAATATTACGAACAGGCGCTGATTATTGCAAAAGAAATTAGGGATTGGCGCGGAGAAGGAACTTGGCTCGGAAACCTCGGCTCAGCTTACAGCGCTCTGGGGCAGGTCGAAAAAGCGATTAAATATTACGAACAGGCGCTGGTTATTTCAAGAGAAATAGGAGATAGGCGCGGAGAAGGAAATATTCTCGGAAACCTCGGCTCAGCTTACAGCCATCTGGAGCAGGTCGAAAAAGCGATTGAATATTATGAGCAGGCGCTGGCGATTGGTATAAAAATAAAAGACCCACGAATCATAAAACTTTGTGAGAATAATCTCGCTTTAATAAAACATTCGGATTAATAACTGTAAATTAATCCGACCGCTGTTGACAAAACCCCACTCCACCACCATCTTCATTCCATCATGAGCCGTGTCAAACTACTCCTTGCCCATGATATCTCATCCCGCGACAAAGAAACCTTAAACCCGCTGCCAGATATTTTAAGATCGTCGCCACCAACCGTACCGATAACAGTTGCAGGCACATTTGTTAACATCTCCAGAACAGCATCCGGTTCTGAAGTTGTAAGTATCGCGCACGCATGTGATTCAGAGAACAGCACATCATCTGCACGAAGCACACCGCCAATCGCACTCAGATTGACCTGTGTGCCTTTTGTATCACACATCTCGCACAGTGCAACAGCCAATCCACCAAGTGATACATCATGTGCAGCAGTCACTTTTCCGCTCCGCACAACATCGATGACCTTGTCCACGATCATACCGGCATTACCAGGAACTGTCGGTACATGTCCGGTTGTCCCTATGTCCATGATATTGTAGTATTCCGAACCACCGAGTTCATCGCGGATATCGCCTACAAAGATGACCGCATCTCCTTCGTTAACAAAAGTTGTAGATGGGGCGATAGTCACATCATCCACGACTCCGACCATACCTATGGATGGAGTTGGCAGGATCGCGGTATTGAATTCCCCGCTTTCATTATAAAGTGAAACATTGCCACCCACTATTGGAATCTCCAGTTCGCGCGCACCGTCACCAAGTCCGAGTATCCCGTGTTTGAACTGCCAGTAGATGTCCGGTCTTTCAGGATTTCCAAAATTAAGACAGTCCACGATCGCCACTCCTCGCGCACCTTTTACTGCAAGGTTCATGGCATTCTCATAGATCGTACCTTTTGCTCCCTTGTATGGGTCAAGCAAAGTGTGGCGCGGGTTGCAGCCACATGATAGCGCAAGTCCGGTCGTATCTGTTATTCGAAGCACTCCTGCATCTTCACCGGGTTTTACAACAGTCCGAACCTGAACCTCATGGTCGTACTGCCTGTATATCCAATCCTTTGACGCAACGTTGTGCGATGAAAGAACATCCAGCACTGCTTGTTTCAAGTCCGCAGGAAGTGAAGGTTTTTCACCGACATCACGTGGTTTCGGTTCTTCAGACGGACGCTCGAATGTTGGCGCACCCTCATTTAAGAACATAATAGGCATGTCTGCAACGATCTCGCCTTCAAACTCAACCGTGTAATACTTTCTCTCTGTCAATTCCCCTATCAAACTTGCATTAAGGTCATACTTTTTAGCGATCTCAAATACAGCATCAACATCATCGGGTTCGACTTCCAGCACCATACGCTCCTGTGATTCAGCGATCAGGATCTCGTATGGTGTCATGTTGGTTTCACGAAGTATCACATTATCGGCAATGATATGGATTCCCAGGTTTCCTTTCGATGCCATCTCAGAACTTGCACCTGCAAGCCCTGCTGCACCAAGGTCCCTGCATGCCTTGACATAGCCTTTTTTGATAGTCTCAAGCGTGGCTTCGATAACCAGTTTCTCTGTGAACGGGTCACCAACCTGAATACTTGGGCGGTCTTCCGCTTCTGCACTTTCTGATAGGTCACGCGATGCAAATGATGCGCCACCCAACCCGTCACGGCCTGTTGTAGAACCCATGAGTATGACCTTGTTGCCAGCCTTCTGTGCGCAGGCTGTCACAATATCTTCCTCGCGCGCCAGTCCTATGCAAACCACATTAACAAGTGGGTTTCCACTATACGATTCATCAAAATACGCCTCGCCGCCTAACACAGGTACGCCAATGCAGTTCCCATATCCTGCAATACCTTCAATGATGTGCTCGAATAGGTAGAGGTTCTTGGGGCTATCAAGGGGTCCAAAATACAACGGGTCCATTAGCGCAATTGGGCGCGCGCCCATTGAAATGATGTCGCGCACAATTCCGCCAACTCCGGTGGCTGCGCCGTTTTTGGGGTCAACATAAGAGGGATGGTTGTGGCTTTCCATGCCGATGGCAAGCACCCAGCCGTCGCCAATACTGATAATGGCTGCATCATCGCCGGGACCTATGATCACGCGGTCGCCTGTTGATGTGAATGTTCGGAGCAGCGGCGCACTTGAACGATATGAGCAGTGCTCACTCCATAGATTCAAAAAACAGCCCTGTTCAACCAGATTCGGTTCTCTCCCCATTTCCTTTGTTATGATATTTAGGTCATCTTCGGGTAACATTAATGCGCCTCGCATTGATTAAAAAATATGATTGGTATTGATAACACTAAAAGCATCTGTAGTTAAATAAACATTTCTTTGTTGCGATGATGCGTAGCATCATTGCATCAATTTAGTCCGACTTGTATAACTCATTAAATAAAGATCGATAATTTCTATCTAAATCATCTAACGATAATTTCTATCTAAATCATCTAACGATAATTTCTATCTAAATCATCTAACGATAATTTCTATCTAAATCATCTAACGATAATTTCTATCT
>JAUWQD010000095.1 GCA_030611265.1 Methanosarcinaceae archaeon | reverse complement strand
TCTGCCCGGTTCCAAAACTGGATGGCAAAGTAAAGAGCCTCGAAGAAGTGCTTGAACTTATCGAAAATGCAAATGCCACTGGCAATATGACTGCAATATCGATCACATCTGGTATTGCAGAAACGGCTGAAAAAGAGGTTGTCCGCGCTGTTGAAGTTGTTCGGGCAGTCAAGAAATATAACGTACCCATGGGAGTCTCGGTCTATCCAACACCCGATTCATCACGCCGTTTAAAAGATGCGGGCGCAATTGAGGTCAAATACAATGTAGAGACAATGGACCGCGATGTGTATGCGCGCGTATGTGTAGGACAGAGTCTGGATTATATTCTTGAAAGCCTACGGGAAGCTGTAGAAATATTCGGCAAGAACCGTGTGTATTCCAATATTATTATCGGGCTCGGAGAATCCGACGAAACTGTGGAAGATGCAATCGAAGAACTCGCATCAATGGGAGTAATACCAATACTGCGTGCCGGTGGAATGCATCCATTGCGGGTAGGAGAGGTCGATGTGGAACGTCCAACACGGGACAGGATACTGAAACTCACACGAGTGCTACGCAGAATACTTGATGAGAACGGTTTGAGAGCTGATGTCTCGCAAACCATGTGCTTGCCATGCACCGGCTGTGATATGAATCCGCATCTTGATCTTGATTGAATTATGTTACTTTAGATGTACTCACATGTCAGACATTGAGTTGCATATCTCAAAAAATGACATTACTCTTATTTTAGACGAACTTGAGGCAAACCGTCCATTTGAAGCATGTGGTGTGCTGGTTGGCATTGAGGGGAGATATATTGTTACTGTTAAGCAGGCGGTTCCTGTAAAGAACTCGAAACGTACGGAGCGAAGTTTCGAACTTGATCCTACTGGGTTCTACAAAGTGTGGAGCGATGCGGAAAAGGAAGGACTCGACATTGTGGGCGTGTACCACACTCATCCTTCAAGTCCTTCAAAGCCGTCAGATTGGGATAAGAAAACCATGCAGGATACATCAGGGATATGGGTTATTGCAGGCATTGACGGGATATTCGCATACAGGCTGGTCAAGGGAATGGTTGAATTTGTTGAGATGGTTTGAATTTTGTTGTTCGGCGTATTATCAGTGTTTCTCAAAACCGAGTCCACAACCGCCGCAGGCGGCACATTCCCACCATTAACAAATGGATAATATTTACACCAATTCATGTGCTCAAACGAACATTGAGTCAATTTGTTTGATTTTCATATCTTTGCAGGAACGCGCGCGCTTCGCGCTATGGTAGCACTTGTATTGGTTTTGCTTGGTTTGATTATAGATAGATCACTACCGTATTCCCATTAGGCTGAAGGTTGATGTTTTGCAGACTATGTGCTTGTCGTGTATTGGCTGTGGTACTAACCCACATATTGATTGAAGTGGAATATGACAACTGTTTTATGTTGTAAAAACACACAATTAAGTAGAGGTTTTAATAATGTTTAAAAGTGGAACATCTGAAACAACACAAATTGGATATGAAAACAGAAATGAACAACTGAATTTGGGTACCCAGGGGATAAAAGGCACCGATCACGGTCAATTTTCATACAAACTAAAATGTTTATCATGTAAAAATGAATATGGTAGTAATGGGACTGATATTTTTGAAAGAAAATGCCCGGCATGCCAAAATGGCAGATTAGGAATTCCATTTTAATCTGATTGGCTACAACGGCTAAAAATGATGAGATTGTTTAAATTTATGATTTTTGTAGGTTGCAGATCACGAACGCAATAACGCCCGGATCCCCATCAAAACCGCACCAACAAAACCGCCAAGTCCGAGTAACGTGTAACTTGCTTCACCTCTGACTACCAGATATGCTGATGATACAACCAATACTGACAGGAAGATGTATTGTGAGAATTCATCGAGCAGACGGTACTTGCCAAGAACATTATTTTTACCCCGCAGTTTCTCGATCCTGTAGCCCTGTATGGTCTCAATGACATCATTGATCCCTGCAGGAAGATTCTTGAATATTTCCATATATTCATCTATCTCCATCTGGAGATTGCCTGCCATTCGCTTGAAGGAATAGCGTTCTTTCATCGCTTTAGATATCATCGGTTTTGCCTCGGCCATGAGGCTGTAGTTGGGATCAAGGTCCAGACATACAGATTCAATGAGCATCAATGCGCGTTCGAGTGTGGAAAATTCACTTGGTAGCGACATGTTGTACTTTAAGGCAAGTTTTGCGTAATTGTCACTCTGCCGTTCACCGATCAGATAATGCTGTTTTGTTATAAGGTCATCCAGATCCCATTTGAATCGATGAAGATCAATATCTTCCGGGTTCAACTTGCCAATTTTCAAAAATACGTCTGCTGCCATATCAACATTCTTTGTATACATGGCATTAAAAAGGTTCAACATGTTTCGTATCATGTCTCCATCAATCTTTCCGACCGCCCCAAAATCGATGAATGCAATGGTTCCATCATTGACCACAATGTTCCCACCATGTGGGTCAGCATGATAAAAACCGTCTATATAGACCTGTTTCAAATAACTTGAACTTATGAGTTGTACATATTTGGATACGTTTTCGGGGTCAACATCGACAATATCTTTGACCTGAATACCTTCTACAAAATCCATTACCAGAATGTTTTCATTGCAGTAATTAAGATGTACATCTGGAATAAATACATTTTCAACATCCTTGAAATTTTCAAGGAAACGCTTTATGTTCATAGCCTCGACCCTATAATCGAGTTCCCGATGCAGCATATCCTCGAATTCCAGCAGGAACACGTCAACATCAATGTTTTTCCCAAGCCCCATAATTTTGATCAGCAGGGGCTTTAGGTCATGGATGATCTGAAGATCTACGTTTATTGTATCGATCAGATTTGGGCGGGCAATCTTCACAGCAACGTCCTTGCCATTCAGGACAGCTTTATACACCTGTCCAATTGATGCACTTGCAATTGGCGTTATCTCAAAATCATCGAACATATCCAATATATCATTGCAGTGATAACACGCTGGATTATGTTCCTCTCCAACTACTCGTGTGTCGCAGATACATTCTGTCTCAAAAGATTCACGCATCTTGATAAACTCAAGCGCCTTTACATTGTCCTGCAGTTTCCCAAGTTCCTTAATATAGGAATGGGGGACCAGATCAGGGCGCTTGCTCAACGTCTGACCGAGTTTGATAAAAGTTGGACCAAGTTCTTCAAAAGCAAGGCGCAGTTTTGTAGCATTGTCTTCTTTTTTTATGTCAACAGCAGTGCTGCACACTTCTGTAGATCTGCTTACCTTGCCAAGGTCCTTGTACAAAAGGGGAAACAAATTGTACTTGAAGGATACCTTTGCAATGGTCAGGTATCTTCTTATTTTTCTAAACATAGAATCACACATTTACCTTTTTTAAATCTGTGCATGTTAGGTTGAGAATATGGGTGCACACAAGCAATATGTCGAAATACACTTATTTTAGTTATTTATTTGTAAATGTTCTTTCTGTGCCCCAGTCTGAGAATCACTATATTCCCACCGTCAATATCAAATATGACACGATATTCCCCAATTCTAAATCTATATGTTCCGATTTTTGGACTTACTAATTTTCGAGCGTGACCGAAGGGTTCTCTTGCATATATTTTAAGTTTTTCAGCAATCCTATGCTGTTCCTTATTGTCAATATTCTCCAAATCTTTCAATGCCCTTTGTGTGAATAAGACATTATACATTGAAAATATCCTCAAGAGACTTGACGTTTCCTTCTTTATAGTCGTCCCTTGCCTCTTCAATCGACTTTAGATGATTGTTGCTTGTAAGTGCCAGTACATCTTCAATTACATCATCCATGGCATCTTTGAATGCATCTGATATCAAAGATTGAAAATCAACAACTGTTAAATCTTTCACTTTTGTTTCCATGAGCAAACACCTAATAGTTAATTCCAATGCAACCTATAAAAGATTCCCCTTATACGAGCAAATACATCAACTGTGAATTCAAAAATAGAAGGTGACATGATACACTCAAGTCACTGACCAGCTTTCCGCCTGAATTTTCCAATATGCTCAAGCATAACCTCGATCCCGCTCTTTACCAGAGCGTTAAACTTTTCGCCCCCGCATTGCTGCGCGATTTATTGATTCACCAAGTTCGATCAAAAGCACTATATCGACCCAGTTATCACGCGTGAGATAGAACATCGGTTCTTCGAACAGCCCTGATGCTACTTCGTTTGCATGCTTTGCAGCATCAACATCCTTGAATTTCACAGGCACATGCAGTGTAATGGATGTGCTCTTTCCGGCCTCGTCCTTTGGAATATAAAGCCTGGCGATCTCATTCTCAAACCTTCTGAGAAGTGGTCAGTCCCTTTTGTGAATCCAAGGATAAGGATTATTCTCAATAAAATGACCTGACAAATCGTCCATGATACAGCTACAGAGAGCTTTTATGATTTTGTCCTCATTGAGTGCTTCCGTGAGTTTTACAAATACGTCCATAGGGAAGCAAAATACGATGTCATTGCTGCGATAGACTCCAAACATTCGTGCTCCGTCACAAAGAAGTGAGGGGTTTACAGTGTTCTCTATCAATGGAATGGCAGTACATTCGCCACAAACCGCAAATTCACCCTTGAATTTGGATGAGATTATTTCACCCTGTACTTTGCTAAGTATTGTTGCAATGCGCATGAGTTTGCTGGCATTTCCGATAATTACCACTACATCAGGACCAAGATCGCACTTGACAACGTGCAGAAGATCTATAAGGATAAGATGGCGCAGGCGGAAGAGAGGTTGAAGGCGGCGCGCGGGAAGAAGTGAACTGAGATGCTATGATTGGCTTTGTGTATAACCCAAGTTTGACAGTTTTAATAAATATAAGTGTCCTTAGTTTGTTTGGTGTCACCAAACATGCAAACAAAACTAAGGACATATTCCATCACTCCTAACAATAATATATCATTTCCTATTGGAACGATATTATCTGTTGAGAAACTGTACGATGCACTTCATTTTTCTCCTGTATTCAGCAAATATAAAAAGAAAGGATTAGACATAAACTCCTTATTGAAAGCTCTCATAAGCTACAAACTTACAGACAATTTTAGCATCGATAGAGCTCATAATTGGATAAATCGAGAAGAAGTCCTAGAATTATTTGATCTCAAACAATTCAATGAAAGAGCTCTTTACAGAACTCTCCAAACTCTGGGAAATAACAGGGAAGAGATAATCTCTGACATCCAAGACATCCTATTTCGAGTATATGATTTTCCACATACAGATGTCAACATGGATTGGACGAGTATAGTTTTACATGGTGATAAATCTCCACTTGGAAAATATGGGTACAGTCGTGACTATAGACCTGACAAGAAACAAATCACAATTGGTGTCAGTGAGCTTTCAGATCCAATCAATATACCAATTGGATTCACAGTCGAACAGGGTAATGTTAATGATCAAAAACATTTCAAGAAAACATATCATCAAATCAAAAAAAGACTCAGGAAGAACTCACTTGTTGTTTTTGACAAAGGTGCAAACAGTATCGGAAATACAACGCTTATTCGAGCAGATAAGATGCAATATCTAACGGCAAAGAAACTCAATAAAAGTGATGATAAGATCATTGAAAGATTCGGTCAACTTGATACTGAGGTGATTGATGAGGAAAAGGGGATTTATGGATACAAGATTGTCAAACCGAACAGTATCAACTATCTCTATTTTTCAAAAACTTTGAAAAAACAGCAACTTGAATCAAAGGCAAGAAAGATACTTCGAATGATCAAGGAAGCAAAAGAGATACAGGAATCAATTGATAAGAAAAAGAAAATTCCGAAGAGATTTCTTGTTAATAATGTGCTTGTTGATGTCAGTTATTCAATTCAAACTAAATTGATGGAAATTGGTGAAGAGGAGGCTATTAAACTTCTTGAAGAGCAAGTGATTACAGGTCGTGAGGGATTTTTCTGTCTAAAATCAAGTAAGAATTTGACACTTAAGGAAGCACTTATAACATACAGGAAAAAAGACTCGATCGAGAAAATATTTCATTCATTGAAGAACGAGATT
>JAUWQD010000051.1 GCA_030611265.1 Methanosarcinaceae archaeon | reverse complement strand
TAAATCATCTAACGATAATTTCTATCTAAATCATCTAACGATAATTTCTATCTAAATCATCTAACGATAATTTCTATCTAAATCATCTAACGATAATTTCTATCTAAATCATCTAACGATAATTTCTATCAAAAGAAACCTGCACCCCGACCGCCAGATCATTCTTTGATATTGTTCCATCCGACATCTCGATAATATACTTAACCTTTTCCCCGGATGACGCCGTGCCGGTCCATGGACTAAGTTGTGTAGTCTGTGTAATCGTTTTTGACTCGTCCAGAAACAGCACATCGATAGGAAACCTGACAAAAAGCATATGAAGAGAAACTTGTTTTGGTTTTCTCATTTCAAACACCAGAGCATAGTCATTTTGTATTTTTTTCCGAAACATCAACCCAAGGGTCTGACTAAGAAAACTCTGTGCAAATTCCATATCTGATGCAATGATTTTACCATTAGACTTTAATAGCATCGTTGATTACTCTATACATCTTATTATAATTTAGTTACGTTAATATACGTAACAAGATACATAATAACATCGGAGGATAAACCAAAAAATGAGTTCAGAAATGTGCCACGTCTGCGGATTGCCATCAGAATTGTGCATCTGCGAAGAAGTAGCAAAAGAGCAACAGCGAATTATCGTTAAAGTGAACAGAAGAAGATATGGAAAGGAAGTTACGGTTGTTGACGGGTTTGATGCCCATGAGATTGACCTTCATGAACTATCCACATACCTAAAATCAAAATTCGCATGCGGCGGTACTGTAAAAGGCAATACTGTTGAATTGCAGGGCAATCATCTTTCGCGTATGAAAGACGTGCTTGTTGCAAAAGGATTCTCTCCGGATCAAATAAAAGATTAAAACGTTTGCACTTTTTGGGGTTTGTGTGCATAACCAAAATGGTTTGCCACAATATTTTTAGTATTTAAAGTGGATTAATGTGGACTTAACAGTTGTACATGGTACAACCGTAGTGTGTGCCACAATAGTTACCTATTTATATTTATCGAGGATATCTACCGATGATTTCTATCGAAGATTAACTAAATTTAGGTTTAGACGATAACATGAAACAAATATATATGGACCATGGCGCCACTACTCCGGTCGATCCGCTGGTAGTTGATGCCATGCTGCCCTATTTTACAGAGAAGTTCGGCAATGCATCCAGCCTGCATTCATTCGGGCAGGAAGCAACCAGTGCACTTGAGCAATCCCGCCAGCAGGTTGCAGCCTCGATCGGTGCAAAGCCCGAAGAAATCATATTCACATCAGGCGGGACTGAATCAAACAACCTTGCGGTCAAAGGTGTTGCATACCGCAATTCCGATAAGGGAAAACACATCATCACCTCAACCATCGAGCATCCTGCAATACTCAACACATGTGCCTACCTCGAAAAGGAAGGATTTGAGGTTACATACGTTGCGGTGGACAGTGACGGGATTATCGATATGGATGAACTTAAAAAAGCCACCCGTGACGATACGATACTCATCTCTGTTATGCATGCCAACAATGAGATCGGTACAATACAGCCGATTTCCGATATCAGTAAACTCGCAAAGGAAAAAAGCATATATCTTCACACGGACGCTGTCCAATCCCTTGGCAAGATTTCCGTCAACGTGGACGAACTTGGAGTGGACCTGTTGTCCCTGTCATCACACAAGATACACGGTCCAAAAGGCGTGGGTGCATTGTATGTCAGAAAAGGCACGTTGTTGCAGGCACTTGCACATGGTGGAAGCCATGAACACCGAATGCGTGCAGGCACTGAAAATATTTCAGGGATCGCCGGGTTTGCAAAAGCAGTGGCTCTTGCAGATGAGCGTCTTGTTGATGATGCAAAACACATGACACAACTTCGGGATTCCCTTATCGGGAAAGTGATGGATTCGATCGACGATGTAGAACTCAGCGGACATCCAACAAACCGACTTCCAAACAATGTCAATCTAAGGTTCAGTTTCATAGAAGGTGAATCAATGCTCCTGTTCCTTGATATGAAAGGTATTGCAATATCAACAGGATCGGCATGTTCGTCAAAATCGCTTGAACCCTCACACGTTCTGACAGCCATCGGACTGAGACCGGAAGACTCACACGGGTCGCTCAGGATCACACTTGGGAAGGATAATACACATGAAGAAGTGGATTACGTGGTTGATGCGTTGGTGGAAGTTGTCGGAAGGCTTCGGGCAATGTCACCTATTGCAGGAAAAATGAGTCTTAAATAATTGTGATTATTATTACAGATAGGTAAAATAATGTACAGCGAAAAAGTGATGGATCATTTCTCAAACCCACGTAATGTTGGGGAGATCGAGAATGCAGACGGTGTTGGAGAAGTTGGCAACCCAACCTGCGGAGACATGATGAATATTTACATCAAGGTCGAAGACAACATACTCACAGATGTTAAATTCAAGACATTTGGCTGCGGCGCGGCAATTGCCACATCAAGTATGATAACAGAGATGGCAGTTGGAAAAACGCTCGAAGAAGCACTCGATATTACACGCAACGATGTTGCAGAGGAACTTGGCGGGCTCCCACAGGTTAAAATGCACTGCTCAAACCTTGCTGCAGATGGACTTCGTGCTGCGATCGAAGATTATCGGAATAAGCAAAACATTAAAAAGTAATCAGTGTTAATTTTATAAAAACAATAATGGAGATCTTTCATGAAAACCCCCTGCGAAATAATGGTACAGAAAGTCCTGCCTGCAATCCGGGCAGAACTTGCACGAAACATGATGATCGAACACAACTGTACACAGCAAAAAGTTGCAGAAACCCTGGGGCTCTCAAGAGCCGCAGTATCACAGTACGTCAGTGAAAAACGCGGTGCAGAGGTTGATTTTTCTGATGAGACGAAAGAGGTAATAAAGGATTTGGCAGCAGGACTGCTCGGGGATATTTCTACAAAGGATAAGGTTACGGGCATGTGCAATGCATGCAAATTTGTCCAAAAATCCGGTTGGTTATATAAGAACGAACCGGGTATAGAATACTGCGGTATTTGCGGAGAAGACGAGTAAAATTGAGCCGGAACCTCTGTATCAAATGTAAGGGGAAAGGGCTATGCGGTCGTCCGATATGCCCTATCCTTAAAAAATTCAAGTCAATTGAATCGATCTCTTCTAAAATCAACATTAAATTTAAATCTAGTGATTCTATTTTTGGGGCATCCCCTCCTGCTGTTTTTGTAGGGAAGTATGGCTATCCTTCAGTATCTGCCGGTCCAATGATCCCACCGCTTGTGAGCGGCAACGATGCCATGGCTCTTGAAGATCCAAAAAAATGGCTCAAGATGGGGATCGAGGACATAATTTCTTCCCGTTCTCAACTTGTCAGGGCAAATACAAAAGTGAAAGTTAAGGATGCCAGTTCTCACGACAATCCCCTTCTTTTGAAATCACAGGAACTTGCCCTTTCAAAAAAACCAATCGATACGGAAGCATGGTTTACCAAACCGATAAAGAACGAACTCAAATTCGATGGTGTGTTAACACCAATGGGACCCTCGGGTACAGTGAAGAACTTTGAGATCGCAGAGAATCCGAAAGTCCCAAAGAAAGTGGATTACCTTGTGTATGATACCGATGCGCTGGCAAAGGATGTTGTTTCTGAACTGCGCACCGGTAATGTCCCAAACGAACATATAACACGGCTGCTGTCAATCGGATTGTTGGGCAGGGAGCGTCGTCTTGTCCCGACACGCTGGTCTATTACAGCAGTTGATGACATGGCAGGCAAGGATCTGTTGCAAACCATCAAGGGTTATCAGCAGATCGGGGAGATCACGCTATTTAGCGGTGAGAGTTTCGGGAACCATTTTGAGATACTTTTTATCCCGCGCAGTTTTTCGTATGAACTGATCGAAGCATGGTTGCCAAAGACAGTGTGGTCAGGGAACACGGCATGGATCGGGGCGGACCATGAAGGAATTGCCGGACAAAAAGGATACTCCTCCCTTGCAGGCGGGTACTATGCGGCACGCCTTGGCGCGCTTGAATACCTTGACAGGATACGAAGGCAGGCATCGGTTTTCATGGTGCGCGAGATCAGACCTGATTACTGGGCACCGCTCGGGGTCTGGGTGGTTCGCGAAGCAGCACGTCAGGCTCTCAAGAACACGCCGCAGAAGTTTGATTCTATCGAAACAGCACTTGCCAACATGTCCACGCGCCTGCGGACACCATATGCAGACTGGATGGAAAAGGGGGAAATGCTGTCGAATATCAGGCACCAGCGGACACTTGATTCGTTCTAGTATATAATTTATAGAATTATATAGTTCGAGTTAATCTGAGCGTCAGCGAAGATTTTCTTGTTTTAGTATAACCAGCATTTCTATATAGATTTTATATTACTATATAGAGTAATAAAAAAACCTTTATCTTCAATTGGTCACATTTGCGATTTGAAATGAGACTTAAAGGAGATATTCAATAATGGATTTTTTTGATCCAGTGGTAATAGCACTTGGTCTTGCCGGATTATACATGGCATGGAACATTGGCGCAAACGATCTTGCTAATGCAATGGGAACGTCAGTTGGCAGCGGTGCGCTGTCTATCAAACAAGTCATAATCATAGCAGGAGTTTTCGAATTTGTAGGAGCGGTGTTCTTTGGTAAAAGAGTCACTTCAACGATAGCAAAAGGTATCGTACCGATCGACACAATCAAACTAATCGATCCTCACCTTGTTGTAGTAGGTATGCTTGCGGCAATACTTGCAGCAGGATTCTGGATCACCTTTGCGACATTTTACAACCTGCCCGTGTCCACCTCACATTCCATAGTTGGGGCAGTATTGGGCTTTGGGCTGGTTTCCGCACACAGCGGGATAATAGCATACGCTGATATCAACTGGCTGGTACTTGCCAAGATCGTTGGCAGTTGGCTTTTATCGCCGTTGCTTGGAGCCGCTTTTGCATATTTGATATTTGTGTTGATCAGATCTTTGATATTACAACGAGCAGACGATCCATACGCGGTTGAAAAGAAATTTGTGTTCTTACAGGTCCTGACTGCCTGTTATATCGCATTTGCACACGGTTCCAATGATGTTGCAAATGCAGTCGGTCCACTGTCAGCAGCACTGAGTACTCTTGGATTGACCGATGGTACGGTTCCGATATGGATACTGGCTGTTGGAGGAGTTGGAATGGTTATCGGTCTTGCCACATGGGGCTACCGTGTGATCGAAACAATTGGTACAAAGATCACAGACCTTACCCCGACAAGAGGATTTGCAGCACAGTTTGCAACCGCAACGGTTGTAATTGTACACAGCTACGGTTCACTTCCAATATCTACCACACACACCCTTGTTGGATCGGTAATAGGTGTCGGTCTTGCAGGCGGTCTTGCGGCGGTTGATTTAAGTGTTATTGGAAAGATAATATCATCCTGGATAATAACTGTCCCTGTTGCAGCGCTCACGGCTGCGCTAATATTTACAGGGCTCATGGGAATCGGAATATGATGAGAAGAAAATACATCCGTTCGGTGCTTAGTGTATTTGCAGAATCGCCTTTCAGACCCCTGCACATGCATGCAGAAAAAGGTGCAGATGCAACTCGGAAATTGAGTGAAGCACTTGAAGCTTACTGCGCAGGTGATATGGCACGTGTAGAGGAATTAAGCAGTGAGATCAATGTCATTGAACATGAAGCAGATGTTATCAAACAGACGATCCGTTCACAGTTAAAATCCTCCATCATGCTACCTGTCAACGCAGATGACCTTCTGGATTTCTTGAAACCACAGGATGCCATACCTGATACTGCACAGGATGTCGCGTATTGGTTGACATTGCGCAAATGCGAACTTCCTGACGTGATTCGGGACGGCCTTTTGGAACTGATGTCAAAATCCGCTGAAACTGTGGAAATGTATGAAACATTGGTTGATAAGTTAAGCGAACTGCTTGAGACTTCGTTCAGCAAAAAAGAGGTCAAACAAACACTGGCAATTGTTCCGCAAGTGGAAGAACTGGAACATGAGGTAGATGTTATCGAAACCAATCTGGTTAAGACAATTTTCAAACATGAGGATGAACTTGGCGGTGCAGGTGTCTACCACCTTGCAGAACTCGTAAAAGTCATCGGTGATATCGCTGACAAATCTGAACATGCGGCAGACCGATTAAGAACAATGATCTTGAGAAGGTGAACTACTCCTCCCTGTCACTATACGGCGAGGACGGAGATTCCTGCTTCATTCTGATAAAAAAAAAGCAATACAAATATTATATCAGAACCTGCCTTAGTGCAGGTTCCCATCCTCGTTAAACGCACCGAGCATCTCAATAATAGAATACGCAGCGCGGGTTATTCCCATACTGCGATTATCTGTGTCAGTACCTGCGAGGTACAGGTTTTTGATGGGAGTCCGGATGTCTGCGAATTTTCCGCTAATGGTGACAGCCGCTTTTTCAGGGATCGTTATCTGCTCATGCTGCATCTCAACATGTTTTTCAATCGATGGCAAGGCATGGTAAATCGCATCATACGCCTTCTTTATTTCTGATCCTTCTGATCTATTCTCATCCACCACAAACACAAATCCCGCAAGTTGTTTTCCTTTTGGTGCAAGAGATGAATCGTAATTGCTTATCGGCATTGCCCAGTATGGAGTATCCTTGAACCATATCTCTGAACCGATATAGTTGAACTCATCTATTTTTTTATCAAGACCTAACCAGACAGTCAAACTCTTGGTCTGGACAATTCCTCCAAGTTCGTCAACATAGGATCTTGGCAGGTCTTCAATAATATCGGGCAGATTTTTTGCAAAACCTGTGTAAACCACAATATCAGCATAGTAAGCCTGGTCAGTTTCCACACCTATTGCCTTTCCCTCATTTGTAAGAATGCGTTTGACCTCGCTGTCTGTTTGTATCTCAACCGTGTCCGGGAGAGAGTGAAGGACCGAGTTCAATACAGCTTTGAGCCCCCTACGCGGATAACCCTGAGCTTTAGCAGTGTCATTACTAATTGCAAACCTACTGATTGATGCAAACGCATGTGGGATACTACTTTTGATCGGTGATAATTCCAATACTTCCGTCAATCTTGTGCCCAACGATGTATGAAAATTGGAACGCAATATGGATTGAAGAATGGATTCAGTATGTTGGGGTGTTTCTTTCGAACCCACTATAATTTCAAACTGCTCCTGTGTGACACTGTCACGTACAAAACTACTGCCTGTCAACATCCTGTGAACAGATGTTTCCTTCATCGATTTTCCTGACAGGAAATGTGATATTGCATCAACAAAATCATACGTATTATTTGACAGGTTATTTGGCAATGAGTCATAAGCAGACTGTTTTGATAAATTCACTCCAAAAGTAGACAGCGTGAGAGCTTTTGTTATAGCCTGCGCCAGTACGATCCTGTCCTTTTTAGGCAGCATGTCGAATGTAACAAATTCTTTTAAATTGGATGGAACCTTTTGGAAACTATTTTCCGTCCTGATGTGATAATTTCCGTAATCCTCAAACACCGGCATGTAATCAAAATAGTTATCCATCAACATCTTCAGTGGTCCCACTGCAAGATGTGTTATGGCATGGGCACCGGTATCCACCTGGAAACCGTCAACCATGTAGCTGTTGCAGTTGCCTCCGACGTGCTCTGTTTTTTCGAGCACGAGCACCTTTTTGCCGTGTTTTGACAACGTGAGCGCAGCCAACAGTCCGCTAATCCCTGCACCCACGACAATTACATCATACTTATCCATTTTTCATTCACCGATGGTATTTGGATCACTCGAATATCTCGGGCACAATACGCCTTGCAACTTCTTCATACGCTTTTGAGAGGTTACCTTTGTCTTGCCTGAATAGATCTTTATCAAGGGATTCTCCTGTTTCCTTGTCCCAGAACCGGCAGGTGTCACATGATATTTCATCGGCAAGTAAGATATCTCCGTCCTTGCGACCAAATTCAAGTTTGAAGTCAGGCAACAGGATCCCCCTCTCGTCCAGATAATCAACAAGTATCTTGTTGATCTTGAGCGCAATATTGCGAATATGTTCTATCTCCTCATAGGTCGAAACACCAAGTGCTACTGCGATGTCGTTATTTAGCATCGGGTCGCCGTACTCATCACTCTTATAATCAAATGCAATGATCGGATTTTCAAATATTGTTCCCTCTTTCATCGGATACTTTCTTGTAATTGAACCGGCAGCGATATTTCGTACAATGACCTCAAGTTTTACGATCTCAACTGCATCAACAAGCATATCAATGTCTGATACCATTTCGATCAGGTGTGTTTTTATACCCTCTGCTTCCAGCATTTCGTATATTTTTCTTGTGATCTGGGCATTGTAGTATCCTTTTTTGTCAACTTCACTTTTCTTCTTGCCATCAAAAGCTGTCAGGCTGTCTCGAAATTCTGAGATCAACTTTGTAGGGTCGTCAGTCTTGTAGATCGTTTTTGCTTTTCCGGTGTACAATTGTTCCATTTTCATATGAATATTCCTCAAGTTAGATGGGGATTACACTTTACTAATTATAATAAGTCTTAATAAATGTATCACATGCATGGATAATTTACAAAATCTTATAACCCATCACTTCATTACTTAATTCAGGTGATTTAATGGAACACGAACTTATGCGTATTGGCGTGTCGTTGCCAGAGAATCTTTTGACAAAATTTGATGGAATCATAGAAAAACGTGGCTACTCATCAAGGTCAGAAGGGATCAGGGATGCAATAAGGAGTTACATAACGTATTATGAATGGATGAGTGATGTAAAGGGACGGCGGGTTGGTACGATATCTTTGATCTATGACCATACAAAACGAGGATTGTCAAATGCGCTTGCAGACGCGCAGCATGATTATATCGATATTATCAAGTCATCCATACACTTGCATCTTGACCATGACAATTGTCTTGAAGTTATCATACTTGACGGGGAAGGCGCGGATGTCAAAGCCATTGCTGAGCGGATAATGTCCCTAAAAGGCGTAAAATACGTAAAACTTAACACTGCACCGCCTACAGAGAAAATGTAATTACATTTTCTCATAGTATATATTTTATAAATATATAGTGCAAGTTAATCTGAGCGTCAGCGATGATTTTCTTGAAGGCTTTTGAACTCTTTTTCGAGAGATTTGATGAGCGAATGTCCAAATTCGGTCAAAAAATATGTCTGGAAACTCTTGTCGCGTTTTGAATCCACAAGATTTGCATCTTTTAAGAGTTTCAGATGGTATGATAGTGCGGAGTGTTTATAATCCGTAATTTCAACCAAAACACACACGCAAAGGTCCTGTACCTCAAGTGCTTTTAATATATGGATCCTTATCGGATCGGATAACAATTTAAAAAGACCTGTCATATGCGATACATCTTCTGACATGGCTAAATGTACCTTGTTAAGTACATTATCGGAAATAATGTATGGTGGACAGGGTTCGATCTGTTGTTTTTCACTCATTTTAATTCATGGTATGAATGCGACTGATTGATTAATAAGTTTTGGAATCGGATTTTTTCGTGTCTGATTGTCCGATGAAGCAAATATCCAAAACTATATGACTATTTCACACCAACTATATTCCATGACCCTCGAACCAGTTCACATCAAAGCGATATCAAACCTTGCGCACCGTATCGACCTTTGCAGGGACGATGATGATACAAAGACCGCGTCCGATCTTTTTGAGATGCTTCGTGAACTGAGATATGAAGGTGAAGTGGTACTCAGAGCCATCGGGGACTTAAGGCGTTCAAAGGTAAATGTCGACCGTATGGCGCTCTCCCGTGATCCGTTCGAGATAACTTATTCATGCGACAGCGGAAGTACGAACCCGCTCTCTTTTGACAATGGGCTTTTGGTGGATTTTTGCCACTGTGCGCTTGCGTCAACGCCCACAGACCTTGACCTTCACAGGAAAAGGACGATCGTATCAGCCACCTATTCACCGAGCAGCAAAGTGACAATTAACACGACAGACGGCTGGGAAATGTTCGATGAAGGCGAAGGGCGTTGTAAGATCGTGCGCATCCAGCCCGGGCTTTTGAACAAGCGAATCAAGCGCATGGTGCACAATATTGCGATCTACCTTTCAGAATCCGAGCATATCCTATGGATAATGGAGGAACTTGAAAGAACAGGGTTCTTTATTATGGACGGTCCGATCTATCCAAAGCAGTTGATGTACTGGATGGTAGTTGAATCTGAGGAGATACAGATCCGACATGACCCTCATGCGAAGAAGATACTTCAAAATTACATTGACATCATGGACCACCATATTGAGAACAGGATACCCATCGTCGGGTTTGTGAAGAACCCCGAAGATATGCAGATCATGGATACCATTAAAAAACAGGGCAGCAGGGTGGATATCCCATGGGTTTTGGATGCGCAGTTTTTTAAGAATGCGCTTTCTCTTGACAGGAATGGCAGAGGGGAAAACAGGGGAAACAATAGGTACATCACCTATACCAACTGGTTCATGCAGCCGAACCAATTCTATGAGAGGATGCTAAACAGCACATCTCCGCTTGTTGCGGGATCAGTTGACCATAAGTTTGACAGGGAGGATTATTCCCTCACTTTTTTCATGGTCTATGTGCCCATGACAGGTGTTGTCTTTAAGGTGGAATCGCCATACGGGATTACAAAGAACGATGAGATGCGGAATATAATAACGCAAAAGATATTGTACGACCTTTGTGTGAGCGGATTCCCGACAACTCTGTCAAAGGCGGATTCTGTTGCAAAGATACGATTGAGTGAGAGAGAACAGATTATCGGGCAGTTTGATGGTTTGAAGATCGATACGAATTATAATGATATACGCTGGGGTGAGAATGATGATTGAAGATAATATTGATGAAAATGATCTACTGGCATACGCATCTGACGATGTTAAAAAAACGAACATGCCTTCAGAAACATATAAACAATCGGGTGTGCCGGAATTTGAAGAATATGTACCTGATATGAATGACGAAATGGATGATGCTGAAGATGCGTTCGGGATTATCACGACAGGCATCGAGCCGCTTGAGATTACAGAATCCGGTGCACGCATCACAGGGTATATTGCAACTACACGCAGGCAGGATGTGCGCCTTGGTACGTATGTGATGGTGCCGTACGGTGATGAGGATTTGTTTGCACGCATCTGGAAATTGCAGTATCTGCAGGAATTCGAGGTGGATGATGCGACAGAGATACACTCGCGAAGGATGCTGAAGTCCAACACGACGGCAGAGGTGGATTACAAGTTTCTTGCACTACTTGATCCGATATGCATCCTCTATGAACACGGAAGCGGTAGCGACAGCAAATCTGAGCTTGTGCGCAGGATGGCTGATCGGATACCACGTCCGAATACTCAGATTTTGCCTGTGACAGACAAGAGCAAGATACAGACAGGGCTCAATATCCCGAAAGAAGGTATTTTTTTGGGACATCTGAGTGTTGGAGGCGAGGTTGTTAGGACACATGCAGTGCCACCTACTGTGCCGTATTATCTGAGAAATGATTATTCTATGGGCGACCCATTGGTGTTCCGGCACATGCTGGTTTGCGGAAGTACGGGCACGGGAAAGACGTTTTTGACAAAGAACATACTTCGCCAGTTCATGAATGAAAATAACAGGTATCGACTGCGGAGTGATAAGAGCAAGAACAGGAATCCGTGTCTTGTTATCATGGACCCGCAGGATGAGTATTCCCAGATGTTCGAGGATAATCCTGAAATTGCTGCTGGTGATGAGTATAATTTCAAGTCTGAAAATGTGGATTTCGGGCGCTGTGCCAATACAAAAACGTTTGTGGCAAAGGTGGCCGGTCATTCGTATAATGGAAAATCACGGGCTGAGCAGGTGGAATTTACCATTCCTTTTGAACTTGTGAGGAATAACCTGTGGCTTATAACACCTGTGGGAATGACTGAACTGCAATATACCGGACTTGAACTTTTGGTTGAGGATTATTTCAAACGTGGCGGCAGCCATACCTATGGAGGATTTGTTGACCACATTGATGATGAAGGAACACGAATGACCTATGTTGACAGTAACAAGATACATGAGGCTTCGTATGACGGAATTGTTAGGAGGGTGAGGAATCCTGCACTCAGGAAAGTGTTCGACCAGCCTGCGACTCCGATAACGGAGATACTTGGAAAAGTGTTCAGCCCGGGGCAGGTGAGTGTGTTCCCGACTGAATATATCAGTTCATCGCGGATACGCGACCTGATCGTGCTTACATTGATGACGCTGGTGGTGGATAACAAACTGAGTACATCGGGTGATGTGGCTGTCAAGGATACTCCGATCATACTTGCGCTGGATGAGGCGCATCGGTATCTTTCAAAAGCATCGGGGGAACATTCGAAGAAGATAGTCTCAAAGTTTGCGGATGCGGCGCGTCAGGGCAGAAAGGAAGGGCTTGGGCTGTTTTTGATAACACAGGACCCGCAGGATATTGATGATACGGTGTTCAAACAGGTCAATACCCGGGTGATCCTGAATCTGACAAATGACGCGGCAATCAATGCTCTGAAAGTTCAGAAGGAGTATGAGAAGCGGATACCTTATTTGAAGAAAGGGCAGATGATCGTGCATAGTCCTGATAACAGTGATATGGTAGAGGTTATGGGACTTTCGAAGTGTGTGGTTAATCATGAGTGAGGAGTGAAAATAATAAAAAGTCACTCACGCCCACCCGAAACGTATATATTATGACAATACGTTAAGGAGTCGTTCAACCCTTCCTTACCGTTTAAAGTCGATAATTGAAGATTGATGATTAAAGATTAAAGATTAACATTGCGGGCCAGTGGCTTAGTCAGGCAGAGCGGTGGACTCTTAATCCATCGGCCAAGGGTTCAAATCCCTTCTGGCCCGCTTCTTAATTATTTTGATGACAATATTTACAACGTTCTCGCTTTGAAACAACTCCAATATCGCTTTCTGCTGCGATTGAAGACTAATTAACTTGAGAAACTCATCACCTGTACTTTTTATAGTTATTTTTCCGATCACCCCATCTTTCAACACCTCATACACCTTTTGCGGATTTCTTACTCCGATATCAACTTCCTTCAAGCGGTTTGCGATCGTGATATCAAGCAGATACGAAAGTACGCATATTGTGTAATGCGCTCTTACGTGTTTTGACGTCCAGACATTGAACGGCTGTATCCTAATGAATGATTTCACGTCTTTGAACGCCTGTTCAATTTGATTCTTGTCTCTATCTTGACTTTCAAAGATGTTATAAAAAACAATATCAAGCGCCCCAGTTAAAGTATGATAGTAAATTATTGGTCGTGAGAAATGCTGAAGATGGGTAGTGCTAAATAGGCAAAATGGCGTAAAAAGTAGCCATGTGTATCTGGTTTTGTGCTATGGAACCATCACGAAAAGGAAGTTAACTGTGGGAAAGTTACCACTCATAACCAAAATAACCAAACCCCCAGCCCCCACTTCACATAGCTTCCAGCGCCCCGATCCCGAGCGTATCCAGAGTATTGGAAAGCACGATCCGCGCGCAGAACTTTTTCAAACAAACCTTAATCCAACCTGAACTTATTCCTTACCCAATCCCTGAATATCGGATCAATGAGGCGATACTGACCTTTTTTCACTCTCTCGATAATCCCAATATTGATCAGGTAAGGCATATAGTAGTACAATGACGTGACAGGTATTCCGGCATCATGAGCAATCAATGACGGTTTGCTGAATCTGGCAGATGCCACAACTATATCGGGATACTTTGTTGAATTCTCGCTCAGTTTTGTGAAAAGTAAATTAAAAGTCGGATCAAGTGTTATGAAAACGTCTTCATAGGCTTGTTTTACATGACTCTCCTCAATCATCATATCCTCTGAAATGTCAAGTAGCATATCGCCCATACGCTGAATATAGTCAGGCAAGCAATTTGTGAGCTTTAGCATTAGTTTTAGTGCCTCATCAGTGATCGAATACCCGACAAGGCTGAACCGATCTGTTACATATGTTTTTGCAACGTCCTGTGGGAGAGGACCGATGGGGATTGGTTTCAATTGTCTGTAAAAAGGACTCCGGCTATTGTATACGAGATCGTTCATAAACGTCATCGCAGAACTTGATAATACGTACATGGTCCTTGTTTGCTGCTGAACGATCGTACGAAATTGTTTGATGAATTCGTCACCCCATTTTTCTGCTATTTCCGAAAACTCATCAAGAAATACTGCAAAATATACATTTTTACTTTTTCCAAGCTGTTCAAGATAGTTCAAGGCATTCTCAAAAATGATATCTTCGTCTGTTTCCGGTTCCTGCAAACTCAATTTGATCGAGAGATACGATGACATGGATACATCAAGTTCAGCCACTTTTGATATGATCTCTCCCACGCTTTTTTTTATGAGATCGTTTATTTTACTGGCATAATTTGTATCGCCGGTCTTTTCGACATAGGATGCCTTTGCATCTTCGACTATAACATTCGACAGGCGCCGCACGGATGGCATTGAAAGACAATCTATGAATATCGGGATGATTTCCTTATCGTCTTCAAACTCCATCATCACATTCTTAATAATGGATGTCTTCCCAACGCGCCCTGGTCCAGACACAGCAAGATTCATACTGGCACCGTGTTTTACGCTTTTGATCTGGTCAAGGATCAACCCTGTTTCCTTTTCACGATCAACAAAATAAGGTTTTGTTACAGGTTTGCCGTAAACGAAAGGTCTTATCATAAGTATATACTATAATAGGCTGGCCTATATATCGGATTGCCTTGGTGTTAGGATAATAGGTTGGGCTATTATTTTGTTTATTTGCGATAGTTAAATCGACAAAGACTTCGTGAACTACCCCTCCCTGCCGCTATATGGCGATAAAGGGGTTTCCTGCTTAATCCAGTTAAAATTTCACTCTACTTGATCCATAACCTCTACTGGGGTCATAACATCTATATTTAGATCGTAATCGGATGGATTCCATGTGACAAGAATATCGCTCTGGTGTTCAGAATGTGCTCCAATTAAAAAATCCGGCAGTATCCTTTTTAGTGGTCTCTTGTTCTTTTGTAAATGCTTTGCATAGAGTTCACCGGCACGCTTTGATATTTTGGAGGATACGTGTTTTACTTCAATCTCATTCACAGCCAAGAATTGTTGTATTAGCCTCTCCTCAAGTGCCGGATCCTGTGACAAATAGACTCCGGTATAAAGTTCCGAATAAACAATATCGACAATATACATTTCATGTCCGCTATTTCTTACCCAACCAAAGAAACGATCTGTATCATCTGAAAATGTATCCCCCTTAAAATGGCTTATGATCAGATTCGTGTCCAATGATAACTTCATACTTTTCCACGCATCCAGTTTACAATTTCAACTGCATCATCCATGTCTTCAAATTGTGGATGCTTACGCCATGCACCGTGTGTTGCATTCATGACATTTTCCCAATCCTCATCAACCTTTTCAACTCGAATATTTCCGTTTTCGTATGATACATCTACGGTATCACCTACACCGATCTTAGCTTTCCTACGAATATTTTCAGGGATGGTAATTTGATGCCGTCTTGCTACTTTCACTTTCATTTCATCACCATTATTCCTATTGTAATGATAGGATTAAATATTTATCCCTTAATTAAGCAGAAGACTCCTTCCTCGCTGCATATCGGCAGGGAGGGGTAGTTCACTTGAAACAGCAACGAGATACTTCACCTCTTGTAAGAATAGGAGTACAGCGACATATTTGAAAGCACTGATATAAAATTTTACCGCAGAGCACGCTGAGTACGCAGAGGAACTCACATTAGCAACTCTGCGGTGAAAATATATTTCATATTCACTGGAATAACTGAATTTTAGGACAATGTCCCATCAAAACTTACTCCAACCTGAACTTGTTCCTGACCCAATCCCTGAATATTGGATCAATGAGCCGATACTGCCCTTTTTTCACTCTTTCGATGATCCCGATATTGATCAGGTAGGGCATATATAGTCAAAGCGATAAATAATTAGAAACATTGTGCCTAAAAAATCCTTTTTTCCATAATGTAGTTAGACTACTCCATAAGTCATTTTTCTTTGAAAATGAATAAATTTGTAACAATTCTTGTCGTGTTCGTTCCCAACAA
>JAUWQD010000032.1 GCA_030611265.1 Methanosarcinaceae archaeon | reverse complement strand
TGTTGAACTTGCCAGGAAGTACCTGCAGGACCTGCCAACAGGCGGCAAGACCCCGCTGCCCCACGGGCTCATGAAAGGATATGAGGTTATACAATCTGAACTCAGGCGTGACCCTGATGCATACCCGTTTTTCATCCTGATTTCAGACGGGAGGGCAAACGTATGCCTGCATGGGAATTCAGCCATGGAAGAGACATTAGAGATCGCATCCCATATCAAGGCAGAAGGGATACATTCTACTGTGATAGATACAGAGGTCGGAGCTATCAGATTCGGGTTTGCACGCCGGATATCGGATGCGTTGGGAGCCAGGCACCTGAAACTTGAGGACCTGAGGTCAGATTCGATTGTGAATGCGGTGAAATTTTCTACGGGCATGTAAACCCTTTCCAGAAGAATCAATTTTATTCCTGCTATTTTTTTTCAAATTTAATTTTATACTCTGAGTATTGAACATCAACAATTCCTTCCACGGGCCAGTACCATAATTGTAGTAACAACGAGGTTAATAGCCTTTGTGTCTTTCCAGAACGGTTTTATTTCACGAGATTTTTACCGAATATATATTATCATAAATAAAAATAATTGTAGCATTTAGTAATAAATAAAACAAAAAGAATAACTTTATATGTTAAAAATGAATTGAAATTAAACTAATTAGTATGATGAAAAGTGAATAATACAAGGATAATTTATGAATTATATTTGTAAAGATACTGGATTCGCTATCATGAGACAAGATTAAATAAATTTACCCTAAACTGAGAATTTCTCATGATATTGCACTCATTATCATTTTCAAATGTGAAAAATTCAAACAATGACGAATTTAGATATGATCACACAGCTTATTGATATTGATTTAGCGAGCCAGACAAATACTATGAATTTAGAGGAATTGAACAAATAAGGAGTTTTTTAAAATTGAAGCAAATATATCAGAAATTGTACAATGTCCGAAAAATTCAGAAACCATTATCCATGAAGGTCTTAACGATGAAAAGTGCTTTATTTTTCCTATTTTTAGTATTATCCTGTTTTTTTGCAGGTTGTATATCTGACAGCAGCGGCATTGAAGAAGCCACTTCCAATCCAAGCCGGGAACTTGTAATTCCCCTGGGAGATAAGGAGATTACTATGGATCCTTTCGGCACTTCAACTTCGTGGCATATTCGCCCACTGGTTTTTGAGACTTTGGTGGTGGCAGATATTGAGGGTAACCATCCAGCACTTGCAACCTCATGGGATGTGTCAAAGGATGGAATGACATGGACATTCCATCTGCACGAAGGGGTTAAATTCCACGATAACACGCCGTTTGATGCGTTTACCGTAAATTATTCTGTTTATAAATCCATGGAGAAACCATATAGGTTCAAAGTGGAATCCACACAGATACCGGATGATCATACCTTCATCATCACCCTGGAAGAGCCATATGGTCCGTTCCTTGTTGATATAGGTTCTATCTGGATGGTAAATCCCACAGGCTACGACAGCGAAGGAAAATTCAAAGAGACGATTGGCACAGGTCCTTTTATCCCGGTTACATATTCCAAACAGGAAGTTGTGTTCAAATCGAATCCAGAATACTGGGATGGTGCTCCCAAAATCGAAAAGGTGACCATTAAACTGATCCCTGATGCGACCACCCAGATCATGGCACTTGAGGCAGGGGAATTGGATCTTGTCGGTGCAGATATATCCGGAGTGGGTTACTCTGATATCAAGAGGCTTGAAAATGACCCGAGGTTTGAGGTCTATACAAGGAACGAATCCCAAATCGAGTTTCTCGGATTCAACACAAATAGCGAATTTTTCAGCGACAAGAGGGTGAGGGAAGCCGTAAACTACGGCATTGACAGGCAGGCAATAATCGATTCGGTTCTTGAAGGATACGGCGTTCCGGCAAGGGGACCTATAGGTCATGATTCCTCTATCCCCTGGACAAATACGAAGATCGAGGGTTACTCCTACAACCCTGAAATGGCTGCAAAGCTTTTACAAGATGCAGGTTGGGAGGACACAGACAATGACGGGGTTCTGGAAAAGGACGGCAAGCGCTTTGAAGTCACACTTATTTACTCTGGTTACCGCCCCTTTTCCGGTACCATGACAGAGATTATCCAGGCCCAGCTTGCAGAACTCGGAATAAAAGTAAATATCATGGTACTTGAGAGCGGTGCCTTCCTGAAGATATTGCGGGAAAAAGGCTATGATATGGCTGTGATTCCCAACCACGGAAAGGGGGAGGCCGACCCATACCCTTATCTGTTCATGTTCTACCATTCAAAGGCATCGTACCCCATCATGGAAAACGAAACCTTCGACAGACTCTATTTCCAGTCTATGGCTACGGTGGACCCTGATAAGAGAAAAGTCATCTATGACCGGATGCAGGAAGTAATTATGGACGAGTGCGTTGCAGCATTCCTGCTGCACCCTGGTAAAGTAGGTATTGCAAAAAAAGAGCTTAATGATTTTGAGTTAAAGCACGGTTTCGGTGGATTTGAGCCTTTCAAAAGAGCATACTGGAATGAAGGGAATTGAGATGCAAATGAAGCAAATATATCAGAAATTGTGTAATGTTTGAAGAAATCAGAAATCATTATTTATGGAGGTCTTAACGATGAAAAGTGCTTTATTTTTCCTATTTATAGTATTATCCTGTTTATTTGCGGGATGCATATCTGACAGCAGCAGTGTTGAAGAAACCATTTCCCATCCGAGTCAGGAACTGGTAGTTCCCCTGGGAGATAGGGAGGTTACTATGGATCCTCTTGGCACTTCAACTTCATGGCATATTCGACCACTGATTTTTGAGACCTTGGTGGTGGCAGATATTGAGGGTAACCATCCAGCCCTTGCAACCTCATGGAATGTATCCCAGGACGGGAGGACATGGACATTCTATCTGCGGGAGGGAGTTAAATTCCACGATAAAACACCATTTGATGCATTCTCTGCAAATTACTCTATTCATGCATCCTTAGAGAAACGTTCATCTTTCACTTACAAGTTTAAGGTAGAATCCATAAGGATACCTGACAATCATACCCTTGTTATTACCTTAAAAGAGCCCTATGGTCCTTTCCTTGATGATATGGGCTCTACCTGGATGGTAAGCCCCAGATGCTATGATAAAGAGGGAAAATTTAAAGAGGCGATTGGCACAGGTCCTTTTATCCCGGTTACATACTCCAAACAGGAAGTTGTGTTCAAATCGAATCCGGAATACTGGGATGGTGCTCCCATAATCAAAAAGGTGACTGTTAAAGTGATTCCTGATGCAACTACCCAGATTATGGCGCTTGAAGCAGGGGAGTTGGATATTGTCGGTGCAGATCAATCCGGAGCGGGCTACTCTTATATTAAGAGGTTTGAAGATGACCCGAGCTTTGTTATCTATAAAAAGAACCAATCCCAGATCGAGTTTATTGGATTCAATGTCCATAGCGAATTTTTCAGCGACAAGCGGGTGAGGGAAGCTATAAACTATGGTATTGACAGGCATGCAATAATCAATTCAGTTCTTGAAGGATACGGCGTACCAGCCAAGGGACCAATAGGTCATGATTCATCCATTCCATGGACAAATACAAAGATCGAAGGTTATTCCTATAATCCTGAAATGGCCGCTAAGCTTCTGAAAGATGCGGGGTGGGAGGATAAAGACAACGACGGGGTTCTGGAAAAGGACGGCAAGCGCTTTGAAGTCACACTTATTCATTCCGGTCACCGCTCCTTTAATGGTGCTATGACAGAGATCATCCAAGCCCAGCTTGCAAAGCTCGGAATAAAAATAAATATCATGACGCTTGAACGCGGTGCCTTCTCAAGTACGTTACAGAAAAAAGACTTTGATATGGCTGTGATTCCAAATTATGGAAAGGGGGAGACCGACCCGTACACCTATCTATTCTTGTTCTTCCATTCAAAGGGAATGTATCACATTATGGAAAACGAGACATTCGACCGCCTCTATTACCAGTACATGAGCACGGTAGACCCTGGTAAGCGAAAAGTCATCTATGACCAGATGCAGGAGGTAATCATGGAGGAGTGCGTTGCAGCATTTCTGATGCACCCTGGTAAAACGGGTATTGCAAAGAAAGGACTCAACGATTTTGAGTTAAAATACGGATTTGGTGGATTTAAATCATTGAAAAAAGCATACTGGAGTGATTAATATGAAAATTGGTGGAATACTCGCAGCTTATGGTCCCAGCCGCGGGCTGATGATTAAGAGTTACAGCAGTGCCATTGAAAGCCTGAAGAAAAAAGGATACCATATAGAAGCACGGTTTGAAAACTTTCTGGAAGAACAGGCACCCATAACTGTGCCTCAAAACCTCATGGAATGGTTTGAAAAGGAAGCAGATGTGGTGCTACTTAACATCCCTGCTGACTATGGGGGGATCTTTGCCGATATCGAGGAATTAAAGAAGCGCACATCAAAACCCATAATTCCTCTTTCTCCCACGTGCGCTGCTCTTGGTACGATATCTCCTAAACAGTTAAAGGTTTTCTGGGATTACCAGAGTTTTGGCGGCACAGAAAATATAGAGAATCTTCTGCTGTGTGCCGGAAAGGTTGCTGGCATAATCAGCCAGGAAGTTCCTCCTCCTGTAGAGGTACCATCCTCCGGGATATATCACCCGGATACAGGGGAAGTCTTTACAGACCTTGACAGGTATTTGGAATGGTATTCAAAGAATAAAAAAGGTCTGTCCAGGACAGTAGGGCTCCTCTTTCCAAATATCTTTTATGTAGAGGATTCGCTGGGAGTGTACGATGCCCTTATACGAAAGCTGGAAGAGAAAGGCATTGGGGTCATCTGTGCTTTCCATGATAGGATGGGGGGCGGCAAGAACTCAGATGAGGTCATCCGTGAATACTTTATAAAAGATGAAAAAGCAGTGGTTGATGCTGCAATATTTTATGCCGCCTTTTTCCTCAACCCTATGAGGGGTGAAGGTGGAAGTATAGAACAGGAAAAGACAAATGTTCTAAACGAACTCAATGTCCCGTGCTTAAAGATGATACATTCTGTCCAGACTCCACAGGAATGGAGGGGAAATCCGCAAGGTCTTAGCATACCCCAGATTATAATCAGCGTTACCCTGCCTGAATTTGACGGGCTCATAGAACCAACCATAATCGGGACATCAGAAAAGAAGACCGATCCCGTGACCGGGGCCGATATTCAAGATCCTGTACCCATCGATGAACAGATAGACTTCCTCGCATGCCGGGTGGAAAAATGGATCGAACTTACAAGAAAGCCCAATTCTGAAAAAAAGGTTGCCATAATCTTTCACAATTCCCCTTGCAAAAGTGGAGTTGAAGCTTCAGTAGGTGCTGGTTTTGGACTTGATACCTTAGAAAGCGTCTCAATAGTCTTAAAAAGGCTGAAAGAGGAAGGATACAGGGTTGACTGGGTACCGGAAAATGGCGAAGAACTCATTAATACCATTATGGAGAAAAAAGCCATAAGCGAGTTCAGGTGGACCCCTTTGAGCGAAATAATAAAAAAGGGAGGTGCTGCCGGATTCGTTCCTCTTGAGACATATAAAAAATGGATATACGAACTTCCGGAAGATGCCAGGAATAAAATCTTTGATGGGTGGGGCAACCCCTTCGAAAACGGTCCGGATAGCATGGAAGATGTAGATAAAATGAGTCTTGCTCTTTATAATGGCAGCATCACAATCCCCGGTCTGGATCTCGGTAACATCTTTATTGGGATTCAACCCAAAAGGGGATGTGCAGGGGCGCAGTGTGATGGGAATGTGTGCAAGATACTTCACGACCCTGATATCACTCCGCCACACCAGTACATTGCTTATTATAAATGGATAGAACATGAGTTCGGCGCCGATGTCATGGTTCATGTGGGAACACACGGCAATATCGAACTCCTGCCAGGTAAAACAGTAGCTCAGTCATCATCATGTTTCTCCCAGATATGTGTGGGAAGCATGCCTCATCTGTATATCTATGTATCAAGTAATCCTATGGAAGGGGTGATCGCCAAGCGAAGAGGGCTTGCAACGCTGGTGGACCATCTCCATCCTGTGATGACTGCTGCCGGAACCTATGGTGTTCTTGAAGAACTGGAAGACCCTCTTGAAGAATATAAAAGAGCTGTGCTCACAAATGAGAGAGGTAGGGCAAAAGTACTGCAGGAGATTCTCACGGAAAAGGCTGCGGAGGCTAATTTTCCTAAAGGAATTACCGGGTTTGAGGATTTTGACGATTATGTGGAATATCTTCACGGCCAGATGAATATGGTGCGTGAGACAATGATACGCGACGGACTCCACATTTTGGGACAGGCTCCTGAAGGAGATGCACTGGTTGACATGCTTGTCTCAATATTGAGGTTCGATCAGGGAAAGGTTCCGTCCATCAGGAGGGGGATACTGGAAGCAATCGGTCTTGACTATGATGATGTATTAAATGAACCTGAGGTGTTTATTCAACAATTCGACATGACCGGCGGCAAGCTCATAGATACCTGTACTGAAATTGCCAGCGGCATCGTGGCAAAAGTACTTGAAAACCAATTAGCAAATGAGGATGAGATTGCCGATATTTCAAAACAAGAAATCTCTGCCTTTTTAGGAACAGACCTTGAATTTCATACAAAAGGTCTTGGAAACATTGCTAAAACTGTCATGCTCGCTTTTGATATTCTTCCAAAGATCAACCGGACTTCAGATGAAGTCACCAACCTTCTCCGTGGTTTTAGCGGTGAGTTTATCGAAGCAGGAGCATCCGGTGCCCTTGCAAGAGGAAAAATAGAAATACTACCTACAGGCAGAAACTTCTACGCTATTGACCCCTGGAAGATACCCACCCCGGCAGCATGGAAAGTGGGTGTGGATCTTGCCGGGAAATTCTTCCACAAGTACCTGCACGAACACGGGAATTATCCTGAAAATGTTGGTTTTGTATTTAGGTTCTTTGATACCTTCAGGGCAGACGGTGAACTCCTTTCACAAATACTCTATACTCTTGGAGTTCAGGTGGTATGGGACGGCTCAAGAGTCAAAGGTCTTAAAGTAATCCCCTTAGATGAACTTAATAGGCCAAGGATCGACTGTACTATTCAGCTCTCAAGCATGCTCAGGGACGGCATGCCGTCTGCCTTTGAGCTGGTTGACGAAGCAGTACAGATGGTGGCTTTCCTGGACGAGTCCGATGAGATGAACTTTGTCAAAAAGCACACCCTTGAAAGGATGAAGGAACTTGAAGAGGAAAATGGGGACGAAAAAACCAGCCCAGAACGGCTTGCAACCTTGAGGATATTCACCACCCAGCCCGGAACCTATGATTATGGAGTAAACACAGCAGTAGCAGCATCGGCATGGGAGACCGATGAAGACCTGGCAGGGATATTCACCAAGTTTTGCGGCTATGCATACGGCAAGGGGATCTATGGCAAGCCTGCCACGGAAGAGCTTGAATCAAATCTTAAACGAACCACCATTACCTACGACAAATGGGATTCGGACGAATATGATATCCTGGAGTGCTGTCACATATTTGGCAGCCATGGCGGTTTTACAGTCGCAGCAAAGGTGTTATCAGGCAGCGATGTGGATGTCTATTTTGCAGATACACATGACCCTGACCGGCCCCGGATAAGGGACATGAAAGATGAACTGGAACGGGTTGCAAGAACCAGACTGCTTAATCCGAAATGGATAGAAGGAATGAAACGTCACGGCTACAAAGGAGCTGCAGTGATCTCTGATCGGGTCTACCATATGTACGGATGGCAGGCTACTACAAAGCTTGTAGGTGATTGGGTATTTGACGATATTGCAAAGACATTTGTCCTGGACGATGAGATGCGGAAATGGTTTGAGGAAAATAATCCATGGGCACTCGAAAGCCTGAGCAGACGCCTTCTGGAAGCGCAGCAGCGCGAACTCTGGCAGGCAGATCCGGAAGTCCTCGAAGCACTCAAAAATAAATATCTTGAGATCGAAGGCTGGATGGAGGAAAGTATGGGCGATGTCGAGGGCGATTTCCAGGGCGGCGCCATAAATATCGTGAGAGTAGGCGCTGATGAAGTAAAATGAACCATGTGGCATTTACCCTTCAGTATAAATATTTGATCGTTCTCAGACGATATAATTTGTAGAGTGGTATATAAATGTATTCAATAAAAACTGACAAACTCACTAAAAAATATGGGGATTTAAGAGCTGTTGATAATATTAGCCTTAACGTCAAAAAAGATGAAATATTTGGTTTACTCGGTCCCAATGGAGCTGGTAAAACCACGATTATCAAAATGCTGGCTACTTTGCTCAAGCCCACATCAGGTTTTGCAGAGGTATGTGGCTACAATATTTTAAGCGACCAGGATGCAGTAAGAAAATCTATAGGCATTGTTTTTCAAAATCCAAGTACAGATATCGAATTAACCGGGAGGGAAAATCTGGACTTTCATGCCCGAATATATAATATGGATAAAGATGTGAGGCAAGAAAGAATTGATGAAGTCCTGGATCTTGTTGAATTAAGTGATAAAGCTGATATTTTTGTTAAAAATTATTCTGGTGGGATGCAGCGAAGATTGGAAATTGCCAGAGGACTAATGCATTATCCCAATGTTTTATTTTTAGATGAGCCAACTCTTGGTCTGGATGCTCAAACAAGACGGAGCGTTTGGGAGTACATAAAAAGACTGAATAAAGACGAAAAGATAACAGTTGTTTTAACCACCCACTATATGGATGAGGCCGACTATCTTTGTGACAGAATTGTGATCATTGATCACGGCAAAGTAATTGCTCATGATAGTCCGGCCAATTTAAAAAATTCTATTGGTAAAGATATAATATCGCTGCAGGTAGCAGACGGTAAAAATTTTTTAAACACATTAACAGCCTTTGATTTCATCAAAGGAATGGAATTGCATGATGAATCGTTATATGAATCGTTATATTTGAGTGTGGAAGACGGTGAAAGAATGATACCGAGAATAATGGATATTGCCCATAAAGAAGGCGTCATTGTTCAGTCCGTGGGTTTACGCAAACCAACCCTGGAAGATGTTTTCTTACACTTTACGGGAAGAACAATAAGGGACCAAGACACAGGCAAAAAGGAACATTTTCAAAGGATGGTACGGGAAAGAATGAGGGGTACAAGATGAAATTACATTTTAATGCAATTTATATAATTTGGCTTAGGGAAATGACGAGATTTTTCAGGGCAAAAAGCAGAGTTATCGGTTCACTTGCAATGCCGCTTTTTTTTCTCGTGATTCTTGGATTCGGATTCAATGCATCCATCAGGTTTTCAGACATACCCCCGGAAATAGATTATATCGATTTTCTTGCACCCGGTATTATCGGAATGGCTTTGCTTTTCGATTCAATTAGTAGCGGGCTGACTGTTCTCATGGACAAACAGTTTGGATTCTTAAAAGAAATAATGGTTGCACCGGTTGACAGGTTTTCAATCGTGATAGGGAAAACCGCCGGTGGAGTGACAACAGCACTGATACAGGGTATTTTAATACTGCTGATCTCATTGGTAATTGGTGTTAAGATAACCGGAGTTGTCGGATTTTTATCGGCCATAGTATTTATGATCCTGATTTCCGTCTCGTTTGTTTGTTTAGGATTGATATTTGCATCAAAAATGGAGGATATGCATGGTTTTCAATTGATAACAAGGCTTTTTGCATTCCCTGTTTTTCTTCTTTCAGGTGCCTTTTTTCCTTTGGATAACCTCCCGGTCTGGCTGCAATATTTGACTTACATGAACCCATTAACCTATGGTGTGGACGGACTGAGACACAGCCTGATCGGAATTACACAATTTTCTGTGACCTTAGATTTACTCGTATTGGTGTGTTTTTCTACTCTCATGATTATTTTAAGCACTTATTTATTCAGTGGCATTGAAGTAGACTAATTCGGTATATCAAAAGTGTGAGGATCAAATGATCAGATATGTTATTAACATAAATTGCCAAGTAGTTTGAGTGAATCTGAAAAGGAGATTCTATGCTGACATTCATCCTGAAAAGAATGTGTTTGATGTTCATCGTCATATTAGGCGTAACGATGATGACTTTTTTGATAATGCATTTCACACCCGGCGATCCGGCAGAAATGATAGCTATGGCCAGATATGGTGTGGATGACCTGACTCAGGAGGATATTGAATGGATAAGGGTCCAAGAAGGTTTGGATGCTCCACTACATATTCAATATATAAAATGGTTGAACCACGCGATACATGGAGACTTGGGCTGCAGTTTAATAAATGGTCAGCCGGTCTTATCTGAGATATTGGTCAGATTCCCGGCCACAATTAAGCTTGCTGCCGTTAGTATGCTTGTGGCACTAATAATTGCGATTCCGGTTGGGATTATCTCTGCAACCAGACAATATTCTTTAACGGATAATGTCAGCATGATGGGAGCAATGCTTGGCGTGTCCATGCCAAATTTTTGGCTAGGTTTATTGCTTATACTCTTGTTTTCTGTACATCTGGGCTGGTTCCCGGTTTGCGGTTATGGTGGTTTTGAGTATATTATACTGCCTGCCCTGACGCTTGGAACCGGAATGGCAGCCATTACCACAAGACTGACGAGGTCGAGTATGCTTGAGGTGCTCAGGCAGGATTATATCAGAACCGCAAGAGCAAAAGGGTTGAGTGAAAAAGTTGTTATCAGCAAACATGCACTTAAAAATGCACTCATTCCAATTGTAACAGTTATAGGCATGCAATTTGGCAGGGTACTTGAGGGCGCAGTAATAATTGAAACGATCTTTGCATGGCCAGGTATAGGTAAACTCCTGGTTGATTCGATATATGCACGGGATTTTGCGATGATCCAGGGTGGTGTGCTGTTCGTGGCAGTGATATTCGTTATTGTCAACCTTGTAGTAGATATATCATATACCTATCTGGATCCAAGAATAAGGTACGAAGGAGTGAAATGAACAACAGAATGAAAAGCGTGATGTTGTAAGTATAAATTCATGAGCGGTACAGGGACTATGAAATCAAGGAAAAAATTGGCATTCCAACAATTAAAAAAGAATAAAATTGCGATAATTGGATTGATAATTATCATTTCACTCGCATTTATCGCACTCTTTGCGCCTTTTATTGCTCCACATGATCCGATCGAGCAAAATCTTGATAAGCGTTTGTTATCACCTTCCGGAGAATATCCAATGGGAACAGATGATCTTGGCAGGTGTCTGCTGAGCAGGATCATATATGGAGCCAGGGTCTCACTTAAATTAGGTGTAATTGTGGTTGGAATAATCACAGTTATCGGAGTAACGCTTGGTTTAATTTCCGGGTACTATGGCGGTATTGTAGATGAGATTATTATGAGACTTGTGGATGTAGTACTGGCATTTCCGGGAATCATACTGGCTCTGGCAATCGCAGGCGCCCTGGGTCCGGGTCTTTTCAATGTGATGCTGGCTCTGGCGATGGTGGGCTGGACCGGTCTTGCCAGAGTAGTACGCGGATCAGTACTATCTGTTAAACAAAAGGAATTCGTTGAGTCGGCAAGAGCGCTTGGTTGCAGCGATTTGCATATCATGACCCGCCATATCCTCCCCAATGTGATGGCGCCCGTGATAGTGCTGGCAACGCTTGATATGGCTTTTATAATCCTGGCAGCGGCTGGCTTAAGTTTCCTGGGGCTGGGAGCGCAGCCGCCCACCCCTGAGTGGGGTTCGATGCTAAACAGTGGACGCGCTTTCATACAAACAGCACCCCATCTGACAACTTTTCCCGGATTGGCGATTATGGTAGCGGTGCTGGCATTCAATTTCCTGGGCGATGGACTGCGGGATATTTTGGACCCAAGGCAGCAACGGGAGCTGAAGGAATGACATTGCTGGGTATACGTAATCTAAAAGTATATTTTTACAGTGAAGATGGTATGGTACGGGCGGTAAACGATGTTGATCTGGATATTGGAGAAGGTGAAACCCTCGGCATAATCGGGGAGACAGGATGCGGTAAAACTATTCTGGGGCTTTCGATATTGCGTTTGCTTTCCGAGAACACGAAAGTAGAAGGCAGGATTTTATACAAGGGAGAAGATTTGCTCAAACTTAGCGAGGATGAGATGAGGAAGATAAGGGGAAAAGAGATTGCCATGATATTCCAGAATCCACTTTCGTCGATGAATCCGGTTCTTACTATAGGAACACAGGTTGCCGAACCTGTAGAATTGCATCAACACCTGGATAATCAAAATGCAAAGGAAAAGGTAATCGAGATGTTAAAATCTGTACGGATTCCGTTGCCTTCAAAAAGAGTGAATGAATATCCTCATGAGTTCAGCGGAGGGATGAGGCAGAGAGCGATGATCGCAATGGGATTGATCTGTATGCCCTCACTTATTATCGCAGATGAGCCAACCACCGGACTGGATGTCACGATACAGGCGCAGATAGTGGAATTGATGAAAGAAGTATTGAAGGACTCAGGGACTTCTATGCTGCTCATCACGCACGATCTCGGTGTAGCAGCCGAACTGTGTGATTACATTGCTGTGATGTATCCGGGTGAGATCGTGGAATATGCAGATGTCAGGAATATATTCAAAAACCCAAAACACCCGTATACCAGGGGTTTTCTTGATTCTCTTCCGGGAAGGGGCTTGAAACCGATACCAGGTATAAGCCCAAGTTTGATCAATATTCCTGATGGATGTAAGTTCCATCCGAGATGTTCGTATGCAACCGGGAGATGTAAGAACGAGAGGCCCCAGATGATAGAAGTCGGAGAAAAACATTATGTGAGGTGTTTTTTGTATGATTGAAGTCACAAATTTAAAAAAATATTTTTCAAACGGGATGTTTGGCAGAAAATCTGTTAAAGCCGTTGATGGTATTGATTTCAAGATTCAAAAAGGAGAGACTCTTGGCCTGGTCGGTGAGAGTGGGTGTGGAAAGACAACTGTTGGCAGGTTGATTCTTAGACTTATCGAACCTACCGAAGGGAGGGTAATTTTTGATAACCTGGATTTATTTGAATTAAGTAAAAAGAACCTGAAAAAACTGCGGCCCAGGATGCAGATCATCTTCCAGAACCCTGACGCATCCTTGAATCCGAGAATGCGTATTGGAGATTGCATTGCAGAGCCACTGAAATTGTATAAGAAGGTCAGCAAAGAACAAAGGAATGAAAAGATCATGGAACTGATAGAGACGGTCGGGTTAAATCCTGAACATGTGAACCGTTATCCTCATGAACTTAGCGGAGGGCAGAATCAGCGCGCTGTTATTGCAAGGATCCTGGCAATAAATCCTGAGTTTATCGTTGCTGATGAGCCGACCTCGGCACTGGATGTGAATGTCCAGGCGCAAATACTCTACCTATTAAGAGATGTGAAAAAGAAATTCGGACTAACATGTCTGTTCATCTCCCACGATCTGGAAGTAGTAAAAATCATGACCGACCGGGTCGCTGTGATGTATCTCGGAAAACTGGTTGAAATAGGGAAGACAGACGAGATATTTAACGATGCCAGGCATCCATACACAAAAGCGCTGCTGTCTGCAATACCTGTTGCTGACCCAGAGGTCAAACGGAAGAGAATCATACTGGAAGGTGAGATGCCGAATCCGATGGATCCACCGTCAGGATGCAGATTCCACACCAGATGCCAGTACAGCGAAAGAATATGCGAGATCGAAGAGCCCGTTATGGCGGAGGTTGGAAATCAGCACCAGGCAGCTTGTCATTTGAATCGTTAATCTTACATCTTTTTCAGCTACACGTGCTACCAAAGTTGGTATCAGCTGTAAAATACGCGACAAAGAGCAATTTGGGAATGTAAAGTAAAATGGACGGATCGATTAACTCAAAGAGCGGTTACAAAGTATAATTTTAGTAAATACCAAGGGAGGTTTTAAGTGGAAGATGGATGCGCTGTTCCATATGCTATCGGCGGGTAAGAGTGCGGGTTAGGTGGCGTATACGTTGAATGATACTTACCTGGGTTCGGTGTTCGTGTTCGTGCTGGCGCTGATTATCGGGCTGGCGGTGTGGCCGGGGGTGCCGGAGATGAAGGAATAAGACAATTTCGGCGAGTTAGGTAACTGGGAGATCGAATACATAATTATATAAAATATCTGAAGAATGTAAATATTGGATTTTGAGTGCCTGAGGTGATAGAGATGATATCAGCAGAAGATAAGGACAACATCATAAAATGTGCTGAAAAATATAATGTATCTTCCATTATCCTGTTTGGCTCATCGGTTGTAAAAGATAAGGAGTCCAATGATATCGATATTGGGGTTAAGGGAATAGAACCCCGAATGTTCTTCCCACTTTATACTGAATTATATAGAGTTCTATCCAAACCGGTTGACTTGATTGACCTATCCAGGAAGTCCCTGTTCAATAAGCTTGTTGAAGAAACAGGGGAGAAGCTCTATGGATGAACTTATCATGCCAGATTATTAAAGAAAAAAGAAGGTTGAATAATTCATCAGGGTGGATGTTAAATGATTCATGGAATAAGCAAATTAAATTTCCGTAATTTCAAAAATTTTTCATGGCCATCTGGGTTAAAAGAATTCAAGGACTACAATCTTATATACGGTTGGAATGGATCTGGTAAAACAACGCTTTCTACTGTGTTCCGCCAGTTGGAACTAAGGAATGCTGAAGGTTCTGATTTTGAGATAAAAACAGACAATGGTGTCATTGAGTCATTCGAATTGTTCGACTCTGTTCTTATTCCTCAAATAAAGGTTTTCAACAGAGATTTTGCCGAAGAGAATGTGTTTACTTCGACGGGTGAAGTCACACCGATTTTCTTTCTCGGTGAAGACAGTATTTCCAAGCAGAAAGAAATTGAAATGTTAAATACTGAGAAAACCAACTTTCATGGTTCCCTTATACGAAAAATAGATGAGCTATCTGAAGAGAATAAAGCCCTTAATAAATTCTGTATAGAACGTGCAACAAACATTAGAGAACTACTACGTTCCAGCGGTAAAAATTATTATAACAACTACGACAAAAGTAATTTCAGAAGCAAATGTGATCAGTTGAAATCTGAAGATTACTTGTCTTTGATTTTACTGGACGATGAGATGGATAAATTAAAGCATAAAATTAACGAAACATCCAAGGAAAACCTTTCGGAATTAATCTTTAGTATAGAGTTGCCGAACAAACTTAGGGACGAAGTAGCGGGTTTGTTAGAGCAAACAGTTATATCTAGTACAATTGACCGCTTCAAAGAAGACGGTGAATTAAATACTTGGGCCAAAACCGGCTTTGCGATTCACAAAAAGAAAAATGATAATACTTGCCAGTTTTGTGGACAGAAGCTTCCAGAAAACTACTTACAACGACTTGAAGAACATTTCAACGATGAATATGAAAAACTTCTCACACAAATCGAAATTTTGAAAACAAACATTAACAGATTGGCTGATACAATGCTAACACTGCCAGATAAGGCGCGACTTTATGACGAGCTTGGAGAACAGTATGAACGATGTAACAATGACCTTATAGCAGAACATCAAAGTTATCGCTCATTCCTGAAGGAATTAGCTTTCAAACTAGAAGAAAAGGAGAAAAATCCCTTTGTTATAGTTAATTTTGAAATCGAACTGCCTAGCATTGATATTGAAAGCAAATTAGCAGCGGTTAATGCTATAATCTCTAATCATAATAATAAGACCGATAACTTCCAAAAAGAAAAAAACGTGGCAAGAGACAAACTTGAAATATCACTTGTCGCTGAAGCTGAGGATGAATATCTTAAAATGCAAAAACGCATAGCTGAAATTAATACCGAAAAATCGGTGTTGACAGATAACATATCAAAAATTAAAAAGAAGGTTGAGTCTTTTGAAAGAGAAATACTTGAACACCGCAAACCTGCCGATGAAATAAACAGAGACTTGATTGCTTACTTAGGTCGAGATGAGATCAAATTTGAGGTCAAAGAGAATGGCTACCGCATTACAAGGAATGGTGAAGACGCTACTGCACTGAGCGAAGGTGAAAAAACAGCTATTGCATTTACGTATTTTCTACAGACACTTAAGGATAAAGATTTTGATATAAGTGAAGGAGTTGTAGTTATTGATGATCCAATATCGAGCCTTGACTCCAACGCTATTTTTTATGCTTTTGGTTTTATGAAAGAACGTACAAAAAATGCAAAACAGCTTTTTGTTTTAACGCATAATTTTACATTTTTTAGGCAAGTAAAAAGATGGTTTTCAGAAGTAAACAAGCGCAAGAAACATCTTCAAAAAGAAGCCAGTTTTTACATGCTGAGTTATTCTGTAAATAATGGCCAAAAAAATGCTAAAATTAAGCCGCTGGACAATCTTCTCCTTAAATATGAATCAGAATACCATTATTTATTTTACATAGTTTACAACTATTCTGATAAACAAGATAAAGAACTTGAACTTTATTACCATTTACCCAATATTGCTCGGAGACTCCTTGAGTCATTTTTGGGATTTCGTCAACCTAAAGCAATTGGAAATTTACATTCCCAATTAGAATATTTGAATTTCGATAATTCAAAGAAAGCTAGGATTTTACGATTTGTACATACTCACTCACACAGTGACCATATAGAAGATAGTCCAGAACATGATATGTCTCTTCTCGAAGAAACGCCTGAAGTATTAAAGGATTTGTTAGCACTGATGGAAAATGAAGATAAAAGTCATTATAGTCAGATGGTTGAAATAATTAATTATAGAGAATCTTCATGACTGAATTAACTCAAAACTGACATAACTCAAAATCAATTATAAAAGTCGTTATCCATTAATTTTTTTTAATGAGGCAACAAATCATCACAGTCCCTATTTCAGCCCAAACCTCCTTCCTGCAATATGCAGATGCTCATAGACAGAGCTTGTGCTTGATGTTTGTACTTCGGCTGGCGCTGATTATCGGGCTGGAGGTGTGGCCGAGGGTGCTGGAGAAGAAAAGTTGATCGGATAAATGCCTATCGTTTACCTTTAATTTTATCAATATACTGATTAACCTTTTCAGCTAATTTTTGTGGAAGAGTGGCTAAATCAAAAACATCTTTACTTCCAATTTTCTTTAAATCATTTTTCAAATCATCGTAAGCGATTTCCTGTAGTGGAATAGTAATATTATGCTGGGCACCAGTTCCAAATACTGTACCTCCAACACTAATAACAAGTTCTTCTCGAATCCCAGACTTTTGTTTATTAGTTATTTGAGAAGAAACTTTGCTCAAAATCATGTTAGTCAAATCAATTTTATCTTCCAAATATTGTTCAGTCTTTGCTATCTCTAGTAATTCACATGCCCCACTTCTTTCTTCTTCTGGCATTCTATGACAAATATCTGATAAAACAATTTGAAAATTATTAATTGCTTTTTCAAGCCCTATTGGGTCTTTCACCATTATCAGTTCTTTGCCTGCCCGATTTACTTCTTTACCTAAATCTTCAAATGAAGTACTTTGTGTTTCTTTGCAAAGCGCCTCTGTCTTTTCCTGAATTTCTGCCAATATCGCCTTTATCCGCTCATCGATTATTGGCAGCCCCTTCCTCATCAGCTTCGCAGCCCCTGGAGCTTTATCTTCGGTTTCGTCAAGAAGTTCTACAGTGCGGTCGCAGTACCGCCTGTACGCATTAAGGTCGGATTTGATATCATCCAAATCCCTCAATTTTTGCGCCTCTTGAAGTGCATTTGCTAGGTTTTCAACAGCCTCAAGGAGTTTTTCCTTACTTTCCGAACCTGCAACAGCCCTTTTAGCTTCTTCAAGATTTTTCTCAATTTCTTCTTCAGCCTCTTCCTGCCTAGAAATAACAGCATTATATGAACGGTAAAATGGAAGACAAAATTTAGACGGATTAAAATATGTTGATTCATGTGATGATTTTTCAAAATACCCGATTGCTTTATCCATTTCCTCTTTTAATCTTTCTTCACTTTCGGCTTCTGTGGCCTTATAAATTGAAATTTTACCAAGTGAATAATTGGCAGATACCCTGACATAGCTGTCCCCGTCCTTTGTCAGTTCCAGCAGGTTTTTGGCTGCCTGCTCTTTATCTGTAAGGTGCTTGAAGGCGGGACCAAGAGCAAAGACTGCACTCCATCGCACATTGCTGTCGTCGTCTTTTGTCAGTTCCAGCAGGTCTTTGGTTGCCTGCTCTTTATCTGTAATGTAATGTAAGGCAGAACCAAGGGCTGAGGCTGCGCCACTTCGTACGTTTCTATCATTGTCCTTCGTAAGTGCCAGAAGGTCATTTGATGCTTGAATTTTATCGGTCATGTGCTGGATGGCTGAACCAAAGGCTCTAGCTGCGCCACTTCGCACGTTGCTGTCATCGTCTTTTGTGAGTGCTAATAATTCCATCCATGCCTGTTTTTTATCATCTACGTGAGCAAAGACAGGAGCGAGGGCTTTAATCGCGTTACTTCGCACAAAATTTTTATTATCCTTTATCAGTGGCAACAGGTCCTTACATACCTGATTTTTATCCGTTAAATGAACAGATACAGAAGCAAGTGATTCAGATGCGTGATATTGCACAGCACCAATCTCATCCATCATCAGCAAAATCAGGTTATTCCATGCACATTCCTTATCTGTCAAATAAACAAAGACACGAGCAAGGACTGGTATTACACGCCAACGCACGTACCAGTCATCATCTTTTATAAGGGCCGTCAGGTCTTTCGTTGCCTGTTGTTTATCAGTTATATGAACAAAGACAGAACCGAGGGCTTCAATTGTGCTCACTCGCACATTTCTATTTTCGTCTTTCGTAAGTGCAAGCAGGTCTTTGGTTGCCTGCTCCTTATCCTTATCAGATAGGCTTTGGAAATTGGTGCATATTTGGTTTACTGCTTCTTCGCGCTCATGTACATCATTATTTTGAGCCATCCTGTGAATTTCATAATAATCTACCAACAGTTGACACCATTATCCAGATGGATACATCTGTATAAAATTGTTTTTATTATATCGCGCACCCCTGAATGATAAGCAGCCTATCCGTTTCGATATGCCTGCCGCCCGGTGTGGATGTTGCGGTGGTTCTAGGTGGGCGGCAGTGTGGCAGCCAGCCTTGTGGATTCGTGCGAGTTTAGAACCGCGAATGAACGCAGATATCACAGCCGAAATTAGATTATATTTAAATTTGTACCATATAATCACAATTGAACCCATAATAACCGTTATCTGCGTTCATCTGTGTTTATCTGTGTTTATCTGCGGTTAATAATGAAATTGAAATAATTCCAGCCTACTTTCTTTCTGCACATGTGTTGAGTGTGGGTTGTGGGATGAGTGTGCGTGCGGCGGCCTCGGGTGTTGGTGGGTGCTACCGGTGGGAGCTATAGCTGTTAAAACATATAACTTATGTGGTACACAAAACCGCGGTAGACGCAAAGGTTCGCAAAGCGTTTTTGCTTTTCTCTGCGTTCCTCCGCGCACTCTGCGGTTGATATTGAAATGATTCTAACCCCCATTCGTTCATCCACTCTCCCGCCGCCCGCTATCCATCACTCGACCTGCGCTGCCACCCTGCACCTTTCCTGGGTTCGGTGTTTGTGTTCGTGCTGGCGCTGATTATCGGGCTGGCGGTATGGCCGGGGTGCTGGAGAAGGAGGGGGCGTGATCAGTACAATTGGTTACAAGCACTAAGATATGTTTTTTACTCAGTTCCCACTAAATTAGGAATAATCACTCCTGTCATTAGTAGTCGATAAGGAACAGGAAATACCAATAATGTACGACCTGTATCCAGGAAGAATTGTGAATGTATCAACCTTAAAATTGCGTTTTTCGCATAAAATATAAAATATGTAGCAAACTATATGAATAAAATATAAATATTTAATACTATTCAGATATTTTGATGTTACTATTATGTCTCAAATTACAAAAATCGTTTTAATCTCAACTCTTACGACCACGAAACCGATCGTTGATGCATTGAACGCAATAAAAAAAGAACACGGCGATCTCATAGACCTTAAACTCTATTATCCTCATGAGATCGATGAGGAGCTTATTGACGTGACGCTCCTTAAAAATGATCTGCACACTGCCGACATTGTTTTAATTGATATTCGCGGGGGAGGGAGGGCATCGACCCTTACTGCAGATACCATCCGTGACCTTGATAATACCGTAATATCTCTCATAGGCTCTTTTGAACTTATGCCACTTACACGTATAGGCTCCTTTTCAATGAAAAAAATGTTTGAAAAAAAGAAGGAGGGTTCAAAGTTTGATTTTGAAAAGATCCGGAAGATCATGGATGGTATAGAAAAAATCGGAAACACCGTTCCTGTCGGGAAACTCAAACACATGCGTAATTATATATGGGCAGTGAAATACTGGGCAAATGGCGGGACTTACAATATAAAAAATCTTTTGTTGATGCTTGCAAAGGAATATGGTGGTCAGAAAGTGCTGCCTGATCCAAAACCGCCTTTTATATTTCCAGAGCACGGCATCCGTGTACATGGAAGCGATGACGTATTTGATTATCTACCTGATTACCTGGATAAATCCGGTTTTGATGAACATAAACCAACGATCGGGCTTCTCTATCATGGCGGCATGCATTATGATCAAACAATACATGTCACGAAAGCATTCCTTGACCGGATGGGCGGAGAAGTGAATATGATCCCGGTATTTGCCGGGACATCGGATACACTGGAAGCGATGGAAAAATTCTTTATGCGGGACGGAGAAGCAGTAGTAGATGCTGTGGTAAACTTTCGCTGGTTCAGGCTGAACGGAGGGCCTTTTGGCGGCGATCCGGAACCCACGTTGAAACTTCTTCAAAAAATGAATGTTCCTGTTTTTGCGCCTGCACCGATGTATATGCGGGAGGTGGAAAAGTGGAAGGAGTCGGGAACAGGCCTCTCACCAATTGAAATCATTACCGCCGTGGTGCTGCCTGAACTGGACGGGTGTATTGAACCAATACCCTCTTGCGGACTGGATGATCTAAAAGTGGCAGACGGTTCTGAACTGCGGATCAAAGAAGTGACCGCAATCGAGGATAGGATCGACCGTGTTACAGGGCGCATAAAAAAATGGCTGAAGCTGCAGCAAAAACCAAACAATGAAAAGAAGATCGCATTTATCCTGTATGATTATCCGCCGGGTGAAGAGAATCTTGGAAGCGCCGCATACCTCGATACGTTCGAAAGCATGAAAATACTGCTGGAGAGGATGAAGGAAGAGGGATACAGCGTCGATTGTGAAAAAATATCAAATGAAAAGATACATGAATTTTTCTTAAACGCCGGAATTGTCAACTCCGGCAACTGGACCGCAGTGGAAAAAACAGCACGTAACGCTTTTACTATGGGTAATGATGCATATAAACCGTGTTTCGGTAAATTATCTGCCGCACAGCGGGATCTGATGATGGGTGAATGGGGCAATCCACCTGGCGGGGTTATGACCTTTAAGCAGGATTTCCTGATCCCGGCTGTGGAGTTCGGCAACGTTCTGGTCGGACTTCAGCCATCGAGGGGAATACATGAGAATCCTGGAAAGGCATACCATGACAAAACAATCCCGCCGCATCACCAGTACATTGCATTCTACCGCTGGCTGGAGGATGTATGGGGTGCAGATGCTGTGGTACATGTGGGAACACACGGAACGCTGGAGTTTGCAAAGGGAAAGGAGGTCGGCATGTCAGGAGAATGCTTCCCTGATGTCCTTATCGGTGACCTCCCGCATCTGTACATCTATCATGTCGTCAATGCATCCGAGGCCATAATCGCAAAAAGACGGAGTTATGCTACTATTGTGAACTATAATTCACCGTCGTTTGCAGCGTCTGAGCTGTATGAAGGATATGCAGTGCTGGAGGACCTGATCCATGAGTACAATGAAGCGCTGATACATGATCCGCTTCGCGCCGGCAGGGTCAGGGAAAAGATCGTTTCAATGGCAAACGAGCTGAATTTTGCGGAAACCGGTGAGGAGGCTGATGTGGATGTCATTTATGATGAACTCTTTGAAATAAAGCGCTCAATTATTCCAAAGGGGCTTCACATAATCGGAAGGAATTATACAGAGGAGGAGATGCTGGATTTTGTGACATTTATCCTGCGGTATGACCGCGAAGATGCAAGCTCACTGACAAGGATCCTCACCGAATCAAAGGGCACAGACTATGATCTTGCCATGAAAAACCCGCATGGAACAGATGAAGCAACCGGACAAACATATTCCCAGGTACTGGGCAAAGCAGAGGAGGAAGCAAAACAACTTGTTGCACGATTGCTTCATGAAGGGGAGGGAATGCTTTTAGATATCAAGGATGAACGTCTTGTCCGTACCCTGGGGTTCGGTCTTTCGGTCAGCAGGAATTGCGATAACAGGGCAGAGATTGAAAATCTCCTAAGGGGACTGAATGGGGAGTACATCACACCCAATATCGGAGGAGACCCGATCCGCACGCCCGAAGTGCTGCCAACCGGACAGAATACCTTCCAGTTCGACCCGAGACTGGTGCCAAGCGACGCCGCATACGAACGCGGTGCAGAGATTGCCGAAAACACCATACAGCATTATTTTAAAAAACACGGAAAATACCCGAGAAGCTCGGCAGTGGTACTGTGGGGATTCGAGACCACAAAGACAAGAGGTGAAACGGTAGGGCAGATATTTTCGTACATCGGCATAAAGGTGGTCAGGAAGAGTGGGGCCTGGGAACCAAAACTTGAGGTGATACCCCTTGAAGAGATTGGCAGGCCGCGTATCGATTGTGTTGTTAATGTATGCGGATTCTTCAGGGACATGTTCCCGAACGTGATGGTGCTTATAGACAGGGCTTTTAACCTGGTTGCATCCCTTGATGAACCTTTGGAGATGAACTATGTGAAGGAACATTCGGCAGAGGCCTTCAGTGAGCTGAAGGCTGTGGAGGGGGACGAGACAACTGCCAGGAAACTTGCAAATGCAAGGATATTCGGGCCGCCTGCCGGGACATACGGCACGAACGTCATCAGCCTGATCGAGACATCCAACTGGACAGAGGAAACCCAGCTTGCGGATGCCTACATAAGCTCAATGAACCATGTATATGCCGAAAATATCCATGCAGGGGATGCGGATGAAACGTACAGGAAGGTCCTTTCCAATGTGGATGTGGTCTCACAGGTAAGGGACAGCCATGACTACGAGATCGTGGACCTGGACCACTACTACGAGTTCTTCGGGGGTCTGTCCAAAGCAGTTGAGATCGTGCGCGGAGTAAAACCCGAAATGCTCATCACAGACACTACAAAGGAGCTCATCAAGACTGAGGATATCGGGGATGTGATAGAGCGCGGGGTGCGGACAAGGCTGCTGAACCCGAAATGGATCGACGGGCTGCTTGAGCACGATTTCCACGGCGCACAGAAGATAGCTGACAGGGTGGAGTATATGGTGGGTCTGGCCGCCACGACCGGTGCTGTGGATAACTGGATATGGTCATCCATTGCAGAGCGCTATATATTTGATGATGAGATGCGCCAGCGCATGACAGAGAATAACAGGTTCGCTTCCGCAGAGATCATCAAACGGTTGATGGAAGCCAGTAAGCGCGACTACTGGGATGCTGCTGAGGAAGAGATTGAGAAACTGAGAGATGCCTATCTGGAGATCGAAGGTGACATTGAGGAAAAGCTGTGAAAAAAAAGAATAAAGGATTGATTCCCTTCCTGTATTTGGCAGGCTTTCTAAAGTAAATGACCTTATGAACAGATAATATACAACCTCGGTCTCGCACCGCAACCAGAACCCAACCGGATTCAAAAATCGCTTTGCCTATGGTCAGCTGCTGCCTATTCTTATACCCATATTACTGTAATAATCAAAAAAGAAAAAATAGGAGAGTTTACCCCTCCTTTTAGCCACGATCTTCGTCCGCTACAGTAAACTTAACGTTTATTGTCTGGGATACTCCTTCTTTGGAAGTCATCGTTAACGGTATGTTGATCGTCGTTGCACCTTCATCTTCTCCTGTCCCATAGTTGCTGAGTGACATTATGTTTACAAAGAAGTATGTTGAGACTGTTTGCGCCTCGTTGGGGGTAAGCGTATCTGCTACTTTGTAAACCGGGTTATGGAATCGTTCGAGTTTCTCTCCTCCAAGGAAATATTCATCTTTCATGCTGCTAGTTATTGGACTTCCAGTCCATCCTGCAGCATAATTGCAGGTCATCCAGCCATATTCGGTATCATTCTGATCTTTGGCAAATGCCACAAGTGAACGATCAGGGTTGTGCAACCATATTACGCCCATTGCCCCCGGGGTTGTCCCAATTCTTGGTGGACCTATGTCACTCTCATCTATAGTAGTACTCGGATCATCCGGTACTGCTCCAGTTTTTTCAACAAAATCTACTATAGTTGTGTTAGATCTATTAAGTAAAACTCCATGATGCTTTTTTCCGCCGAAGTAATAGGTAAATCCATTGGTAGCATCTTCGTATACTTGATCGGTACTGCTGTTGATAAATCCTACGAATAATGTATCATCCCCGTTAAGCAGTTGATACTTATTGTCCTTGTCAAGATGCAACCACGTATGCATACGTAAGGCGCCGTCAGTGACCTCTATTTTCCCAGCCTTGAGTTCCACATCTGTCAATTCCGTACTTGACGATATTGTAACGGGTATCTCCACGATAAATCTCTCATCATGCCATCCGACTCCGTCCATTCCATTAGGTTTAAACCTTCTATCCGTGTAGTTTTTAGCATACCAGACATTCCCATTTTCAGTGCCCTTTGTAACATTATCGTGATCAGGATACACTTTAAAGTTTTCATTAATCGGCGAACTCATTGTTACTATCGCACTTCCTATCGACATGGTTCTAATATTGCCGGTAGCTGACTTACCCACTTCTTCCTGTGCGCCTTCCTGGAATTCATCCCACCAAAAGTACAGCATGGCACCGGCAGCCACAGCCACGACCAGTATCATAATCGTGGCAATGATCGGGCTTATAGCTTCGGTGTCGTTCCAGAAATGTTTAATTTTGTCTACAATCTTTTCTCTATTCATTTATTCTTTACCTCCTAGTATAATATTACATTTAGAAGAATTCGTATGAATTAACATTACATATACTTTTTTATTTTAATATTATATGTACTATAGTTATAGATTTTATATTAATAAATGTTAAAAATTATCTGCATCGTATGTTGAAGTTTAGGCCGTAAGCCTGTCCCGGCCTGCCGGTATAGAAAGTCCGTTACTGATATTGATTTTAAGTAACATGCTGGAATTACACAAACTGTATTGCTCCTAACGATTCCTGGTATAAAGCTACGAATTACAGGGCACTACCGTTTTTTGATATCTGCTTTCGGCACTGTAAAGCGTTCTGTTTCCATGATTGCACATACCCCCTCAAAAACTCCAGGAACGACGAGTCGCTCTTATTTATCTATGTCCCATCCCTACCGAAGAGGTATGCCGCAAATAGGACAACGACCACATCAAAGAGGATGAGCACACCGAGATCATGCAATATGCTAAAGCTTCCTGTACCGATCATGAGATGCCTCAATCCATCCACACCATAGGTGAGCGGATTGAGAACTACCACGGTTGAGAGCCATGTCGGCAGCCTTTCGACAGGGAAGAAAGCACCGCTCAGGAAAAATATGGGCATAACGATGAGCTCCACTATAAGCCCGAATCCCTCCATGCTCTCCATCTGCGTGGCGATCGCAATCGCAAGTCCTCCAAATCCAAAGGCTATCAGGCATATAA
>JAUWQD010000086.1 GCA_030611265.1 Methanosarcinaceae archaeon | reverse complement strand
ATCCAGCATCCAGGAATCACTGGACGGTGTACTGATAGATTTTATAGACAATGAATCAGGAAAAGGGTTTGTTGTCAAGGATCTCAATGCACCACAGTGCGGATCATGCTGCTCCTGTTAAGGGGCGGTTTTCTTTTTTTTATTGTATATATTTTTCTTTTTTTACTGTATATTTTTCAGTAAGCTGCCTTGTTCGTTTTGGCTTGACCGGGTTTGGTTTTTCGCCCAAAACCTAATTTTATTCGGGTATAGTATTTCTGAACCTAACCGCCAATGAAGACATACCTTAAAGGAGGTATGTTATGAAAGAAACAAAGCAAAAAAAGAGCCGGAAGGCTATTGCAGTAAATATTATGCTATTGATCATGATTATTTCATTGATCATACCTGCTGTAGCAGCAGAGAATGAAGAAAAATACGGCATACTTGTCATCGCACACGGAAGCTCGAGCGAGGACTGGTGCAGCCCTGTACGGAATGCGGTCAGTGAGGTAGATCTGCCATATCCGGTCGAACTCGGATTCCTTGAGTTTGTACCCAACGAGACGATTAATGATGCTGTCGAGAGACTCGATGATGCCCGTGTCACAAAGATCATCGCTGTACCGCTCTTTATTTCATCACATAGCAGCCATATCCAGGAGATCGAGTATGTGCTCGGGCTCAGGGAGACGCTTCCGACGATGAGCGAACATATTATTGTGGAAGGTGTGGAGATGGAGCGGTCCGTCGTTGCGAAGGGCAATGGATACATAATATCTCGTGTGCCGGTTATGTCTGACTGGGATATGCAAACGCTGAAGCACCCGGATAAGGATGAAGAAGAGGAAGAAGAACTTGTGCCGGTTGAGACCGATGCTGAGATCGTCCTGACCGGTGCGATGGATGACCACTGGCTTGTGGCAGGGATCGTTGCGGATCGCACGGCTGACCTGAGCGAGAATCCGGAAGACGAGACGCTCGTTCTTGTTGCGCACGGGACCGGGGAGGAGGATAACTTTGCCGGATGGGTGAACAGCACGGAATCACTTGCCAATCAGGCACGATTGAAGCTGACATACTGGAGCGATCCAGCGATTGGAATTGCAGGCACACAGGCTGCATTTATCCACCACAACGAGACGCTTCATCCCGAATTCACGCTTAGGCCGATTGTTGAGAATGCCACTGGACCCGTTGTCGTTTCGCTGATGGTGAGTGAAGGGTACTTCACCGGGACGAAGATTCCGAAGTTGCTTGAGAACCTGACTTATGCATACGATAGCAGCGCGCTTACGCCGCACCCGAATGTTGCGGAATGGATCAAGATGAGCGCGGCAAAGGAGAGTACTGACCTTGCGCTTCAGATCTATGATGAAGGAGAACTTCTGGATATCACGCTGGATGATATTGCTGAAGCACATGGACATGTCTGCCCGTGCGTTGCAGCAGCATTTAAGGCGAGTCAGGCCGCGTTTGAAGCGTGGGATGGAATTCCAGAACGTGGCAATCTGGAGATTGTCAGTGCGCACCCATCTGATGGGCATAACGAAACGTTCGAGTATATCTTGGACTCAAGTGAGGATGTAACAGTCAATTTGCCGGAAGGTACTGATATCGTGAATCTCACTGAAGATAACTACTGTTATAGGTTTGTCGAAATATCGACAGGCGATGTGGTTGTGGTCAGCGTGAAGGATGGTTTTTTCCCTGACGGGTTCTTTGAGATGAGAGAGAGGTGTAAGACAAAAGTTGCAACACCAGATGAGAAGTCGGCATTCAAACTTGCAAAGAAAGAGTTAAAAGAGAAGTTTCTTTATCTGCCGACAGAAGAAGTATTTGAGGTCGAGTATATCAGAGGAGAGAGTTCAACAAAACTCACAGCAGAGATCATCCCCGCAATCTCGATGACTGTCACAACGACAGGTGTTGACTTCGGGAAGGTCGGAACAGGAATGACATCCGGGAACCAAGTCATCACGGTTGTAAACACAGGAGCAAGTACTGCAAAGCTCTCTGCAATGATACTTGATGACAGCAACGGATTCTACAACGAGTCGCTCCGGTTAAACGGATTGAATATCGGTGGTTTCTCAGGCGTGGTGCCAGCAGACACGTCAGACTTCTGGTACGAGTACGAGGTTGTGACAAACCTTGTGGTGCCTGATTGGGCAGGAGGAACATACGATGGAACGATCTTCTTTGTTGCACAGAGCGAGTAATAGGGGGATTATCCCCCTTTTCGTTCTTTTTTTACTGATCCCGCAAGTAGCGGGAATCGGTGTCGGTGCATCACCTGATAAAATTGAGTTCGGCGAGGTGAGGGTAAAAGAAGGCGCAATGCGAGAATTGTATGTGATCAATACCGACGATGAGGCTGAGCAGGTTGTGCTTATTGTGGAAGGAGTTGATCTCATCGTGAACCCGCAGGAGTTTGATCTTAGTGCAAAGGAAAGCAGGGTTGTAAATATCTCGATAGACCAGAAGAAGGCTGGCGAGTACAATGGAAGTATACTGATCATGACTCGTCCATCCGGTGATTACTCAGGTGGGCTTGGTCTTGGAGCAGGTGTGAGGGTTCCAGTCTCATTTGTTGTAAAGGATGAGATTTTCATCAAGACTCTTCAGGGAGTTGGAGGACTTTTGATCGCCATTGCATTTGTTGTATTAATGTGGATGCGGCGTTCAAAGGTGTGAACGATATTTCAGGTTTTAACAGTTAACCTGATTTTATAAAGTAAATGAAAAGAGGTGTGATATAATGGATTGTGAATGCAACGGGAAATGTGTTAATTGCACATGCAAGGAGCAGGTAGAGAGTGACGAAATTGATGAAGATGAGTGAAAAACTTCACTTGTTTTACATAACAGGAGTTGCTATACACATTACCTCGATTTTGTTTTCGTAGACCAAGTATAACTTGATATACTCAAGAAAATCCGACCAGAGGGAGTATTTTGTTCTTTGGTAAGTGTATAGCTTCTATTATTTTAGTAGATGGAGTATGGAAATATGAGTTTCAAAAATAGGATTGGACTAACACAACAGGTAATGTTAGATCTGAACCCGGCAGATAGCGCATCAGGTCCCAATATGGAAACTGCATACGGGTACAGGAGCCAAACATCATCGTTTGCTGCAGTTGCAGCAGCAGTTTTCAATATGCCTGGGTATATGGCTACTTATTCGTATATTGATTCTGATGGGGGATTGCATGGTGGCCATTCAAAAACGATGATGAGAAGTCTATTATGTTCGAATATAGCTCTTGGTGGGGATGAGAACTCTATGAAACCTGCTGCAAGGCTATCTTTAAAGCGGCATTCAAACTGATTTTTGCAAACAGGACAATCTGAATGCAGACTTATTTATCGTGATTCATGAGTTTGTCGGGTAATATACGAATTAGGATAACCTAACAATGGTGATGATATGAGACATTTGGTACACAGGATCGTGAGATGTACTGCAGCCACCATAGCAGGCAGGAAACCAGCAACGCTGATGAACATCTCCAATGACTACGGCGGACTGCTGGACGCATGTGATCGTAACAGGGTAGACATTTTTAGCAGATCTGAAATCGATTATTATGAGTTGAAAAGAACTGAAAAAAATGCAATTGTGCTATTCTTCAATCAATATCTGTTGGATGAACTTTTGAGAAACGAATCCGTGAAAAAATTCCTGTCTGAATGCGGATATGAGTCTGATTCCATCGAACATGCATTGAGTATGCTCAGGCGCAGGTATGCCATAGCCGGATGCCCTCCTGAGATCGGGGTATTCCTGGGCATTCCACTGAAGGATGTTAAAGGGTTTATGGGACTCAATTCCCTTCGGCATACAAAATACGGAATGTGGCGGATATATGGAGACCCTGCAGTATCTGAACAAAGAATGAACGAATACCGCAGTGCAAGGAACATGATAAGAAGACGGCTCATTTCAGGAGAGGATCCTGTCAGGATCATTAGAGGGAAAGAATTCGGTTTTTTGAATAAACCTAATTTTATTCGGGACGATTACTTGCGTACCTAATGACACATCATAGAATCATACCTGTAGGGTCAATATATCAAAAAAGGAGAGATATAAAATGAAATCATTGAAAGATGTAGAGCCTGAAACTATGGTGGTTGTTAAGGAGATCACAGGTGGTCTTGATGTCAAAGAGCACCTTGAGGAACTCGGTTTAAAGGAAGGAGTTGAACTCAATGTGGTGGCAACCGAGCCAGTGCATGTGCACTGGGGACCCATTTCCCTGGCAGTGGGAGATCAAGAGATCGTCATAGCTCGCGGATGGGCTGATAAGATATATCTGGAGAAGGAGGGATCGATGCTTCCGCTACTGAGACAGGAGGAAGGAGATAAGGGAAATGTCATATCAATTGAGGGTGGAAAGGATTTCGAAGCTTTTCTTTCCGAATATGGCATCATGAAAGGGAGCGAACTTACATTCCTGCGACATGTCCCGGACCGTACTATGGTGTTTACAATCGAGGGTGCGGAGATGAGAATGGGCGAGGGCCAGGCATCAAAGGTGTTTGTGACCATAGAGGGAAAATCCATCCAGATCAACTACCTGAAAGAGGGCGAAAAGGCAGCGGTGGAAAAGATCGTTGGTGGAATCCATATAAAAGAGAAGTTTGAGCAACTCGGACTCAAAGAGGGTGCCGAAATCACCCTGCTCAGAAAAGAAACGCCTGCGCCGACCCCAAAAAGAGGCACATACATACTTGCAAAGGTGGGAGAGCAGTTGATCACCATCGGCCACGGTCTGGCTGAAAAGGTGCTGGTCGACTAGATTAACACGAGCACGGTGGTGAATCGGGCTCAATACGTGGGGTGTTATCGTGTCAGAAAGAAAGATATGGGAATTCAGGAATCAAACAGTATGTACAATCCTTGGTTTGACATTCGATGAAAAGGAACTGTCAGAGATTTTCAAGAAACTAAAACTAAATCATGACAGTATCACGGCTTTTGAGATGCATGGCAGCCTTGTAAAGGCATGTGGAACCCAGAACAAAACATCCAAACAACTGGATAAGATACTGAAAGATCGATTTGAAGAATACAGGGAAGATATCAAGCGCATACCCCAGAAGGAAATTTATAGATATATCGAGGATAGAAACGCTGCGGGTACCAACGGTACGAATATCCCTCTTCCTGCTCTTATCTGGTTTGCTGTACGCAATCAGCATGAAGACATCGACAAGATCGAGGCAGGAGTTTTTGGTGTCACACACATGTACGGGCATCGAGCTTTGCGATTCCATGATGCGCTTCGCAGAGTACTGCCTGATAGCAGACCAGAGTATGTTATGAAAGAACTGAATGATGCTCTGAGATCAAACGAAAAACTTCAAACAAAGTGTAAAAGATCAGAATGGAAAGTAGAGCAATTGAAATCAGATATCGAATCCGATAAAGAAGATCGATCAAGAATTAATACTGTGATGAAGGAGCAGAAGCAGTTGAACAGACGATTGGTAAGCGATTTCGAGAGACTTGGTGGTGAGAACGCGCTCAGTCAGATCGAGGATATGAAGAAAGAGATCGATCTTTTGAGCGAAGAGGTGGGGACATTGACCAGTGAACTGCTGGAACGAAATCGAATATGTGATATGATATCCAATGAATTGAGACCGATTGAACGGGTTTCAGAATCGGGTACCGAAGATAGAGGGAAGAGTGTTGATCTGAATGGCATGAGAGTGGCTTATGTTGGCGGAGTGGAATCGCTCACGCCGCACTACAGGGAAGTGATCGAATCATTTGGTGGCACATTCTGCTACCACTGCGGGCGGTGCATACAGGGAAAAAAGGAAATCGAAAACCTTGTGGATGGAATAGATATGATATTCTGTCCTGTGGATATAAACAGCCGCACTGCATACAGATACATCAAAAAAGCTTGTAAAACCAGAAATAAACCATGCCATTTCCTTCGCAGTTCGGGTCTCAGCATGCTCATCAAGGAACTGGAGAATCATGCTGGAAAATATGATTAATTGCTCATGCAGTTAGCTCCGAAAACGTGATGGTACGACAGCAATTCCCGTTTTGTCTCCAACCGAATTATTTTGATGTTACTTATCGAGATTTAGCCTTACATTAGGCGTACAGTATGTAAAATATACGCATAACACAAATTTTTGACTTGATATTTTAAACGATTATCACCAAAAAGGCCATATTTATCAGTAAATAGAGTCAAAATCAAGTTCCTCTATGCATTACGTTTTTTCAAAGGCACATTGCCAAATTATTCATCAAGATGAGGTGAATCTTCAAGAATAACCACGCGTTCCCTTTTAAATTCATAAAGCAGTGCTTTGAAGAGATCTTCCATCGAATCAAATCTATATCCGAAAAATAAAGGTATCCACTTCAAAAAGCATGGTAAAATGTATCTTCGACTTATCCACAGTCTTTCCAAAAATGTACAGAAAAACATCAATCTGTGTTCATCTATGTCTGATGGATTTTTTTAGACACAGATTAATCTCTAACTCCACCCATTTTACGTAATAGGTAGTTCCAACTTCTCCATTATATCCCTGCTTTTCTTCGGTATCTTGGATGTAACCCACTGATCCTGTATTTTAAGCCGATATACCCGCGATAGATGAATAAAAACGGCTCCGGGAGAAAATTTCTTCAGGAGTGAATTGTCTGCAAGTAATCTGTAAAGCCTGTAGTAAAAAACCAGAGCAACAAAGTTTATGAACATCCAGCC
>JAUWQD010000050.1 GCA_030611265.1 Methanosarcinaceae archaeon | reverse complement strand
CATTCTCGGATTGAGAGATGCATCAGGGTTCTGGAATATTATCTGCATCTTATGCCGCAGTTTCCTCAGATCTTTTTTGCTCAGTTCAAATAAATTCGTATCATCAATTAACACCTTCCCATCTGTAGGCTCGACAAGTCGCAGGATCAACCTCCCTACAGTAGTTTTTCCGCATCCACTCTCACCGACAAGACCCAGGGACTCCCCTTTTTCAATCTTAAAGTCCACACCATCCACGGCTCTGATATACTTTTTTCCAAACAACCCGGTTGAAAAATATTTTTTTAAACCACTCACTTCAATCATATAAAAAACACCTCACATAATGCTTTATTCCAACTTTTATTAGTTCAGGCCTCTCTTTCCTACATCTCTCGGTTGCCAGTGAACATCTTGGATGGAACTTGCATCCGGCTGGAAGATCGATCAGGCTCGGGCTAATACCTGCTATAGGTTTTAAGCCCCTGTCTGGAAGAGAATCAAGAAAACCCCGGGTATACGGGTGTTTGGGATCTTTGAACAGATCCCTTACACTTGCATATTCTATAATCTCACCCGGATACATCACAGCAATATGATCACATAGCTCGGCTGCAACAGTGAGATCGTGAGTGATAAGCAGCATAGAAGTCCCGGAATCTCTTAATACTTCTTTCATTAATTCTATTATCTGCGCCTGTATCGTGACGTCCAGCCCGGTGGTCGGCTCATCTGCGATGATAAGCGACGGCATACAGATAAGTCCCATTGCAATCATTGCTCTTTGCCTCATCCCGCCGCTGAACTCATGAGGATATTCCTTAACCCGTTCTTGAGGTAATGGTATTTTCACCGATTTTAACATCTCTATAACCCTTTGCATTGCGTCTTTTTTTTTCAGGTGCTGGTGCAATTCTACAGGTTCGGCAACCTGCGTCCCCACTGTAAGAACCGGGTTCATTGAAGATAACGGGTTTTGAAAGATCATGGCAATCTCTTTTCCTCTGATCTTCCGGATCTCGTGATCACTCATTGTTAAAATATCCTGCCCCTTGTAGAGGATTCTACCTTCAACTGTAGTGTTTTCAGAGAGCAGGCGCAGGATTGCAAGACCTAGTACAGTCTTGCCGCATCCGGTCTCTCCGATCAATCCCAGCTTTTCACCCTCTTCGATATCCATGTCAACACCATTTACTGCTCTTACTGCACCGTCTTCAGTGTGAAAATGGGCCTTTAAATTCTGTATACTTAGCAATGTCATTTTATAGCGCCCTCCTTCATTCTTGGATCCAGCGCATCCCGCAGACCATCCCCAAGGAAATTGAATGCTAATACCGTGATCATGATCATCAATCCCGGAAAAATCATCAGATGCGGAGCGGTCTCCATAAACGGTCTTCCTTCATTGAGCATCGTGCCCCACTCAGGTACTGGTGGCTGTGCACCCAACCCAAGAAAACTCAGTGCTGCAATCGAGAGTATGATATGCCCCATATCAAGAGTTGCAAGAACTATTACCGGCGATAGAACATTGGGCAGTATGTGGCGTCTGACGATATAGACATCACTGCACCCCATCGCTCTCGCAGCTTCAACAAACTCTTTTTCTTTTATCGATAATACGGAACCGCGGACAATCCTTGAATAACTCACCCACCAGATCGCACCAAGAGCAATCATCACATTTGTCAGTGAGGGGCCAAGAAGACCGGCAATGACAAGGGCAAGAATGATACTCGGGAATGCAAGCAGTACATCAACCACACGCATTATCACATCATCAACAAGGCCGCCAAAATAGCCTGCAGCAGTCCCTATGGTTATTCCAAGAACCATGACGACTGTCACGACTGCAACTGACATGCTCAATGAAACCCGTGTTCCGTATATGACTCTGCTCAGAACGTCTCTTCCAAGGTTATCGGTTCCCATTGGATGATCCACAGTGGGTGAAAGTAACCGTTCTTCCAGATTCAATTCCAGAGGATCGTGGGGGACGATATAAGGAGCAAATACGGCAATTGATCCAAAAAATATAATGATAACTATTCCAAGCATTGCAGGTTTGTCTTTTTTCAATTCCAAATAGAGTGACATGTTACCATCCTAAACATGTAAATTTTATCGTTATTTTCCATTTTCCACATCATATCGAATTCTCGGGTCAAGATACGTATACAATATATCCACTGCCAGATTCGAGAGTACAAAGAATAGCGCGATGATCAAAACAAAACCCTGGATCACAGGATAATCTCTTGCATATATAGCGTCAACTAAGAATTTGCCAACTCCCGGCCATGCAAATATCGTTTCAACAATTACAGCCCCTGCCAGCAGATGACCTATCTGCATACCCATATGTGTGATGACAGGGATTAACGCATTCTTAAAACCGTGTTTCCACATTACCACCTGTTCACTCAAACCCTTTGATCTTGCCGTTCTTATGTAATCCTGACGCAAAACCTCAAGCATACTTGCACGCATCAGCCGCATCAGAGGTGCTGCCAGACCGGTCCCGAGGGTGATCGCGGGAAGTACCAGATGTGATAGAGTCCCATAACCAAAACAGGGGAACCAGCCCAGTTTCAACGAGAAGAACAGGATCAACAGCAATCCCAGCCAGAAATTAGGCATAGAGACACCCAACAATGACACAAGTCTGCTGATGTGATCCAGCATCGAGTTTTGCTTGAGAGCAGAAAGAATTCCAACAGGAATCGCAATCAGTACGGCTATCAACATAGAAGCCGATGCCAGTTCAAACGTTGCCGGGAACCTGTCAATAAATTCCACCAAAACAGGCTCCCCTGTCCTGAAAGACATTCCAAGGTTGACATGAGTGATCATATACAGCCATTGAGAACACTGGACAAGAAAGGGATTGTTAAGATCATGTTTCGCCATAAAGAATGCAACTTCTTCAAGACTGGGATCATGACCAAGTTGAGCAGTAAGTATGGCATGAGCTGGATTGCCTGGTGCGAGATAGAGCAAAAGAAAAGAAAGCAGCGAGGCGCCGAGCATTACGATGACCGCAATAGCCAGGCGTCTTGCTATGAATTTTTTCATATAGCTATCGCCTTATCTGATCTCGATATCCTGCATGTTAGTCTCAAACATCGTGGCAGGGAATGTGAATCCGTGTACCTTGTTCCTGAAAGCGACAGGTTTCACGATGTCATACAGCGGAATGCACGGCGCTTCATCATGCAGCAACACCCATGCCTCGTCAAGTGTCTCTCGTTGCAGGACTTCATCAGGGGTAGAGAATGCTGTTTCAATCAGTTCATCCAGTTCATCACTGTGGTAAGCATATTCCCATGCCCAGTTTGTATTTTTGGAATAATACTTACCTCCAGACGAGACACCTCCTGGTATAGAGGGCAGGCAGCCGCTGTGATGCACATACATATCGTATTCTCCCGCACTTTTCTTATCCCCGGCCGCACCGCTCTCAAGGGTCAAGATATCCATCTTGACACCGAGTTTTTTCAATTCCGCCTGCAAAAAGACAGATACAACATCAGCATTTGCTTCACCAACAGGGACAATGAGTTCGCAGACAAACGGTTTTCCGTTCTTTTCGAGTATTCCGTCACCATCGATGTCTTCCCATCCGGCTTCTGCAAGAAGCTGCTTTGCTTTTTCGGGATTGTACGAATAACCTTCCTCAATATTTCCGGGTCCCCATTTGAACCAGGGAGCTGTGATCACATATGAGGGTTCTGTCACATCTGCAAAGAGCGTCCGGACCATCAATTCCCTGTCAATCCCATAATTAAAGGCAGATCTTACTCTTTTATCAGTGAAAGGTTCTTTTTGGCAATTGAACTCAATAACCTGATAACGCCCGAAGGACTGGATCATCACCTCGATGTCTGGGTTTTCTTCAAGTTTTGCCAGTTCTATATAGGGTATGCTGGAATGATGCTCACCTACGCCGATTATGTCAAGTTCGCCGGCTTTCAGGGCTATTATCTGTGTATATGGGTCTGGTACAGTTTTCCAGATTACCTTCTCAAGTTTTGGATTATTACCCCAGTAATCATCATTTCTTACCAGTACAGCCTCTTGATCTTTCTTATAATCTACAAGTTTAAACGGACCCGTTCCAACATATTCCACGATCTTGCCGTCCAGATCCCATTCAGGTTCAACAGCTAACGGGCTTACGACCTTGCTAGAATCGCTTGCTATGTCAAGCAGAAATGTATCGTAATATTCGTTAAAGATTACCCGGAGGGTATGATCATCAATAATCTCCAGCCTATCTACATAATCCCTGTATGATGCCTTCTTCATATACATATCGAGAGCAAATTTTGCAACTTTTGCATTGAAGGGTGTACCATCATGGAACACAACACCTTTCCTCAAATGGAAGGTATATATCTTACCGTCTTCAGAGACATCCCACGACTCAACAAGCTTTGGTACCGGGTTTCCGTACTTATCGACACCCATAAGTGTCTCAAAGACTAACGATCTGCCTTCATAAGCAACCTTAAAGTCTTTCTGTGCGCCTACCATCACCATCTGGTCCACCTGCTGCACCTCTGTTGTTGCATCGGTCTGTACCGATGATGATGCCGATTCCTGGTCAGAATTATCCAAACAGCCCATCATCATACTGCTGATCAGGATCAGACCCACGATTATAGTACACTTAATAAATTTGTTTTCGAATACCATATAACTCACCGCTTGTTATTGTTTTATTCCTTTGACCAGAAAATGTCCACCCCAGTAGCCATATTTCAGATGATCCAGGAATGAATATGTTCTTGCAACCGTTTCATTTACCACACCGATATCCCGGAATCCGGCACTGTTAAGAAGATCAATATCTGCCTGTGGACGTTCTTTCTGCCGCATTGGCAGCTGCTGCTCAAGATCTTTGTTGTATCTCTTGTGGAATGGATTCTTTCGTTCCGTAATAAGGATCAGCGGCACTGATATACAATAACGCCAGAGTTTTCGGTACAGATTATAATTCTTAAAATTCCCATCAAGGATCACCACCTGACCGCCTGACTTTAATACCCTGTTCCATTCCTTTATTGCTTTTTCCGGGTGTGGAAGTGTCCATAACAGATGACGGTTGATCACCACATCAAATGTATCATCCGGAAAAGACATTTTTTCAGCATCCCCGATCTTAAATTCTACAGGAAGATTGGCTTGTTTTGCCTTTTCCTTTGCTTTATTCAACATACCATCAGATAGATCAATCCCTGAAACATCATGTCCCATCTCAGCAAGAACCAGTGCCATTGCGCCAGTGCCGGTACCGACATCCAGTATCCTTTGTTTATCTGATCTGACTGCCAGTGTCAGGAGGTTCTTCCACGCTTCTTTTTCCTGCTCAGTGTGTATTCCATGTCCCGGAGATTGATCATACTTTTTAGAAGATTCATCCCAGTTCTCTTTAATGACATCTTTTATATCTGGATTCTCATACATTTTTATTCACCACTATTAATGCCGATTTAAACGAATCCTTCCATCTGAACATTCCATCGGATTCCTGCTGGACATATTGAGATATGTATGAACGAATGGCGTCCTTTTTCGCAAGAATATCTGACTCATCGAAATGCGAGGTCGCGAGTTTGACCGCCTCATCCAGATTAGAGCATTCCATTGTGGTCGTTATAATTTTCACTTCAGGATACAAATCCATCTCTCTTAAAAGATTATAGATATTGATGTAATCCGGACCGGGTTTATATGGAGTTCCCTTGATGATCTTCCAGATGTCCCCGTATCTGTCGTTGCTCTCATGTATTCCGATCATCAAAAACAAATGTTTTCCTGTTGCATCGATCATGCGCTGCAGCGATTTTTTCATATCGGTTATAAAATAAAGAGCATGGCTGCAGACAACGATATCATATTGTCCTGATATCCTGGCATCTTCCCAGGTATTGTTGATAAATTCGATGTTCTCCAGATTTTCTTTTAAAGCAGTATTCTTAAGATAATCCAGCATACCTGCAGATGGCTCTATTGATACTACATTTTTGACTTTTTTGGCCAGTGGTATCGTAAGTGCTCCTGTACCAGCGCCGATATCCAGTAATGTAGTCGTTGTATCGATATACTTCTTAAGCCTGTCAACAACAGGTGAGCGGTATGCGTCGTGTCCACGATTATACCGTGGAGATTGATCATCCCAGTATTTGTTGACCGAGTTTGCCTGCTGAGCAATATCATCCATCCAGCTGGACTCACGCATTCCCTGCTCCCAGAGTTGTGCCCAGTTTGGCATACTTGTTTGATCATTGAGAGCATCCCCAATCCTCCTGCAGGCTATACCTGCTATGCACGGATCCGCACCCAACGGCTCTGCATACACAAGTTCAACGTCAGTTCCACCAAGCTGGATCATAGTCCGGTTATCACCTTCCTTGATCCCGAGAACTCGCGGAATATCTTTTGTGGTGTGAACACCCGGCGCCAGGAAACAGGGCAGTGCCACAATCCTGTTAACTCCGGTTCCTTCAAAGCTTTTCAGCCCTTCATGAAGGGTTGGAGTATCAATATTTAAAAATGCGGTTTTAACGACCGCATTTCCATTGCATTTTCCTATCATGTTGGCCACAGCATTCACAACCTCTTTATTAAATGGAAGTGAACTGCCATGTCCGAGTACCAGTACTCCTGTATTATTTTCCATTATATCAGCCTCTTTAATGAACTCCCATAACCGTGAGAATCGCAGTGATCACCTTTTCATCATACTGGTCTTCAATGCCCTTGCCCGGATCAGCGTGTCTGACCTTGAACATCCAGTTACCGGATTGGTCCAGTTTGATCAATGCAATACCGTCAGAATCAGTAGTTGCTTCAACCACATCACCTTCACTACCACTAAAAGCAGCAGTTATTACGCATTCTGTAAGTGCTGCGCCATCGTACAAAACTTGTAGTCCGATCTCTTCTCCGGCATGATAATGCCTGAAATCCAGGGGAATGATCTCCAGCTCATGTCCGATTACCGGATTAAGATCTTTCGATCCATGCCCTGAGATGATGGTCCTGGCATACTGATAGTAATAGCCGCTGCTTTTCACGTTCTCATAATCGCTCTTTGGACCTTTATGCCATCCCTCATCCGTGACTGTGTATATCCCGGCATCATATTCAACTGCAGCAGTGTGATAACCATCATTAACCGGATCAAATCTTACAATAAGGCAACCATCCCCTAAATCTACTGCGAGATCATGTTTCTCATTTACCGGATCAAAAACAGCCGCTTTCACGCCTTCGATATCGGCTAATCCATCGATTGCCATGTTATGCCCAAAGAGCACTTTACATTCAACCGTCTCTCCTACATGCACATGCTGCATATCGTGTTCAAGCCAGATCTCATGCCCACGCACGATGTCTGGCATTTTTTTATTTATCATTATTTTTTATTCCTCCTGTGGATAATTGCTAAAATCACAAACATGCATATCAACGATGCAGCCCCGAATCCCGGTAATGTTGGCTGTGACATTCCAGATACACTCCCTGCAGTCGCTAATTTTGTGGTCTGCTCTGGTGTTGCAGTCGTGGTTGGGGTCACAGTTGGAACCGGTACCATTCCAGCTCCACCCGGTCCTGCGTTGTATGAATCGGTTGATGAAGTGGTATTCAGTGCCGTAGAATCCGCATTGCCGGATTCATCGATAAGAGGTACATCCGGGCATTCAGGACAGTCTGGACACTCCAGTATTTTTGTGGAATAGACATAACCCCAGTAGCCCTTACTGGAGACTTTTAACTTTATCCAGTCGTCCAGAAGATCAATTGTTTCATCGAACGAGCACGAAATCGTTTTGGAGTTCTTCATCTCTATCGTGTTATTTGTGATTGAAGTTATTTTAAAATCACCAAACTCATCCCCGGTTTTAAGGATTAGAGGGGTGTCGGAATAATGTCTAACTGTCTTTAACACAACTATATTGGAATCGGTTCCACGCAGAACCGTATCAACCTTACAGGTGAAGGGTATAACATCATCTGCGCTTAGAATATCGGTTTTGTATTCAAAGGTATCTCCTTCCCCGATCACTGTAAATTCAACAACATCACTGTTCTTTGCAAGTTCCAGTGTCACTTTTTCACCATTTTGATCAATGCCGCTGACAGTGAGGGTGTAGTTCTGGTCGAGTTCCCATACTTCGCCTATTGACATTTGTTTTTTATCATCACTCCCAAAACTTTTTAATATTTTTGTGAGTGTATCTGCATTATCAGGATCAAGGGAATGATACTTACTTCCCATGAACATGATCTCTCGTTTTGGACTTTTCTTGTACATTTTTGTCGTATACGATGCATCGCCCTCATTGATCGTTCCATTCTTTACAAATGAGAGATTCAACCATTCATAGGACAGATCATCACCAATACGGTAGATTAATTCAGGAAAGTTAAGTCCATCCAGAAGCATATTCGATCCGGCTTCTACAGATCCGGGGGTGCCTCTGATCTTCACAGTTTTTGCACTAGCCAGCGTACAGCAAGATGTTAGTATCAGAGTTGCTGTTAGCAGACATGCTAATTTTTTTATGTTATGCTTTGCTATGTTATTATGCATATTCTTACCTCGTGTCTGTTTAGCCTTAGCTACTTCAGATGCCGATGCCGATCGAAGGTCAAGCGGCTGAAGTAGCTAATGTTGATTTTAGTTGTTATTAAATTGATTTATTTTGTTATATTCTCATACTATTTTTCAGTAACGTATTAACTAATACGCTATAAACGTTTTGTTTTATGACTATGGAATCAATGTTCACAAGAAATCAGGTAACAATCAAAGGAAATACTTTTGAACTATCTGACTGTCTCATTTATCTTTCACAAATGTGAATAGTATCAATGAAATTATTGTCAATGTGAGACCATAGATAAATGTTGTTTCCGGACTTATTTTATCCCACAATAATCCGGCAATGCAACCACCCGGAAGTGCTACCAGTCCGATTGCGGTATGAAATGTTCCCAATGCGGTTGCTTTCAAATGTTTTGGTGCCAGATCAACCACAAAGGCTCTTTGAGCGCCGTCAATCATGGCATAGAATATTCCATAACTAACAAATAACCCTAAAATACTGTAAAAATTTGTGGCAAATATTAAACCAAAAGAAGTGACACCAAATATTACATAACCTGCTATTAAAACCATTTTTCTTCCGATTCGATCTGACAATATTCCGAAAGGGATTGCACAAACAGTATAAATAATATAAAAGATTATATATAAAAGGATTGCCATCTGATCAGCCAATCCTATGTCCAATACTCTCACCAAAAGGAAGGCATATCCAAAATGGCCCAGTGCAAAGATTACAGATACCATAAGAAACAATTTCAAATTAGTAGGCAATTCTTTAAAAGTCCGTTTAATAGACATTTCATTTATTTTATGTTCTTCTGAAGCTCTCTTTTTTTCCTTTATGAACAGAATGATAAACACTGCAACCATTCCAGGTAAAAAAGCAAACATGAAGATGTTTCTATAACCAAAGATCGGAAGCAGTAAAAAGGCAAGAGCAGCTCCTAAAACCGAACCAACACCATCCATGGCCCTGTGAAATCCGTAAGCCCTTCCCCTAACACTCTCATCGCTGGATTCAGCTACAATTGCATCTCTCGGAGCAGATCTTATTCCTTTACCAATCCTTTCTATTACTCTTATATAAAGAACAAAAGACCATATATTAGCAAAAGCGAACAGTGGTTTTGTTATGGCTGATATAGAATAGCCAAACAGAACAAAAGGCTTTCTTCTCCCGATTTTATCTGACCAATACCCAGATACAACTTTTAAAAAAGAAGCAGTTGTTTCTGCAGCACCTTCAACGATACCAACAGCATAAACTCCACTACCTAACACGGTTACCATGAATAAAGGAATTAATGGAAAAACCATCTGGCTGCTTAGGTCGGTGAATAAACTAACTAAGCCCAATATGAATACGTTTCTGGTTATTCCTTCAAATATTTTAATTTTCATACTCATCTGTGGTTGTATCTACTCACATAATGCTGCATCCTAATTATGTGCATATGTATCTCTAGTCATCAGATCAGCGTGTATCCTGCTGTGACAACTCATCCGGCAAGTATGACGGATCAGTCTGCCGTAGATAGTTCCAACGACTCTCCGGAGATTATTATTGTTAGATATCATTTTGGATTAACAGCAGTATAGCAGTACTGAGCATGCTTACTGGCTATGATTTTATGATACAGTGGCAGCCCCTCTCTTTTAAATCTACCTATTTCTACCATTGGCTCAGCAGAGACGTTCTTAAGTCCACTCTCTTCTAAAAGCTTCGTTATCACAGACGGTTCCACTCCACCCCTGAAAGGAAGCTCTACTCCCAATTTTTTTCCATCATAGAGTGTATTCCATGGATTTCTTCTTTCTGCAATAAGAATGAATAGATTTCCAAAATGTCTCCTGACCCGATCAGCTACTCCATTCGGATGTGGTTCATGAAGGAAAAAGCAGAGTTTTCCACCAGGTTTCAAGACACGCCTCCACTCAGCAATTGCTTTCTTCGGGTCAGGAAGAGTCCAGAGGACCGCTCTATTTACTAGTGCATCAAAGGACCCTGTTTCAAAGGGGAGATTCTCAGCATCCCCCAGTTTGAACTCGACTTTAACTCCCTGTCCCATCGCTTTGTTCTTTGCTCTTTCCATCATCTCTTCTGAGATATCAAGACCGACAACTTCATATCCCATTTCAGCAAGCATGATTGAGAGAAAACCAGTGCCAGCACCGATATCAAGAATTTTTTTGTCATTTCCTCCGATTTTATCCTGCAAAAGAGATTTCCATGCATTCTCCTCCTTCCTGTTCGCTATGATATGTCCCGGAGAAAGGTCAAAGGTTGATGATCTTTCATTCCAGTAGTTCTTTATCTCACTTTTTACATCATTCATAATATCGCCCGCTATGATTTACATCCCCTTATGTAGTACCATATATTAGCACCAGAGTTACCCCATGTAAGTTTGTACCTTAACGGAACTTCCCTCCTGTTTTTCACAGATATATCGCTTACTTCCTCCATCTTGAAGACCGACACATCCTCAAATCCGCCTTTTCTAAAGAGTTCCACCTTATTGATAGCACTTGAAGATGATTTCTCATAACATATTGGAAGATTTTCGTTCACAGATTTACTATAATGTCCTGTCTTCCATGCATTTTTCCGCTCAATTATTGTGGTCAAGAACAATCCCAAATTCTTCTTGATCCATCTACCTGTTCCCTTATCTCGACCCCATGATTCGATTTCAAATGTGTATGCCTTCCCGCCGGGCCTTAACACTCGTTTCCACTCGTTAATTGCCTTTTTCGGATTGGGAAGCGTCCAGAGGACTATCCGGCTGACAACCGCATCGAAACACCCATCATCAAATTCCAACGACTCAGCATCACCAATCCTTAGATCGGGATTAACACATCTTTCCTCTGCTTTTTTTCTCGCTACAGATAGCATTCCCTCTGATATGTCAATCCCTACGACATCATGCCCCATCCCTGCGAGCACGAGAGCTAAAGAGCCGTTACCGGTACCTACATCCAGTATTTTCAGCTTTTTTGAACCAAACTCTTTGAGAAGAGAGTTCCTCCATGCCTTTTCTTCCTCATCATCTTTGAAGAAGGCATGTTCCTTTGTGCGATCCCAGTATTCTCTTATTTCCTTCTTTATACAATCTGATTCAAGTTCTTCTTCGTTTATACTCGAAATTAATACAGTCATTTTATTACCACCTCTTTCATCCTTGGGTCAAGTGCATCCCGCAAGCCATCTCCTATAAAATTAAAAGCCAATACAGTGATCATGATCATAAGACCTGGAAAAATAGATAACCACGGACACATTCTTAGGAATTCCTTACCTTCATTTAGCATAGTGCCCCATTCCGGTGTTGGAGGCTGTGCTCCTAATCCCAAAAAACCCAATGCTGCGACAGTAAGAATCACTGAACCCATATGGAGTGTTGCAAGTACTATATTCGGATACAAGACATTTGGATACACATGTTTATAGATAATATAGATATCACCACTTCCAATGCTTCTTGCACTCTCTATAAACTCTTTTTCTTTTATTGATAGTGTTGATCCCCGTGAAACTCTTGCATAACTGAGCCATCCTACAGAAGATATAGCTAATATTGTGTTATTTATCCCCGGTCCAAGAGTACCAATAACTACTAATGCAAAGATTATACTTGGAAAAGCAAGCAATATATCTACAAATCTCATCAATATCTCATCAACTATTCCTCCGTAATAACCAGATACAATACCAAGTATTATTCCAACAATTGCAGTAATTGTAACTACAATTATACTCAATTGAAATGTTAATCTACTGCCATAGATTATTCTACTTAAAACATCCCTGCCTAAATGGTCAGTTCCCATAATATGTTCAATGGATGGAGCTTGCAATTTGTCTTCCAATATTATCTTGGTCGGGTCGTAAGGAGATATAACTTCTGCTAAAAGAGCTATCATGATCAACATGCAAATTACTATTAAACCCAACATTGCTGCTCTGTTCTTTCCAAATTCCCGGACATCACGCAATAAACTTATCATCTTTTACATCTCGTATCTTATTCTTGGATCCAAAATTGAGTACGATAGATCAACAATCAAATTAACAGAGACATACATGATTGTCATAAATACCACACAACCCTGAATTACAGGAAGATCCCTTTGGGATATTGCATCTATCAACAATTTTCCAATGCCGGGCCATGCAAATATCGTTTCTACTATTACAGTACCACCAAGCAAATGCCCCATTTCCAAACTTATGATTGTAATTACCGGAATCAGTGCATTTTTCATAGCATGTCGAACGACAATGGTTATTTCAGACAGACCCTTCCCTCTTGCTGTTCTGACATAATCCTGTCTTATCACTTCCAGCATACTTGATCTTGTCAGGCGGGCAGTGACAGCAGCCATACCGGTTCCAAGAGTTATCGAGGGCAGTATCAGATGTTCAACACTACCAGAACCCATAACAGGCGTTAAATCGAGATATATTGAAAATACCAGAATAAGCAGTAGTGCAAGCCAGAAATTAGGTATGGATACACCAATTACAGCACCGGTGCTACATACATAATCTAATATTGAATTTTGTTTAATAGCGGCAACAATGCCCAATGGTATGCCTATTATGAGCGATACCAGTATACTTACTACGGCTAACTTTATAGTCGCTGGTAATCTTATCACTATCTCATCCAGTACAGGTTGACCGGTTTTATAGGACGTACCGAGATTGCCTTGTAATGATTCACTCAACCATGAAAAATACTGAACAATCAAAGGTTTATCCAGATCATAGTATTGGCTGATCAATGCCACATCTTCATTTGAAGGTTCTATTTCAATATTGCCGATAAAAATATATCTTGCTATTACATCAGGGGTCTCACCCGGAATATAATGCAGCATAAAGAACACTAATGCTGTTGCTCCAACTACCACCAATATGAGAATTCCTAATCGCTTCAAAATAGATTTCAACATTGTGTACTTGCTCCTACCGTGTGAGAACCACAAAATTTGAAAAATAAGGTGCTGGTTGTGAAAACATACCAGCACCTAAGGATATACTATTATTCTATGTATATACCGGGGTTGATCCTGTAGTCGTGTGCTGAAGGATTAGGAACATAACCATTGACACTACTTTTTGTGACTACTGCCAGATTGTGATAGGCTATATACACATCAGCGACATCATCAACCACTATTTCCTGCACTTCCCGGTACATGCCATAGCGCTTTTGTTATCGAAAGTTGATCTTCCTTCTTCAAGAAGCCGGTCTACTTCTTCATTCTTATATCCATAAGAATTACTGTTGCCTTCCGAGTGGAAATTCCTCTCCAGATAGTAACTTGGATCTGGAATCCGCATACATGTGGCACCTCCCGATACCCGTATAGCACCCCATTCATTCAAACGCTCTTTTATGGCACTCCAGTCCATGATCCTGACTTCAGCATTAATCCCAATCTCTTTGAACTGTGATTGGACGGTTTCTGCAAGTGGTGGTAAGGCCGGACGTTGCGGCCATGTATAAAGAGTTATTTTGAAAGCTTTCCCGTCCTTATCCAGTATACCGTCGTGATTGGTATCCTCCCATCCAGCTTCTTTTAATAGCTGTTTTGCTTTTAGGGGATCATATGGATAACCCACAAGATCGTTATTCCTCCATTCTATACCGGGTACAAACCCCATTCCATTGGAAATTTCACCCCTTTCATATAAAATGTGCTCTACTATACTTTCCTTATCAACCGCATACGCAATTGCTTTTCTCACTTTAATGTCATCGTATGGAGCCTTTGACAGATTACCAAAATTCAGCTTGTATCCCTGACACAGGGGATGTATTATAACATTAAACTCCGGATTGGTTTTAAGTCTCTCTGTCGAACCCAGTGGTGGTTCAGTCGTAAAATCAACTTCTCCTTTTTCAATTGCCAGTTCTCTTGTTGATGCCTCGCCTACACCACCCTGTATAAGTACAGTATCCAGTTTTGGGACGCCATTCCAGTAATTCTCATTTTTGCTGAGTTCAAGAATGTCTGTGGCTTTGTCGAATTTTTCAAACTTAAATGGACCTGTTCCAATGGGTTTTATAATAATTCCATCCCTTTCAATCGAATTTTTGCTATAAATAACGGCTCTTGCATACGACAATGCAGCAGGAATTGCAGCATCTGGTTTCTCAGTGATTATGTCAATTGTATAATCATCAATCTTCTCAACACTTTTAATCCCCAGTTCTCCTCTGATAGTCGGATTTTTCTCCATATTCCTATCAAATGAAAATTTTACATCATCTACGGTTAATTCGGTATTATCATGAAATTTTATGTTGTTTTTTAAATGAACCCGCCATGTTGTATCATCGATTAGTTCCCAAGACTTAGCCAGCCCGGGAACGAGACTAAAATCGGGTTCCATAAAGGTTAAAGTCTCAAGAACTAAAAAATTGTTTAATGTTCCTCCTGCCATTGCAGGATCGACACTGGAAATCCCCCATGGTTCAGCAATAACCAATTTTTGTTCTATTCCAATTTTCGCAGTATCGCTTTCTCCTTTGTCTGTGCATCCGGAGAATACTACAACACCCATAATTGTTACTAATGCTATCCAGATTCCTATACTGTTAATATTTATTTTTATCAATTTATCACCTATTTATTTTATAATCGCTCTACCAAGAAATACACGTAATCACCCACAGCCAGATTTTATAGATGCATTACATCATTAATCGTCCATTTAATGCAAAGGAAATGTTCAGTTACTCTATACAGATCACCAATGCAGTAGATTAATTCAGGAAAATCGAATCCATCCGGAAGCACGGTAGAACCAACTTCAAAAGATCCGGGAGTGCCCATAATATTTGCACTAAGTAACGTAGTGCAGGATGTTTGTATCAAAGTTGCTGTCAAGAGACAGACAAACATATTTATGATATGCTTTGCCATATAATAATGCATATTGCTTACCTCGTGATATGTTAAACTTAGCTACTTCAGCCCCTGATGCCGATCGAAGGTCAGCGGTGGAAGTAGCTAATATCGATTTTCAGTTGTTACCATAGTAGTTTGTCATCACACATTTTCATACTAATTGGCATGAACGTATTACCTAATATATTATAAACATTTTGTATTATGATGAGAAACTCTTTTTTGGCTCTCTGCTGATTTGTGTGGGCAACACAATATTTTTAATGCGATGAAACATATCACAAGAAGGGTATATTGGATGTATAAGTGTCCATAGTTATCGAAATGTACAAGGTTTCATAAGCAAGATATATCTTCGATAGGATATCTTAATCCTATCTTTCCACATGGAATTGCGGAGAGCCAATAAAACGACCCCCTGTCATAAAAGAAGAGATTCGTGACACTCCTTTGGATTGGCTTGATTTTACTAAACTCCAAAATGACCGATAGGTCCCTCCACCCAGCACACCAAATATTCAGGTATACCACCGGCGGGGCCTGGAGCATTGTGAGCAGCACGGCGAACAGGAGTATCTATTGCGATGAACAGGGGGCAGGCTGCGAAGACGGAGGAGCCCCCGGTGCAATAGAAATTAAGGCGGTGCAGGATTTATCGGGGCGTAGTTATGCAAGTG
>JAUWQD010000090.1 GCA_030611265.1 Methanosarcinaceae archaeon | reverse complement strand
AGCTCTTTTTCTCTTTGAGCTTTGTTAGAATATCCACATCCATTTTGCGATTGTTCCATTTACATTCCCCAATGAGGATGTCTTTAGTATCATCGTTTAAAGCAACGATATCAATCTCATCACCTTTGCGGTTCCACCATGCACAGATGTTCTGGAACACAAATGGAAGTTTTTTTTCACCATTTGATCTGTATAGGAACTCAACACAAATGTTTTCAAAAACCGGGCCGATGTATTGATCAAATTCAGATTCGATTTTTGAAAGTACATACTCTGGTCTGCCACTCTCTATAAACCCACGGTTCTTGTGAATGAAGCGAAACCAGAATTTGAAAAAATTGTCTTTAATAAAATACCTGCCCTTTTTGGATTTAGATGGTTTTTCATTCACTGGAACCTTGCGCACCAGAATTTCATATTCATTGATGAGATCGGACATGTAAGGTCCAAGACTGGTATTTTTAATACCGGTACGGTTTGCGATATCATTCAAAGTGCTTGCTCCGCTGGCAATTGCCTCTATAATTGAAAAATATATCCTGTATTGAGTTCCGAATTCACTGATCAATATATTTGTACCTTCGTCAAGAAGAGGGGCACCAATGTCCAGGAATTGTTCAGAGATGATGTTCAATAGCGTTCTGTCATTTACATTCTCTAATAATTCGTAGTATTTTGGAACTCCACCGAATATGGAATATATTTCAACAAAGGTGCTGATTTCCAGATCCACCAGTATATCTTTGCAAACATCATACTGCAAAGGTTTTAGATTGAACAGTGCATCCGAGCGTCCGAAGAGTGGTGTTTTATATTCTTTGAATATATGTTTCATAAGACCGGTGTAAGAACCAAGGAACACAAATGAATATTTCCGTTCATCTTTATATTTATCCCAGTATTTCTGGATGATAGAAAAAACGCCGGTATTGATTTTTTTAAAGTTCTGGAATTCATCAAAAATGAAAATCTCTTTGTTTGATAGCGTAAATAAAAAACCAAAAAAATCATCCAGATCCGTAAAGTTAGGAACATAATCACGGCGTTCCATCAATATAGTCCTGAAATCATCAAGGATCAGCCGTTCTTCTTTTTCTGCTACAAAAAAGTAATATGATTCTTTTCCAAAAACATGCTGCACAAGCCGTGTTTTACCAACACGACGCCTGCCGTAGATCACAATCATTGTGCTCTTGTCAAGCGATGTTAATGTTCTGAGTTTCTTGATCTCATCTTCACGATCGTAAAATTTCATGTATGAATATATAATTCCTTTGTATTTAATAGTTATTGTCAATCGCAATAATTGTCAATCGCAATAACTTGGAGATAATTAGAATTTGTACCGGTTTTTGCTTGTTACTGTCATCGGCACTGATGCCGTCGGTCACCGAGTACACAAAGTCATATTTTATGTACTACAGGAAAGAGTAATTAGGTGATGTGGTAATCTATGTATTGAACACCAATGGATGATAAAAACAGGTTCATTCTGATTATTATTGTAGCCATTGCCGGCCTGATGCTAATGGTTGGCGGTCCGATGGTGCTGATGTACCTGGACAATCTACAGCAAAATACTATAGATGACAGTAACAAAAAGCAGAATTCGTGGTTCAACGGCTCACAGTACATCAACAGTTCTGAGAACTGGGCCTATATTGACCTTACATTTCCAGGCGAATATGAGGGTGCAAGCTGGGATGTAGGTGTCTATGGGGTTGATGGGGACCGCCGTATGTTTATCTATTCAATGGAATCTGATGTCAACTCTTCGGTCAATGGGGTCAAGCTGAACCTTGGGAACCAGCAGATACAGTGGTTTGATTGTTTTGATATTGTGGTCTCTGTTGGAAAAGAGACACAGGCTGAACGGGTCTGTTTGGATGAGTTTGAGGTTAGGTGAGGTGAGATGAGAATTGAGGTGGGAGTGGTGTGTTTAGCTTTTTCCCGTGAGTAAACTAACCTAATCTCACGAACTCTCAAATCCGGAGCATCATGTCTGTGCATGAGTTTAAGCGCATATACGGCTATCTCTCAGCCAGTTTTACAAGGATGTTCTCAAGGCGCTGGTTGTGTCCCCTCGGCTCCACTACAAATGATCCAAGTGTATTATCAATGCTATTTAATGTACCATTCATATCCCCAAGAGTAGCTTTTACCTCTCCAGTATCGGTTTTTATTCCATCTAAGTAATCCAGTCCAATATCGAATTTCTGGCCAAATTCATAATATTATGGTAAGGGGTAATAATTTCAATATGGACGATTGGAGCCGAAAATATGAAATTTTGGGGTTGAAGTTGAATCATTTTCCAACCTCAGATTGACGCCAGGGATTAACTTTAGTACATAATCTTATAGATTATTATACTATTAAAAAGAAAACGTTTATACATTATTACTCAAAAAAATCCTTAACAAAAGAGTATACTGATTAAAACGGGAAAAGGCGCAAGAGTTAATAAATGACAACCACTACGAACATATTGCAGGAACTTGTAACTAATTTGAAAAATCTTGGTGGCATTGAAGCATGCGCCATTGTCAGTCGTGATGGGCTTCTAATGAGTTCTGATATGCCTGATGGCATAATGGGTGAAACCTTTGCTGCCATGTCTGCGACTATGCTGGGAGCCGCAGAAACAGCTACTACAGAACTTGATAAGGGATTGCCCAGCAGGATAATTGTTGAATCGCAAACCGGAAAACTGATATGCATGGGAGCCGGTCCTAAAGCCTTACTTGTCGTCATGGCAAAACCGGATGCAGGTCTTGGCCTTATTTTGGTTGAAGTTGAGAAAACAGCGGCCAAGATCAAGGAATTAATGTAGGAGTCAACAATGAAACAAGTGATCTCCGGCATTATTGGACGCATAGGAAAATATTAATGCATATACTGTATGCGTTTTCATATCATTTAAATTTTTGTTCCCTCAAAACCCTGAATCTCAGGATTTATACTATACATTTAACTTTCCGGTAAAATCCATTGCGATGATTTTATCATGTAATTTGATTTAATAGACTTTGGTGATTTGGTTTGGACATGAGAAAAAGAAAATATCATCAATTTCCCCTTCATAATATTGATTTTACCCAAAAGTACAGTTTTTGGGCCGACCTTCCATATCTTGTAAAAACATTTACAGGGATGAATAACAAATCCGGGTCATTCAAATTGATTGGAAATAAAGGTGAAACCTTGGATACAAAACGAAATATTGCCATTGATATCACGCAAGCAAATGTAGATTTCGTACCATTGACCAATCAAAACCTGGAAAATATAATGTTGGACATTGATCAGGATGGTACAATTGATTTCAGGTTTCGAATACTTTATTCGCACCTGAATAAAAAATACAGCCGCATTGCCACCAGAGGCGATACATTCCTGGTCAGGAGTGAACTTGCAGACGGTATTCTAACATTGAAGGTACACCTGGCGGATGGTCCCGGTCATACAACCTGTAATGAGATTGCTGATACTATAGTAGACGAGATTGATCGGAGCAATAAATAATAATCATTTATATCCATGACAGATTAGCCACCTGCTATTGGAATAATACTGTAAAACCGAATAATTTATCTACTATATGTTTAATGTGAGAGTTGAATTTCAGACTTACTTATCCCAGGTGATGTATTACTTCAAAAAAACAGGAATTTATGTATTGTTATATAGCAGAAATAACGATGCTTATCCTCAGTAAATAATAATATGAAGGGCAATTCTAAAATATATATTAGTGAATGAATAAAATTATTTAGAACGGTGAAAATAATATGATAAAGGCCGATATTTTATCTCAGATCAAGAAAGCCGAAGAAGATACAAGGACAATGATATCTGAGGCAAATGAAGCTAAAGCTAAAAAAATCCTCGAAGCAAAGAACCAGTCAAGGGAATTGATCAATGAGGCTAAGAACGAGAGTGCGGCAATTGCCGATACGAAGATTTCCCAGGCAAAAGAGAAAATGAAATCAGAAAAAGAGAAAATGTTAAAAGAAGGGATCACCGCTGCAGAATCAATAAAATCGAAGGCAAATAGCAATGTAGCAAAAGCCACAGAATATCTTGTGGAACAATTTGAGAGGAGCATGCATGCTTAAAGCCAAAAAGGTTTCAAAAGTAGTAATTATAGGCAATAAGAAATTATTGCATCCGACTGTAGACATCTTGCATTCAATACAATGTGTCCATGTAGAAGATTTCACTGAGGACGATTCATTTCTTAAAATTGGTAAACCCGGTGAAATAGCATCGGAAGCCTCTAATAAATTGGTCAAGTTGCGATCTATTACAAATTTTTTAGGTATAAAACCAAAACATTCCGATATGCTTCAAAATGAAGATGAGATTTTAAATGAACTTGATGCAAAATTAGAAAAGCTGGATTCAATTGTCAACGATTTATTAGATCGGAAAAATGTACTTGGAAATGAACTAAAGAATATAGACGATTCCATTTTCGTGCTGGAACCTCTGTCTTTACTTCCACTGGACCTTGAGTATTATCGGGGTTATAGTTCAATCACTGTCATTACAGGCTATGTCCAGGGTGAAATATCTGAGATTGAACAAGAGATCAGGAGTATTACAGCAAATTATGAACTGTTATCATCACCCCACGACAAGAGAAATGTTATCACCTTATTTGTGCCTGTTGAGCATCAGCAGCAGGTCAGTGACATTCTTGAAAAATATTACTTTAATGACATCCATGTACCTGAATTAAAAGGCAATCCCGGAAAGATTATGGCCGGGATGAAAAACAGGAAAGAAGACATACAACTTGAACTAACTTCACTTAAAGATGAAATTGTCGATCTTAAAGGTAAATATATGGATTTCATCCTTGCTTCAGATGAGATATTATCGATCACTACAGAAAAAGCAGAAGCACCTTTGCGTTTTGCAACATCTGAGAGTACTTTTATTATTGATTGCTGGATAGCTGATGACAAGTTCCACCAGGTGGAAGATACTCTTGAGACAAATTTCAACGGCAGTGTGATGATTTCCAAACTGGATACGGAGAAAGAAGAGATCGAATCCAGTACCATTCCGGTGGAATATGATAATCCCGGACTGGTCAAGCCTCTTGAAACGATCATGGACTTATATTCCAGACCACTCTATAAGGAGATCGACCCATCAGTTATTATTTTCTTCACATTCCCATTATTCTACGGTCTCATGCTTGGAGATATAGGATATGGTCTGGTACTCTTTACACTTGGAATGGTAGGCAGGGCAAAGATAAAGACCGGCGGTATGAGACCACTGGCAACGCTGCTTGTCTATTGCAGTATCACTACAACAATATTCGGTATACTGTTCGCAGAAATATTCGGTTTCCATGTGTTTGGGCACCATAGCATTGTGGCAGTACTTTTTGGTGAACACAGTGCCCTTGGTGGGATGTTCTATAACTTCCATGCCCTGCCTATCCTTAATAGACTTGGCAAGGACGATATACCCATACTGTTGATAGTATCAGCACTTATCGGTGTTGTGCACCTGAACATGGGATTCATTCTTGGTTTCAGGAACGTAGCCATCTCACACGGTCTGAAGGAGGCGGTGCTGGAAAAGATAAGCTGGATGGTACTGCAACTGGGAATCGCCATATTTGCTCTTGCAGCCCTGGGATATATTCCTGTTGTTGGCAAGACCGGTGGAATTATCATATCAGTGATAGGTGTGGTGATGCTCATTGCAGGTGAAGGCGCGACAGCGATTCTTGAACTGCCTTCAATTCTCAGTAACACCCTGTCATATACAAGGTTGGCCGCCGTGGGTCTATCTTCTGTAGGTATTGCTTATGCAATAAATTTTATTGTGACAAATTTGCTCTTTCCAGAAGGGGGAGTTTTCATAATACTTGGAATTATTGTGCTCCTGATCGGACACACTGTAAACACCGTGCTTGGTGTCGTAGCACCGGGACTGCATGCATTAAGGTTGCAGTATGTAGAATTTTTTACAAAATTCTACAAGGGCGGTGGTCGTAAATTTAATTCATTCGGATATAATCGAAAATATACAGAGGTAAAATAAATGGTAGATATTAGTTTAGCAGACGCAACCGTAGAACAGATTCTTGCGAATCAAAGAGGACTTATAGCCATTGGAGCAGGTCTGGCAGTAGGACTGTCCGGCATTGCTTCAGGTATTGCAGAAAAGGATATCGGCGCAGCCGCTGTCGGTGCAATGGCAGAACGAGAAGAGCTATTCGGAAAGGGTCTTATCCTGACCGTTATCCCGGAGACTATTGTTATCTTTGGACTGGTTGTTGCCATATTGTTGCTCTTCCTGTAAGACTATTTACCCGTCAGCGGGAGATTGGACATGGGACTTGAAAATGTTGTAAATGATATCCTGGAACAGGCAAAAACA
>JAUWQD010000082.1 GCA_030611265.1 Methanosarcinaceae archaeon | reverse complement strand
CTAAAATTGGGAAAAATGTGGGTATTTTGTGTTAAATTAGGGGTTTTATTGTGATTTTTAATTTTTCAGAGGATTCGATTTTATTGAATTCAAGTGTGATGTTTAGATTAAATGTCGAAATTTAATTAAAGGACGGCCTCTATATATTATAATAATTTATTCTATTTAACAATGCTCAAACCAAAACCTATCTCACATCGGAAGAGTAAAATGAATCGTTGTCCCAACCCCATCTTCACTCTCTGCCCACATCTTCCCTTTATGTGCTTCGACTATAAGTTTGCTGATATGCAAACCTGCCCCAGTCCCCCCATACTTACGTTTCGTAGAGGCATCACCCTGATAAAATCTATCAAATAAATTGTTTATATGCTCTTTGGGCATTCCAATTCCAGTGTCGTTTACCTCAATATGCAGGTTATCATCACCCTTACCCACATACGCCTTGACCACAATCTCCCCGTGCAGCCGCAGTTTTTCCATCAGTGCCAGCATTTTAGCATTCAGAATGGCAACCACCGTGCCAACGATCAAAAATATGGATACTCGCGTTACGTCTGCCCAGATAAGGCTCTCAAGCGGGCTCAGGATGTGCGAAACCAGCAGCAGTAGGGCAAGGAATGCCGCAACTGCTATACCCCTGCGTGACCACCATAAACTCGCAAGGATGATCGGCACATAGAAAAGATGTGTAAAGACAACTTCAGTTTTTAAGACAAAATGAAAATAATAGATTGACAGCAGACAAATGACCAGCAGGAATCCAAGAACAGTGATTTTTGACAATTCTATTTTATCTACTATTTTCATGTTATGACTCCTGAACTTCTCATCTCACGCCTCCCAGCGCCACTTCCGGATGACTGAATTGTGGATGCGGATTAAAGCAAAGTATAATTCGTCACAAGTCACTTACCTCTCGCTTTTTGATTTTAGTCTGTCGGACTCCTTAGACGTGAGTCCAAGGTCTCCATGTAAATCCGACTGAAGGGAGTATTTTCTAGTTTTATACTTTTATTTTAGTGTTTGTTTAGCTCAGTTTCAATTTATAAGCCACAGAGGGGCACAAATATCTATATTCTCTGTGTTCCTCTGTGGTTATTATATTCTAACCAATCCTTTCTCGGCTGTATGTAAGTACAGCTAAACAATTACTTATTTTATTTTTGTTATTTTATTTTTGTTACTTTATTTTTGTTACTTTGCTGAAAAATTTGAAGATTTATATCTTATGCTTTTTCACCGTCACCCAAAACACACTCCCCTGCCCTGCAGGGTTATCCTCAACACCGACCTCTCCCCCATGTAACACGATAATCTTCTTGACAATTGCAAGACCAAGCCCTGTTCCTTTAACACTACCTTTGCCCACACGCTTGAACCGCTCAAAAAGTTTAGGCTTATCCTCATCAGAGATACCTTCACCAAAGTCGGTTACCGTTACTTTCCACTCTTCACCCGAATCAAGTATATCAATAATGATTTTGCTTTCCACCGGACAGTACTTTATGGCATTGGACAGCAGATTTGCAAATACCTCCTCAATAACCGGATTTACATTCGCGGGATATATCCCCTCAGCAGCAAACTCAAGTATCATCTGCTTTTCATTAAGCTTTAGTCTGAAGTTTTCCACGACTCCTTTAAAGATGGCACCAATATCCATTTCTTCAAACTCAAGTTCTTCAACTGTCTCCAGCTTTGCGAATTTAGCTGCGATTTCAATCATGTTAATGATTCTTTCATTATTTCGTTCAATTGTTTGAAGTGCGCGGATTTTTTTCTCGTCCTCTTCCATATTAAGCAGCACTTCAGCATACCCTTTGACAATGCCAGCAGGATTTAACAGGTCGTGGCGCAGAATATCTGTAAAAAGGTCTTTGAGCTCATTAGAACGCTTCTGTTCTGTAACGTCCCTTCGTATCGCCAGAGTGCCTATGATCCTTTTGTACTCATCTTTCAACGGTGAACCCGTGATCTCGTAAAAATGTTCCATCCCATCTTTGTCCATTTGAGAATGGACCAATCTCATAACCTCCCCGGTCTCCAGTGATTTTATAGCCGGACAGTCTTCACATATTTCATTTCTTCCCTCATATACCTGATAACAAAAATTGCCCACAACATCATCACCATATATTTCTTTTGCCAGTTCGTTGGTAAAGATGATCCTCATATCCATGTCCTGAGCACTGGCAACATCACTGATACTCTTAAATATCGTCTCAACCTCATTCTTCGATGAGATCAATTCACCCATTGTCTTTTGTAAATCCTCTGCCATTACATTGAATGATTCGGCAAGTTTTCCGATCTCATCCTTTGTCCCTACATCTATCTCCTCAAATTCACCTTTAGGTATGGCTTCTGTACCCTTGATCAACTTATTAATAGGTTGAGTGATGGTTTTGGCATAATAACGAGATATGAACATGGACAGTATAAAACCTGATAACAGGTATACAAGATATATCCCCAGTATCCTGAGTCCGGCATCGATATATGGCTGTTCCAGGATTCCCACATACAGTATACCTATGATCTCACCGTCAAAGTTCTTTATAGGTTTATAGGCAGTAACATACCATGTATTTACCACAAAAGCCCTGTCTTTCCAGTATTCACCGCCTTCAAGCACTGCTTCATTAACTTCCTGGGACACTCTGGTGGTTATTGCCCGCTCTCCTGTGTCTGTGAGAACATTGGTAGAGATCCTGAAATCTTCCTGGAAGATAGTAGTTGTGCCCATATCTCTATCGTTATAGATTTTGTCTTTGTACAAAGCGTTCTTTATTTCATCCACTATCTTATAATCGCGGTTTATCAGATCAGCCCCGTACAGTACGCCAATCACATTGCCGTCGTTGTCATAGATGGGTGCGGCTGCAATTAATACCATGCCCGACGTCGAATTGTCCTCATATCTTGGTTTTGCTTTTGGGGTAGGGGTAAATTCCATATATGCCTGATCAGCCAGTGATCTATTCTCCTTTAACAGTTCTTCACGCGTCATGATTTCAATGGATGATACAGTCATATCGGTCAATGCATGAGAAATAAGATCGTTATCTGCCATGGAGTCTCCGAATAGTGCAGGATTTCTTGCCCTGGCCACAACAATACCATTGTTATCTGTAACAATAAGGATGTCAAGTTTATCGCTGAACCTTTCATAATAGATATCACCGAGATTCTGACGAAGCAATGCAGAATTATTATCGAGAAGAGGATCACGTATACGCGGGGAAACTGAATTATGAGATACCATATTCTTTGTTTGGATTAAATGATTTTGAAATATGGTGTCAGCAACGTCCAGATCATGGACAACATCATCCTGAATGTTGGTTTGGACAAAATCATTGAAGAGATAGACCCCAACTCCCCCGGCAATTAAAAAGGATACCAGAAGTACCACCAAAAAACCAAATATCAGTTTTTTTTCAATAGTGCGCCACATATCTTTTTAACCCCAAATTCTATATTATAATAATTTATTCTTTTCTATTTATAAATTCTCATTGGAACCAAATCAACCTTTCCTGATAATCACCCAAAACACACTCCCCTGCCCTGCAGGGTTATCCTCAACACCGACCTCTCCACCGTGTAACTCGATAATTTTCTTGACAATTGTAAGACCAAGTCCGGTTCCTTTTATACTGCCTTTGCCTACGCGCTTGAATCTTGTAAAGACATTTGGCTTGTCGTCATCGGAAATACCCTCCCCAAAGTCAGTCACCTTCACCTTCCATTTTTCACCAATGTCAAGAATGTCTACAATAATACGGCTTTCATTTGAACTATATTTGATAGCATTGGACAGCAGATTAGCAAAGACTTCCTCGATCATCGGATTCACATTTGCAAGATATTCCCCTTCTGTTACAAAATCAAGTGTGATTTGCTTTTCGTAAAGAATCGGGGCAAAATCTTCCACGACATCCTTAAAGATCGTGCCAATATCTTTAACATTAAATTCAAACTCATCAATAGACTCTAATTTTGCAAATTTGGCTGCTGATTCAATAAGATCTATCAACTTCTTATTATTTTGCATGATCTTTTGGAGTGCATGCAGTTTTTTCTCATCATTTTCTATCTCAATCAATACTTCAGTAAAACCTTTCACAAGACCCGCAGGATTCAAAAGATCATGGCGTAGGATATCTGTGAACATGTCTTTTAGTTCATTAGAACGTTTCAAGTCCCCTGCATATTTTTTCAGTTTTTCTTCTGCTTGCTTACGCTCAGTAACATCCACAACGATACCCTGATAATGAGTAATATTGCCATCCGGATCACGCCGAATCCATGTGTGGTCTTCAGTCCAGCGAACATCACCTGATCCGGTAATTATCCGGTATTCCTGTGAAAATTCATCTGTTCCCTGTTCTGAATACATAGACACTTCATCGCCAACCAGTTCCAGATCATCGCTATGGATAATATCTGCATACGGAATTCGCCCTCCAATAAAGTCCTGTGGCGTATAGCCAAACTGTTCAATGTTCTCAGACACGAACTCAACAGGCCACCCTTCTTCAGCCTTCCATAGAAAAACAATTACCGCACTTCTATTAACAATTAATTCCAATTCTTTTCGTTTTTCCAAAGCGACCTGCAGCGACTTCTCCGCCAATTTACGCTCTGTGATGTCCATTACGATCCCATACAGCCTGACCGTCTTACCGGTGCTGTCACATATAGCTTCGCCCGATCCATATACGTGCCGTATGGATCCATCCGGGTACATCAATCGGTATTCAAATGATTCTCGTCCCTTACTGTCCATCAATTTTTCTGTATATTTATCATGGTAAACACGGTCGTCAGGATGTATCCGTTCCCGCAAAATTTCGTAGGTCATTTCTGTTGCCGTGTCAATGCCGTATATGCGGTAAACCTCATCAGACCATCTGATCATATCAGCTTCAATATCATATTCCCAATCCCCCACATGTGCAATTTCCTGTGCTCTGATTAATCTGCGCTCGCTTTCACGCAGCGCTTCCTCCGCCTGCTTACGTTCAGTAATATCAATGCCCTGTGCAATGATGGCTAAAACGGTTGTGCCATCTTCGTCATAGAGATTGGCAGAATTCCACAATGTTAGCCGAACCGTTCCATCCTTGCGAAGGATAGGAATTTCTACCGATTCCCAGTGTTCACCGGCTAAAGTACGGTCGATCTCACCCAGTGTTTCCTGCATACCTGAATCCGGGAAAAGCATGTCAAGTTTTTTATAAACCAACTCGCTGGAAGTATAACCTATAAGATGCTCAAAGGCATAGTTGACCCTTGTGATCTTAAACTCCGGATTCCACATAATAAACGGAGCATTGGTATAATCAATCAATTTCTCAAGATAATCACGAGTCTCACGCAGTATTTTTTCAGTCTTTTTGATCTCAGTGATATCACGGCTTGATTCAATTATCTGGATAACTTCACCATTGTCATCAAAAATTGGGGTGGCAACAATATCAACAACTGATTCATTTCCCTTTCTGTCATGGTGGGTATGGATGACCCTGTGGGGCTTTTTTTCATTGACAACCGGTTGAAGTGGACAAGGGTGATCATGTGCACTACATGGGGCATTTCTTTGATAACTGAACTCATAGCATGACATCGATTTTTCGACCGGGTTCACACAATTGTTAAAATTCTGAGCTGCATTATTTGCAAGTAATATTTTGTAATTACTTGTATCGATAACTATTGTTGGGTCACCGATACTGTTGATTATTGACTGTACAAAATCATTTGATTTTTGCAACGACATCTCATTTTTTTTAAGAGATCTAAACAGAAGATCGTAAGGTTTGGTCAGAGCCTTTTCGATAATAGCTTTGTAAATTAGATAATATGAGATCAATCTCAAAAAGTGTCCAACCAGATTGGAAAATCCATACACGCTAATATAGAATGTAAATGCCAATTCGGCAAACACATTTAGCATAAGAGCCACGATCAAAAGATAAAGTACTTCTTTGTCAAAATTGCTGCGCTTTTGTAATAGCAAATAAATTGAAGATAGTAAGATCAAGGAGATTACGTATTCACTCATTTTCTTAAATGCTGTCAGTCCCACTCCTTCAATAAAGCAGTCTGGAAAAATGTTCCAATAGAAAATTGATGTGATCAAAATACCTGTAATGATAGCATAGCCTGAGAAAATGATGTTCATCTTCAACTTGCGACCAATAAACAAAGGAGCAATTAGAAAAGTCATGCTCTCCAGATATCGTGTGGCAATCCACAGTTGAGTAGGTAAGTTGGAATCATATCCGGTGAATACGCCCATACCTTTGTAGGCAAGTGTATGGAGCAAGGTCATTGCAGCAATAAACAGATACCCTACACCTATAAAAATAAAATAATTGTTGCCTATAAAACTGCGTGAATGCCAGGCAATGATAGAAATGCTGACAATCACAATGATCCCGAATACTTCAACAAGACTGTGGAACAGGAGATAACTGTAAATGCTTGTCATATACAGCCCCAGTAGTATTGCTACGCCAAGTATGACCTCTGTGAACTTAATGTAACCACTTGTGACTGTGCTGTGGTCAATGTTGTCACTATTATCAGTATCTGGATCCATTATTGCCCCAGTATTCAGCATACGATCTGGTGTACCGGTCATTTACACTCCCCATCACCCAATATACATTACAGTCAATTATATTAGTTTATGTTGCTTGGCTTTTGGCTCTTTTTGGGTAGCGTCACATGAATAGTTGCCCCGACCCCTTCTTCACTCTTAGCCCATATCTTTCCATTATGTGCTTCAACAATCAGTTTACTAATATGCAAACCCAATCCTGTTCCCCCATATTTACGCTTTGTCGAACCATCACCCTGATAAAATCTATCAAATAAATTGTCAATGTACTCACTTGGTATTCCAACTCCGGTATCGCTCACTTCAGCATGCAAATTGCTACCATCTTCACGTGCCGTAATTGTAATCTCACCGGATGGCGTGAATTTAATTGCATTACCAATAAGATTGTCCATGACCTGAATTAACTTGCCATCATCCCCCTGTATCAAAGGCAAGTTATCCGGTACTTCATTATTGATATTAAGCCCACGGCTTTCAGCCTGTGAAATCATATCCAAAACTGAATGGTTAATCACATCGGCAATCTGGATAGGTTTAAAGTAATATTTCATATTACCGGACTCTTCAATGCTCACGTATAAGATGGAATTGATCAAACGTTCAAGTCTATCAGCATTCCGTATAACGGTATCCATGGCTTTTTTCTGCTTATCGTTTAACACGCCTAACATCTCACCCCTTATTGCTTCACTATAACCCTCAATTGAAACAAGAGGTGTTTTGAGTTCATGACTTACGTTGGACAAGAATTCATTCTTCATCCTGTCAAGGGATTTAAGTTTTTCATTTGCTTCTTTGAGTTCCTCTGCATATTTTGTCAGTTTTTCCTCTGCCGCCTTACGATCGGTTATGTCAATTGCGATTGCCAAAAATACAGGTTCTCCGACATCCTTAATAAGTTGCAAGTGCACCTCAACAGGATAAAGACTTCCATCAGCCCGCCTATAAACGGTTTGGAATTCAACTATCTCTTCTTCATGATCAAGCAAGAGAGATATTCGTTTATTGAACCCTTCCTCATTCAATTTCGGTTTAACGCCAAGCGGTGTCATTGAATGCATTTCTTCCTGGGTATATCCAAGATTTTTGAGTGCACCTTCGTTTACATGTATAAAATGAAGCGTTTTTGCATCAAAAATATAAATCTCATTTAAGCTTGATTCAATAATACCTGTCTATCGGCTAAGTTAGTAACTAGGTTTGAAGGGATAGAATATTGAAGGGTTTTAACGTCTTCTCTATCTCTTTTGTCACATGTGTCCATCGATGAATTTTTACTTTTTTCGATGTCAATTCCACCTCATATAT
>JAUWQD010000068.1 GCA_030611265.1 Methanosarcinaceae archaeon | reverse complement strand
GTTGAGTGCCTGCTACGCCCGCAAGGCGTGCAGGTCACGGAGGGACACAGAGAAAAAACAACGACTCTCTGTGTCCTCCGTGTCCTCTGTGGTTTATTTTCTTTGCCATGATTAATTTCAGCCAGAATAAATTAAAAAGTCTCGTTTCTTTGAAAGTCAAGTTTAAGTATATGAAGACTCTGTACTATTACAGGCTGTCCGACAATTACTGCCAGTAATGAATATATTCCTTCTTTTTAGATATAATGCCCTAAAATGTCTTCTTTTCCGCAAGATTTTGAATTATCGGACAGTCTGTATTAGTACGAGGATAGTTATTTGAAAATCCATCTCCAATCAGTTCCGATCAATGGTAAGCCCAGAGACTATACATATTCTAATTTCGGTAAAAATATATAGGATTATGAAAATCTTTTGTGTACGGGTGATACTATAATGGATCTAAAAGATAAAATTCTCGAAGTAATTGAAGGAGTTAATATATCAGCATTTGCAACTGTGGAAAACAGTCCACATCCGGTTCCCAGAGTCCGATATATGGTCACTATGGGTTTTCCGGATTTAACAATCAGGACCGCCACACATAAGAGCTCTACAAAGAACTCACAAATAAAGAATAATCCAAAAGGCTGTATTACGATATGGGGTGGAGAAACCCTTGAAGACATCAAAAAGCCTTATGTTGTAATGAATACGGATATTGAAATCCTTGATGATGAAAAATCAAAAAAGGAATTCTGGAACCCAATGCTCGGGAATTTCTTCTCAGGCCCTGATGATCCGGAATATGTTATTCTGAATCTAAAACCTTATAGTATCGAGTATTATTCTGAGGGGAAAATAGAAAAGATGACGTCGATCTAATGAAGTTAATCCTTGCTATTGCCCGGATTTTCTTTGTCAGTGGTGTGGGAATCCGCCGCCTGCGGCGGTTGCAGTGGTTTTAGTTTCAGATAGAACAATCTCATTTAAGCAATTATCTCACCACAGCTAGACAAATACCAATCCCCTAATCCCCTTCACCCACACTAACAATCGCAATAAGTTCATTCACACAAGCAACCGCGATCGGTGTTCCTCCTCGCGTACCAACACAGGTGATGGACGGCACATCGATTTTGCGTATCTCATCCTTTGATTCTGCTGCATTCACAAACCCAACAGGAGTTCCAACAATCAATGCAGGGCGTACTCCGTGCTCGATAAGTCTGCACACCGTAAGTACTGCGGAGGGCGCATTACCGATAGCGATAATAGCACCATTGAGCCTGTCCCTGCATGCAAGATAACCTGCAGAGGTTCGGGTAATTCCGTACTCGTGCGCGATCTTTGCGCCCTTATCCTCATCTAGCACACAGATAACATCACAGTTGTGTCCTTTCTTACTAATTCCGACTTTTACCATGTTAATATCAACAAATATGGGCGCGCCATTTTTAATTGCTTCCAATCCCGCATCGATCGGGTTATTGTTGAACCTCATGATCTTTGCAACCTCTGAGTCGCCTGTTGCTATCATGCAACGCTGGCGCACACGGTCTTCCAGAGTATCGTCACCCACGATCCTGCGCTGCGACCTCTATCGCTTCTGCGCGTGCATCGACCGCGTAAATACGAAGGTTGCGTGCAATTTTCGATGCTTCTATTGACACGGCACCTGTGCCACAGCCAATATCGATAAATGTGCTGCCGTTTTTCAGATCGAGTTTTGACAGTGACACTGCGATTATTTCCGGTTTTGTGGGCCCCCCACTTACACGTAACACATCTGACATATTTCACCTAACTAAAGTAAATTGGAGTTAACTACATATAGATTGTCCTTCATAAAAGTTATCCCTCAAAGGTTGTAATATATGAACTCAAAAAAAACTGCGAAACATCTGCTAATACTTGGAACAGCATCACACGTGGGCAAGAGTGCGGTTGTGACTGCGATCTGTAACATCTTTTCAAAAGACTATAAAGTAGCACCGTTCAAAGCACAGAACATGAGTTTGAACTCCTGGATAACAAAAGACGGCAAGGAAATCGGCATTGCCCAGGCAATCCAGGCAAAAGCCGCAGGCATTGAACCGACAGCTGATATGAACCCTGTTCTCCTCAAACCCAAAGGCGACCGCATGTCCCAGGTAATTATCCTTGGCGAGCCGTATGCCGACAAAACGGCAGGCGAGTATTACGATTCCATTGAAATGATGCATGACATTCTTCGTGGCTCGCTTGAGCGTCTCGGTTCGGAATATGATATTATAGTGATGGAAGGTGCAGGTGGTGCAGCAGAGATCAACCTCTATGAACGCGATATCGTGAATATCGGCACTGCAAGGCTTACCGATGCACCGATCATTTTAGTTGGTGACATTGAACGTGGCGGCGTGTTTGCAAGCCTTTACGGAACGATCGAACTCCTGCCTGCCGATGTACGCGCCAATGTGCGTGGTTTTATTATCAACAAGTTCAGGGGCGATCCTGCGATCCTTGAATCCGGTTTGCAGGAAATTGAAGAGCGTACCGGAATTCCCGTGCTGGGGGTTCTACCGTATTTCGATATTAAGATCCCGTCCGAGGACTCTGTATCGATTGGCGACAAATCTAAGCATAAGCCTAAGTCTGACTCTGGCGAGGGCAGTGATGATGTCGAGATTGCAGTAATTCGTTTCCCAAGAATATCAAATTTCACGGACTTCGAGCCGCTTGAAAATGTAGCACATGTCCGGTATGTGGAACTCGGAGATGAACTTGGAGAGCCGGACGCAATCATACTACCCGGCACAAAGAACACGATCAGCGACCTTAATGACTTCAAACAGAGTGGCATGGATGCCCGTATCAAAGAACTTCATGGCAAAGTCCCGATCATCGGGATATGCGGGGGTTACCAGATGCTTGGTAAAACCATCATTGATTCAGGAATCGAGGGTGACAGGGCTGCACAATTCGAGGGACTTGGGCTGCTGGATGTTGCGACTACATTTGATGCGTATGAGAAGACCACGGTGCAGGTGACCAAAACTGTGACAGGCAGCAGCGCGATCTTTGAATCTATAAAGGGTGAGGCAATATCAGGTTATGAAATTCACATGGGTTCGACCGAATCATGCGCGCCGATCTTTGGCGATGATGGGTGCGTCGATGAGTCAGGGCTTGTGATCGGAACATATTTGCACGGACTGTTCGAGAATGAGAATGTCAGGCATGCATTGTTGTCCCATCTGCACGAGAGGAAAGGAGTCCAGTATGTGCCGCAAGTGGCTGTTTCTGAATTGGATGCGTATGAGGAACTTGCTGATGTGGTTCGTAAGAATGTCGATATGGGGCGGGTTTGTGAGATTATCGGGTTGAGGTAGTTTTTGGGTACAGCAACTGGGCAGTTATTTGATCAATCCATCACATTGTTATCTTTTAATTTATTGGACTCTATCTTTGAAGAGATTCCGTAAGATTTATCACTAAAAAGATTTAAGTATCTAGATTATATAATTTATACGGTTACCTTTAACATAAAAATACCTACTAAACTTTTCTTTAACCCACACTCAAACAAGGAAGTGTTAACCTATGGATGCCTTATGTACGTATAAAACGGTCAAAAATGAAGTTCAAACAATATACCGGTCAAGACTTCAGACGCAGATCCTTTTATCGTTGAATGAAGGCAAACAAAAGCTTTCTCAAATGCGTGTAATAACTGGAAGTACTTCGCAGGCTATCATACCACCAATCAGGAAATTAGAAAATGATCAACTCATCGAGAAAAAGAAGCGGGATTATTACTTAACTCCACTGGGTAAGGTTATAGCATCCAAGATTGCTGACTCTGTCATGACAATAGGAGTTGTTGATCAGCACAAATGTTTTTGGGCCAATCACTATTTAGAAGGAATTCAATCGTCCCTATTAAACGAGATCAGATGCCTGTATAATTCTAAACTCATCAGCGATATTAACACAGAAATTTTTAATGTATACAACAACTATTTGACAATCCTTAACGAAGCTGATCATGTATTCGGTGTGTCATCTATCATGAGTACGGGACATGCCGATGTTCTATCACAACGAGTATGTGAAGGAATCCCGATCGAACTTATAGTTACCAGTGATGTTGCGGAACAATTAAGGCAGGAGCCTTATGTAGAAAAAATTAACGCACTGGACGGATATACAAACTTTAAATTAATGGTTGCGGACGAAAATATAAGAGTTGGGGTCACTGTCACTGACAAATGCCTGTCGCTGGGCTTGTATAAAAAGGATGGTGTGACGTATGACACCACTACAGACCTTTTCAGCTTTGACCAAATGGCAGTTAAGTGGGGAGAAAGGCTGTTTGAGTATTATAGGAACCGAGCGAAGCCGTTCTAACATGAATATTTTTGTTAATATGGCTGGAACCATCGTTTAGAAAATCGTGTTTGATTCCTTGCCTTCATCTTAAATCATCACCCACAAACCCAACAGAACAAGGGATATTCCACTGATCAATTTCAGATATCTCCTGTGTTCACGAACACGTTTGGATAAAGTATACCCTCCAACCAGTCCAATTCCAAGGAAAGGTGTCAATACTCCCAAACTAAAAGCAAACAATAGGGCTAAATCACCAATTGTCCCTTCTGTAAATGTTTTGTTCAGCAAAACCAGAACCATAGGTACAGTGCACGGCACTTTTACCAGAGAGAACAAAACACCCAGGAAAAATAATCCTCCAATTGTCCCTACATGTTTTCTGGCCGTGTTCTGGAAATATTTATCGAGGGATATCGGCAGACTGAAAAGTCCCATCAGGTACAGGCCGATTCCAATAACTATAATTCCTGTAACTACAGAAAATAATTCCATGTCAGGGAGTGTCTTCTTAAATACAAGCAACCCCACTCCTATGGCGAGATAAGAAGCCATCAATCCGACACCAAAGACTATTGCTCGTTCCATACCGCTGCGAGCAGACTCACCGGTGCCGGCTGTAAAACTCAAAAGGAATCCGAGTATTGCCATCAAACAAGGGGATAATCCTGCAAATAAACCAAGTGAATAAGCGAACGGAATATTCAGGTCACTATTTATGTGCTGATTTTCAGGTTTATTGTCTTCAAGATATGTATCAATCGATGTCCTGAGATTTTCTTCAGTAATTTCTTTCTTTGGGATTTTAGTTTCATTATTTATGACCACAGCCGGAACCTCAATAAAACCGTATTGGTTCCATCGATTGAATCCTTCAGTGTTTATGACATCGATTCTTGTAATTTCTATGTCTTCATATTGTTTTTCGATTTGATCAATAATGGGGTCTGTTATCTCACAGTCATGGCAACCTGTTTGGTGGAAATATTCAATGTATAGTGGCTGTGCAGCAGAAGCGGGGATGGACAGGAGGAGTAAAACAAAAAAGAAATAAGTGAAATATTTCAGCATATTAAACCTCTTTAAAATTTCAATCGTTCAATTGTAATGGTTGAGCTTATAGGAGTTCCTTGATAAAATTTTTCAATGCCTAGTTCCTTATTAATATTATATTTTAAATTATAGCTTGTTTGAGTGTCCTGTTGAGTCATCTCGACATACCTTGCAGCTAACATCGACAAAACTAATAAAGTTGAGGCGAATTTAAAGATCATACAAACACCGTCATATTATTTTGATTATAACAGGATATATTTATAAATACATCTAATCAATTGGTTTTGATAAAGCCAATTTTCTAAATTCAAAATAGGCTCAAGCTAATCCATGAGTCTTCTACAACCCAAGTTTCAATGTTCAAATGTTGATCAACAAAAATTTGTGATTCTCGTTCGGATTTAGAAATTATAAATGGACCTTTACTTTTTCTTTCTTATGAGCTCCCCCCCTATAATGAACCCAATTCCAACGAGAATTCCAGTACGTATTCCATTCATTAAATCATGAGACAAGTATCCTAATAATGTGCATGTAATAAGGGCCGCAATGAACTGTAAAAATCGTTCTTTCATTATAGATTTTTCCATGTTAATCATCTCCTGACTTTGCCTTTCTTTTATTTTTTGTTTTTCTACGGATTACGAGTTTTATGTTTTTTCTGAAATTGATTCCTCAATTTTCAGCATTTCGTCTTTTTCAAGGCTTAATTATTCAGGAGATTAATTTCTCCCCCCTCCCAAATCCAGTATTTTTGCGCCTGTTGGAACCTCGAATTTAAATTCAGAATCTGGGATTCCTGTGTTAACTTTAAGGTCTAGAATCTCTAATTTCATTGTTAGATTTCCATTGCCACTATAAATCTCATACTTAAGAGGCATCCATGTTTCCTGATCTACCCAGATTTTTGTCTTGTATAGCAACTCGGAATATCCATCCGTTTCTTCTGGAGTTATTTCCAGCAGATAAGTGGTTCTTCCATCTATATTTTCCTCGCCAAGTAATGTTACGCTTGTATCATTCAGAAATCTATCTATAATGTTGGCATAATCATTTTTCATAGGTTCGGGAATATTGGAGATTGCTATTTTTGTGACCGTGTTGGTATCTTGAATGTAAGTCCACATAAATTCCCCATCTAAAATTCTGATGTTTTGATTTTGTTTACCAGGCTTTGTTGCAATACTTATAAACATATTGGGCCTTTTGAACATAGTTTTATATTCAATTTCCTCAGTTTTTTCTCCGATATAGGAGGTCATGTGCATTGTATATGAATAATCTTGAGTGCTGTTCTCTTTATCCAGTATCTGAGATGTAATTTCTTCTGCATTTAAGTTTTTTTCCGTGCAGCCTGAGACAAATAGGGCTACAGTTATGAAAGCCAGCACAAGTATTAATCTAAATTCTTTCGTTGTTATCATACACTAATCCTTCCTTAAAATTTGAGTTTAAAATATCATCCATAAACCAATCAATGTAAGCACAAATCCACTGATTTTTTTCAGGTATGCTATAGAATTCCAAGAAATATTCCTTTCATTAAATCATTACACAAGTACCTTAGTGAGGTCCGAATAATAAAAAAATAAAAAAGGGATTTTTCATTATAATCTTCTACATGTTAGCAGTAACCTAGGAGTACACATGCAGCCTCTCCCCCGTAATCACATCCATATTCGTCTACTACCCAGCATACAAGACCTGCAACTATTACACATGCAAGTCCACCAACACCGGTTGTAAGTCCTGCTATTAAGCATAATCCGTACATTCCGACACCACATCCAACAACACATGCAACATCGTATAACAGTTTACATCCATCACATTCGCTTGAACTAGATGATGTTACTTGATCTAGGTTAATAAGAGGACTCGTGGAAGCTATGGAAGCAATTGAAGCTATGGAAGTTTTAATTCCAACACCAAATATGCTATCTGTAGTAGCACTTTCAGTTTCTACAATGTTTCCGTTTACAGTCAATACTTCAACGGATGTTGGGAATCGATCTTTATCTCTATGGACAATCGTTGCTTGAATTTTGACAATTTTATTATTCTTCACTATAGCAACAAGTGCACCATCAGAATTATCTGTGCTTGCAAATGGTAATCCTATTGCCTCATAATAGGTATCTTTTACAGTCGTACTCAACCCCTGAGCATCTGATTGATTTAACTCATACCCTTTTTCGTTCAATGTTTGTATTAACTTTTGTATATCGCTGGATTTCCAAGTAGTTTGTACGTGCATATCGACTGACTTAGAATCTAATGCTGTAATATTTGAAAACATTCCGTAAGTATTACCATCCGCAGATGCTTGCAAACAGTCTGTCCCACTAGGTGCACATGCCATAACAGGCGAGACCGCAAACGTGCTCATAACCAGCATCGCTATAAAAATCGATGCAATTTTTGTTCCTTTTGATTTCATGTCTTAACCTCTTTGATTTATTATCCCCAAAGGCAAAATTGCACTTATATAGTATAAACAGCAATCTAACAATGCCTTCGGGCAATACTTGGGGTTCAGTTGCTCGTGATTTGTTCAACTGGACCCCACAATACAAAATTCTATAACACTCATCCTATACATTATTAACTGTGACGAATATTCAGCAGTCTGCTTAATATTAATCCGGCAGATTAATCTTCATCTGTCGGATGAATATTCGCCATCCAAATTAATGTTAATACCTTCGGAGTCATATCTTTTCATGGCTCAACTAGATATATTTATAGAAGGTGTCGTTGACAAATGCAAAAATTGTTTTTGTTTTTTGATGTACAGTTCCATTTATCTCTCCGTCGCCGGGAGTGCAATGGTCTACATATCCTGCACAATACAAAATATCCAATGCAGTTTCATGTTATGTGCCATAATGTTCCTTGTTCCGTTTGATTATTGTTTACGGGATTAACAGGCATGAATTGATTGTAACGGAAGTCTTACCCACACGAAGTAGCGAAGAGACTTAAAATTTAACCATTCGATAAATCGAAAAGTGTTCAACCAAAATTTGTATGTAATAGCCAACTCCACACATTTTGCCCATCCCCATGCACCTAAATATTGAATTATTAACAAGCATTGCCAAAATAGTACGTAAAAAAGGCAGAGTTAAAGATTGATATTGGTTATTGCGCCCCCTAATTCTTCAAAATTCCACTCTTCGTAGCGTGGGTTGGGTACATCAAAGTATCTTTTCCATTGGACTGCAACTGACACAGCATAGTCTTTTCCTGAATCCAGTTCAAAAGTATATTCATATGGATAACTTTGAAGATATTGCAAATTTATTTTTTCTTCCGAAATTTGAGAACCTGTTTTTATCTGAACAATAACTGGAATTTCATCAGTAGACTCGTCTTCGCTAAAAGTATTACTATATGCGTCTTTGTACAGATAAGTAATGTTCATCGATAATGTTATCCGAGAGGTCGTTTTATTAGTTTCTGTAACATTTGTCAATTCTAAATCTTCAACGTAAACATTACTACCCAGCCAGTTGATTTTAATAGGAAAATATATCGCGAACACAACAATTGCAACCAGTATTACTGCTATTGAACTGGCAAAAAGTGCCTTTTTTAGAAGAGATTTTTGTTTCAAATAAAATGCAATTCCAATGACAAATAATATCAAAAATCCAGTGATCAGTAGTTGGTAATTAAATCGATCATCAATTTCATTATTATACATTTTATTATTAAATGGCCCTCTTGTGTAAATTTCTTTTATTTCAATTCCTTTTTGATTGTCCAACAGGATATTTTCAAGAACAGTGTTGTTGCTTGAATCTATGATATATATGCCAGATTCATGATTTGAAATTAAAATGTTATTTCTTATACTGTTGTTATTACAATCCCACTCTAACCTCACACCTTTCTTATTGCTTGAGGCATTGTTATAATCAAAATAATTATTACTAGAACCGTAAAGATTGATACCAGAATAACCATTAAAATTCAAACTATTGTTCTTCAAGTTATTAGTGCTAGACCACCAAAGGTAGATTCCATGTAATCCATTTCGGTAGGCAACATTATCATGCAACTCATTTTCAAAAGAAGAAGTCAAACAGATACCATATTTATTACTGGAAGCAAGGTTATTTTCCAACACATTTCTACTGGAGTTCCAAAGAGCAATACCATAATTGTTATTGTGGCTTGCATTGTTATTGGATAATCTATTATGGCTTGATGATGCGAAATAAATTCCATAATTGTTGGATGATACTTCGTTATTACTCAGAAGATTGTTTTTGGAATTTGTAACGTAGATGCCGTGTAAATTATTTGAAAACACAAAATTATCTGAAATTATAGTATCAAAAGAATGATTTAGAAAAATACCGTTGGCATGACCTGAGAGCACATTGTTACTAATTACACAGTCGTGAACATTATCCAGATATATTCCCGCATTTTCATCAGATATTCTTCTGTTATCTTCTTTCCCAGCTTTAATAGTGAATCCAGTTATATTAACTTCATTTGAAGTTACATAAAAGATATTTTCTTCAATATTTTTTGCCTGAATTATGGTGGCATATGTATTTTTAGAATGTGTTTTTATTGTCAATGCTTTATCTACAAATATGTTTTCTGAATAATTTCCATTGCAAACTTGAATGGTGTCCCTATCCTTAGCATTATCAACAGCATCCTGTATTGAAGTATAATCAGCCTCAGAATCTCCAACAATAAATGTATTTGCTGAAACAGGAACTGTAGTTATAACTAAAAAAACAAATATCAAAATACAACAATTGATTTTCATATGAATACCTTTTAGCACAGTCCTAATTTTTGTGGTTGATAAAAAAACAAAGCCAATCATTATTATGGACATAATGATTGACTTTATTAAATGCATTGTGCAAACATTTTATGCAGTGTTTCTTGCTAAGCTACATAAGCGAATCCGGTTGATGTAGTATCTCCTCCACCCACGTATTCATATACATTGTCTTCAAAATTAAAGAATGTATTCTCATTGTGATACCTATACATAGTATCAAAACCCGATACAGTGTTTGGATCATTCAATTTGAAATAAGAATTGATTAAAGTGTAATAATAGCCTTTAACCACAACTGCATGACAGTTACCCCAGTAACTTTCTTCTGTCATGTAAAAGGGATATCCAGAATCAATAAGATCTTCAACTTTATCGATATTTGCTGTTAAAGTTCCTGTAAAAACATCATAGTCTACATTCACTCCTGCTTCATTTATCAAGTAATCTTCTGCTTCAGATGGAGACATGGGGTTTGGGTTGTTTGTCCAAATACTCCATATGGTTGGATGATTACTTGTCCAATATTCTTCAAGCATTGCTGCAACTGTATGTCCACAGGCTTGGCTTGCAGCATCTGAATTTTGTTGATACCAATATATTTCCCACTGACTTCTTTGGGGAACATCAAGTGTTTTAGAACTAAGTGTTTGGATACTAAAACTTACATTTTCAGACATGCTACTTGATTCACCTACAAGACCGATATTACACTCTTTCCCATTAATAATTGCAGTTCCAACCAGACCACCTATACCATCTTCGAAGAATTCACCATGTAAATTGAATTTACCATTTTCGTCTTTCAGTTCAACAAAACTGGCATACATTCTTCTGGCATCTTCATATCGTGTCATAGTCCTGCCATCAATCTCTTTATAGATAGGTTTAGCATCTTCCGGCACATCCCAGCCAACAAAAACTTTCTCTGCCTGTCCTGTAAGTTTGACATTCTGGGACTTTCCATCAACTGTGATAGTGCCCGAAAGCGATACAAAGTTATTGTCGTCAATGGTACCTGATAACTGAGTTATAGCAGTTTTTCGTACGTCCGGTATTGCTGGTTTAAAGTTAGTATAATCAGCGTATGTGGAGTCAATTTTTTGATTCCCAGAAGGAATAATCAATACCCCAAAATCTTTATCTAAATTCAATGTGATTTGTTTATCAGTGTTTGTTATAGGTATTTTATTTTCCTGTGCACTCACAGCCGGTACAAATACCATGCTCATCAGCAACATTGCTACAAGCAATGCACTTATTCCAAATTTTATATTGTTTCTCATTTCATTTACCTCATTTTCATTTTCCTCAGAGGCAAGAGCAGACAAGCTTTAAGTAATTTCAAAACGAACCTACCATTGCCTTCGGGCAATACTTGGGGTTCAGTCGCTCGTGATTAGTTCAACTGGACCCCACAATACAAAATTCTATAACACTCATCCTATACAT
>JAUWQD010000005.1 GCA_030611265.1 Methanosarcinaceae archaeon | reverse complement strand
ATATATGAGGTGGAATTGACATCGAAAAAAGTAAAAATTCATCGATGGACACATGTGACAAAAGAGATAGAGAAGACGTTAAAACCCTTCAATATTCTATCCCTTCAAACCTAGTTACTAACTTAGCCGATAGACAGGTATGAACTAAATATAACTTTGAGTAATCAAGATTTTAAGATTTCTAACGTTGGTTATGGCGTTTCTCAAGTACTGCCAATCATGACTGATTTAGTGGCGCGTCTTGATGATAGTTGTTTTTCAATTCAGCAACCTGAAGTTCATCTACATCCTAAAGCGCAAGCTGCTCTAGGTGAACTTATATTCGATATTCATTTAGATGATAACAAAAAATTTATTATAGAAACTCATAGTGAATACTTGATTAATAGATTCAGAATTAAACTCAGCAAAAATAAAAAAGATGATATCCAGTCCCAAGTACTCTTTTTTGAAAGAAGCGACACAGGTAATAGGATTCATGTAATCGAAATACAAACTGATGGCAACTATACAAAAGACCAACCAGCATCGTTTTCCGATTTTTTTATTAATGAAGAATTAGAATTGTTGGGGATATAGTATGTGCATAGTAATTGATACTAATGCAATGGCTTCTGTTTTTGTAACTAGTTCAAAGGAACACAATCAATTTAAACCAGTTCATGATTGGATTTTACATAAAAATGGCACAATTGTGTATGGGGGAACGACATATTTTAATGAATTGGTGAAAACAAAGAAATTTGTTCCCATTTTTAGACGACTAAAAGATAAAGGCAAAGTTATAGAGCTGCATGATTGTGAAAAAGTGGATGCCATTGAAGAATGTCTGAAGGCTAAGGTCAATGATAAAAAATTCAACGATCCACATATAGTTGCTATTATTATAGTATCTAAATGCAAGATTGTTTGCACTAAAGATGGAAGATCATTCAAATTCGTTCTAGATAAAACACTATACCCGAAGGGGATAAGCCCACCAAAAATATACAAACAAGAAAGTAATAAAAATATATTAAAGAACGATAATATTGCTGAAATATGCAAACCAAATGTAATATTGAATAAGCGTGAGTTGGCGGCACTACAATTCTAAATTTCGACATTTGCCTCTCACTTACATAATTATTTAGAGTAAATGGCATTATCACCTCAAGTATCTTTTTTTCATCAATTACCGATAATATCGACGCCTTTTATCCCCATCCCATCTTTATTTACATGATGAACAGCATATCTAGCAACGTCATCGCCATATGATGATACGAAGCACTTCGCATACAAACGAGTTATATGCCATTGCGCCAATATAAATTTGGAGGGTGGCGTTATGGTTAAAAATAAACCGGATACAACAGCTGTCGGGGCAGCAGCAACACGGATGATGGAATTATATTATCCTAAAGAAATTCGCCTTTTTGAAGATCATCTTGCAAAGGACTTACTTAATCAGCCTATAAAATTCATCACAGGTTTAAATATTTGGTCTGGAATCCGTGACTCATTCACATCTAATCTTCGACATCTACCCCATCAAACCACAACCTAAGATCCTCAATATCAAAAGCCAGATACCCCTCTTCCCTCAACTTTTCCTTTCCTTCGATCTTTTTTGCGATTATACCATAAACCTCACTGCGCTCGTCATTTTTCCATTTTACCAGCGCAGCTTTGCGTTTGAGATCAGTGAGTATATATTTTGATCTCCTTATGTCTACATTCTGCCACTTGCATTCGATAAAAGCTATCTTTCTTTCATCTTCATTCAATGCCAGCAGATCTATCTCTTCGCCTTTGTGCCACCACCGGCCAATCTTGCAGAAATCGGGAATTAAGTGATGAATGACTTCCTGCTCAACAAAAGTCTCGAACTTTTTTCCGAAATATGTGGGCATCTCATCATTTTTCAGCTCGAAAACTTCTTTTTCAATATCCCCCTTATACTTAAAAACAAAATTGAACCAAAAGTCGAAGACCTGATCTTTTATAAGGTATATGCCTTTTTTCTGGTTTCCAAAAACGGATACCCTCCGTTCAATGAATTCCAGACGAATAAGATTTTCAAGGTATGGATAGATCTTCCGTGCATCCACACCTACAAAATTTGCGATCTCTGTGGGTTTTGTATTTCCAAAGGCGATGGAATTGAGTATGGAGAAATATGTCTTTAGTTCTTTGAACTCCTGAGAGATTATAAAGTAAGGTTCTCTGTAAAAATAACCAAACTTGTCAAAGAACTCCTTTTCAACAAAATCCAAAATATCTGTGTATTCTGAAGCTTTTAGAAGATACTCCGGCACTCCCCCAAGTATCATGTATGTTTCAAGTGCCTCTTGAAAAGACATATTAAGAAACTCTCTTGAAGCTGAAAAAGGAAGTCCTTCCAAAAGCATATCCCTGCTACGTCGCCCATAAAGAGGAGATGCATGGGATAAAACCATCTCACTCATAAGTCCCAACATCGAGCCGGAAAGAATAATAAATATATTTGATGACGAAAAGAGGGTATCCCAGTATTTTTGCAGGATACTGAGTATACTTCGGTCGTTTTTTATGAGATATGAAAACTCATCAATAGCCAAATAGAACCGCTCGTCCGGACAATTTTTTGCAAGATAACCAAACAACTGATCCCAATCTTTGATCTCAAGTGTTCTTAGTATCTCATCTCCCGTAAACTCTGCAATCTTCTCCTGTAATCCGGCAATCTGGATTCGAGGGGAGGTGTCCTGTGCAAAATAAAATATTCCCTTCTTATCTGATATGAACTCTGTTATGAGCCGCGTCTTACCTATGCGCCGTCTTCCGTATAGTATGATCAACTTTCCATTTGTTTTGTTCCATTCATTTTCCAAAAGTGCAATCTCTTTTTGGCGTCCAACAAATTTCCTAACCATGATTAGTACTAATGTAGATTAGTATTTAATTCTATGTGTATTTTGTGAATATTTGCCATTATAGGATATTTGCGATATATTTTTATCAGCACTTGCTCAACTAAAACTAAAAACGATGACATTCAGCATGATACTATAAGAAAAAATGTCATTAAATCCAATTGGAGAAACAATTATGGACTATATAAAAATTATACCATGTCAGGACTGGGCGAGCTGTGGGCATTCACACACGATGAAGGGGTGCATACGCATTTCACTTTGAAGCGACCACGCACTTATTGTGGATGAACTTGATATTGATACAGGAATACAGGTAATAGATGCTTATTCAAAATCCGGTTTCAATGATGAGATCGAGTTGAGTGTTGGGAATCGGAGTCGGGTTATTGTTTTGTGAGAAATTTCCACAAATGGAAGTGGTGTGGAGTTTTTCCACTACCACTAACTATAAGTTTCCTCTTGGAACTCCTTTTTCATGACATATAAGGCAGCTTTCAACTTCTAATTCATGATGGTTTTCTACACCTTCATCATCTTCAGCGTGGCAATCTGACAACATACAATCGAGTTTCTTCGGTGCGTTCTTTACATGACATTCTGAGCATTCAGTACCATTATGCGAATTCTCATGATTTGTATTCCTAAGAATATTAGCATCATTATGACAAGCTCTGCAATCAATATCATCTGAATACATGTCTAATATGGGTGCAGCCAATGCAGTGGAAACCAAAATTGTGGTTATTGCCAAAAGAAATACGGGTAAGATCTTCATTTTATTTACCTCCTTTACGAGTTCAATGAATACTGCCAAGTATATAATTTTACAAATTATACACAATTAATAAAACTCGGTTTCACAGAACCCACTTAACGTTAGCATTAAATAGATTACTTAAATAACTTGCCATTTTTCATCGTTTAAGAACTTTTATTGACTTACTGTTAGTGTTTTTGGATAAAAATAGTTCACAACATTTGGCAAGTCAAAAGTTGCGACGGCACACCCAAACGCAGCTTTATCTGCATGGTATAGTTATCAAGTTAAATTTCCTAACCATGATTAGTACTAATTTGGATTAGTATTGAATGGCTCTGTGTATTTTGCGAATATTGACCTTTATAGGATGTTTGCGCTGTGTTTTCATTAGCATTTGCTCAACTAAAACAAAAAACAATAAAAACGATGACAGTGGACGCATAATAATTGTACTCTGGGGCGACCACGCACCTCTTGTGGATAAGCTTGACATCGATACCGGAATGCAGGTAATCGATGCTTATTTAAAATCCGGTTTCAATGATGTGATCGAGCTTAGTGTTGGAAATAAGAGTCGGGTTGTTGTTTTGTAAGTATTTTGGCTTTGATGCCATTATTTCTTTATTTTTTCCAGATGGTTTCGAATTTTAGCATACATATATCTCTTATAATTTTCAGGATTTGTGATATTGTATAGGGCAATGCCCTCAATGTACCAGGCAACTTCATCTACCAGTTCTCTTTCTTCAAGCTCATCCACCAGGAACCTCAATTTACTGAAATCATCCACGGCTTGCCTCCAATCTCCGCCACTTCCAATGTCATAGAGTTCACCTTCCTTTAAAAGTTCCACTTTTTTTAGTGTAAAAGCATATGTTTGAAACCATTGGACATCATCCTTCGAAAGCTTTTCCAGGCCAGGCATTCCTACATGAGATTTTTTCAACAATTCTGCAAATAATGACAGATCAGATGATGTAAGAATATTGTTATCGATCCTGTTAATTAAACGAGTAATATCATCCATAATCGTACCCCAAAATCTATTTTAAAGTGATCTTCTAACTTTTTGACACTTACCAGTGCCCAAAAATATCAGTAATTTCCACTCCACTTAAATCATATACTTCACTAAAGTTAAACTTTTTCATACAATGTGATTCGAATATCGACTCAAAAAATTACTTATCCGAAATATATTTCCCCAGAAATTCCAGTCTGAATCCTAATGCATTCATAAAAACGGCCAATATGAAAACGATCGATCGTTTGATCCTGCCTTACCCAAATATAATGAGGATATTCTTGCAGAGGACCCCAGAAGCTGGCAAATGCATCGATATCTCTTTTTGAGCAGGGATATGAAAAAGTGGTCATTCTGGATAGTGACAGTCCAAACCTGCCATCGGGGTATATCTATGGCGGTCTGGAATGTCTTGATAAAGCGGATGCCGTGATCGGCCCTTGTCTGGATGGGGGATATTACCTGATCGGGCTTAGTAGCCATATTCCTGAACTGTTCCGGGATATTCCATGGAGTACGGGGGAGGTGACGGGGGCGACTCTGGAAAGGGCGGCGAGTGTGGGATTGTCAGTATCTCTCATTGATGAATGGTATGATGTTGATACATGGGAAGATGTGGTGAGGTTGAAAAGGGGTTTGGGGGAGCCATTGGATGGGAGTTTTTATTGTGAAAATACTTGTGGGATGATGGCTGGGATGGGGATTTAAATGTACTTCCAATTTAATATTTTCATCTATAGTGCTATTGATAAAACTAAATAAATATGATATATATTTGAATCAATAATCATATTGATGAAAGAAAATACTACTACCAATATCAATTCATTAAGACGCATTTGCTTTATAGGAATAAGAGGCGTAGGAAAAACAACTCTATTGAAAAAGACTGACGAACAGAATTCAGAAATCGTTTCCATTTCCGGTTCTGATATCTTGCAGGAATTGATGGGGGAAGCCTACGATCAATTTGAATTTTTACCTGAAAATGAGAAATACATTCACAGGTTAAAGCTCAACGACGCTCGATGGGATATTCAACATACGACTGGAAAAGATATGTTGGTTGATTGTCATCTTACCGTTTATAATTTAAAGACCAGTGAAATTGACATGATACTCACACACAAGGATTTTGACTTTTTCACGGAGTTTATTCTACTCGATTGCACCCCCGAGAAGATTCAAATTCACCGTAAACGTGATACAAGCAAAAAACGAATCGTTGATCTTGACATCATAAAAAAAGAACTTGACTTTGAGCGAAAAATGGCATTAAAGGTCACAAAAGATTATGGGATTAAACTTCATATCGTCCAGATGGATGAAAATGCAATTGATAATTTGAACCGGATTCTTGCCAACAATAATTAAATATCTCAGTAGAATACCGAGCTCAACAGATTGTTCCAATCAATGTATCAAAAATTCATTTCATCAATCAAGATTATTAAAAGCCTTATTTGCGATTCTTTATCTCAATAAAGTTCAAAGTGAATTCCCCGTCAGGAGTTATGCGATATACTTTTTCCTTTTTACTCCCCTCTTTAAACTCTTCGCTTATGAGTTCCCACTCAAGTAAACTTGTAATAAGTGAATTGAACGTTCCCTGCTTTAACTCCATCTTTTTCCTTTCGCGTTCTCTAATGGGTATGTATTCTTTAGCAGCTTTATCGAACAGATCTTTTCTGGTCATCCTCTTGGACTTTGTCTCATTAAGCTTTGTCAATATCAACACACGGTTCGGATTTTCTGTTAGGTCATTTATGTGAATCTTTGGAACTGATAATTTTCTTGGTTGTGAAGTTAGATCAACAACGTATGGCACAGCATCAATCCACAGCCCCATCATAAAAAGACCAATCGACAGCATTTTTGTGCCACCAGAAAGATTAAAGAAAAATCTGGCTCCCTGATTTTCAGAATATATTTTTATGACCGCATCCCGGGTGCTTTCAAGTGAATCATCAGAAATCTTTATTTCATGTACCCCATTTTCAACAAACGGTTTTGCTATCTCTTTAAGTGTTTTGATTGAATCACGGATATCTACGAGCATCTTCTGGCGTTTTTCATCAATTACGTCTTCATACACATTATCTTCCACGATGACATAGACTTTTGTTGCACTGGATATTTTATTAATTGCTACCGGAAACGTATTGTGTATGTTTGCCCCTGCACTCATTATGTGAACTATTTCATTTTCTGTCATTTATCTCACATCACTAAATCCATTATTTAGATCACATATAGAACTATAAGATTATAGTTATATCTATAATACCATTTATAAAACTAAAGAAATGTAATATTTATTCTCGTTAATATCCATATTGATGAAGGACAAAACACTAGAATCAATAAATTGGCATATTACTACAAAATGCAATTATAAATGTGATTTCTGTTATGTTAAGAAACTGGACACGGAAATTGTAGACTGCAACGAGGCTTTTTCAGTACTTGAAAAGCTCAGGGACATAAAAACAGATGTAATTGATATCAAGAAAATTAATTTTGTAGGTGGAGAACCATTTTTGCACCCTCTTTTTTACGATCTGCTAGAGAAAGCACATGAGTTGGGATTCACTACTTCCATTGTGACAAATGGTTCATTTATCAACAGACAAAATATCGATGAAATTGCAAAATATACTGATTGGATAGGCCTGTCAGTTGACTCAATGAGCAATGAAAAGGAGGCGGAGCTTGGAAGGGGAAAAGGAAACCATGTAAGTCATGCAATCGAGGTTTCGGATTTGGTTCATGAATATAATCTAAAATTGAAATTGAATACCACAGTAACGAAACTGACATACAAGGAGAATCTGCACCAGTTGGTTCACCGGATGAATCCCCATAGGTGGAAAGCTTTCCAGATGCTCCATATAGAAGGACAGAATGACGATTGCATGGAAAGACTTGCAATCACAGATGAGCAATTCAAAGATTTTATCGAGCGACATAAGCATATCCGCTTGATTGGTGGGGTAAAACCCGTTTTCGAATCCAATGATGATATGAAAGATTCTTACGTAATGTTATCACCTTCAGGGAAGATTATATCGAATTCAGGTGGTAGATATCGATCATTTGAGTTCGATGATTTCCTGAGCGATCCCCAAAGTGTGGTGGATATTGGTAAGTATCTGGGAAGAGATGCGGTATATGATTGGAAAAAATGATAGCACATCGAATATGACGTTTAAAGATAATTCTATAAAAACGGTTAACTGGTGTGTGACATCAAAGTGCAATTACAATTGTGAATTTTGCGACACGAAAAACTTAGACGATGAAGTCACAGAAATACTCGATTCAAAAACAATATTGAGAAAATTAATCCAATTGAATATTGAGAAAATCAATATTGTTGGCGGTGAACCTTTACTCTACCCGTTTACATATGACATAATAAAAATTGCCAAAAGAATGGGGTTTGATACATCTATTACCACTAATGGATCCCTGTTGACCAAATCAAAGATTGAAATGTTCTCTCCTTATCTTGATTGGATTGAACTTTCAGTAGATTCAAAATATGAGTATATTGAAAGAAAACTCGGAAGAGGATGCGGAAAACATGTGGAAAATGCTCTAAAGATATCTGGAATAATCAAAGAAGAGAAAATTAAATTGAAGATTAATACAACAGTTACTAAACTAAATTACAAAGAAAATATGAAACCCTTAATCCGAAAATTGGATCCGGACAAATGGGAGAGTATTCAAGTACTTCACATAAAAGGACTAAATGATTATCCTATTCGAAGTCTATTAATCAATGATGAACAGTTTAAATATTATATTCACCTAAATGAAGATATCATTTTAAAATTCGGTGAAAAACCTGTTTTTGAGTGCAGCAAAGATATGGTTAGCTCATATCTCATGTTAAGCCCACATGGAAACATTGTGGTTAACAAAGACAATACTTATGAGCGATATCCTCTTGAATTTGTGGAGAATAATAAAGACCTTAAATGTTTCATTTCTGTGAAACAATATAATTGGCGTGACGGCAACTATCAGTGGAACTGATTTAATCACAACATAGGTGTTAAAATGAACTTAACAGACAAAAACATAATCAAAGAATTTTTATTTAATTCGTTTGAAATTGACAGCACCTTAAAAGTGAGAGAGAAATTTAACCGATGTTCTACGGAAGAAGAAAAAAAGAAACTTTACCAATATGTTGTTTTAAAAAATCTTTTCTTGCTAAGAAGATCGAAGGATCCTGGATTTTATACGTTTGTTCTTAATCAAGTAAATAAGAATGAAAAAATCAAAGAAAGTGTAAAGCAATATGTTTCCAAACTAGTCACTTCAAATTCCAATATCGATCAGGATATATTTGGAGATTTTATTATTGAAAAGAATGAACCATTACTTGATAAACAAATTGAAAATCCCACTACCTGGCCGTACTCTTCATCTATGAAAAAATTAGGTAATTTCAGCGATGTGAATGAGAATTCATTGTATTATTTTTCAAAGAGGCTTGAATATGCGAGAGAACAAGGTAATGACGATGAAGCTTTAGCTATCTCACAACTTATCAACGACTTTAAATCAGGAGATTTTTGGGGTCACCTTATTTTTAGTGAAGATAAATTATATGGTGAGCAGATTGATTCACACCGCTGGCAGCACTCTCAAAACCAATATATTCTCGAAAACATCAAATTTAGCACACATTATTTCTTTTCTCAACCATTTGCCCTTCAATATTTAATTCCATTAGTTGTTTACGATTCAGCATTTGTAAAAGAACTCCTAATAATAATGGGTGAAAAAACTGGAAAAGAAGAGCCATCCATGCTAAATCGTTTTTTGAACTTCAATAAATTTATCAACGATGCTTTTTCAGTTGCTTCTTTGATTTGGTTCAATAAGAATAGTGAAAAAGACAAAATCGACATATTGAACCAGGAATATTCTTTTGAAATCACAGAAAAGATGTTAGAAGATTATGAATCAATGATGCATGAATATGGCTTGAATTGTGATGGAGAAGACAGTCACTTATTCTTATTTGCTAATGAATTATATCATTTAAACTTTTTTGTCGAAGCCAAGACTATTTGGAAATATATGTTGAAAAAAACAACGAATAATTCGGCGGCATACAGCTACTGTGATAATTTAGCAACCGTATTTAGAGAAATTGGGGATTTTGAATCATCGTTAAAATATTATATAAAATCGCTGGAATTCGCTAAAGAACTCAGTAAGTCAGATATCTCCCCTGCGCAACAGAAGAACAAGCATTCTCCACCATTTAAAGATGAAATTGAAAAAGAGATATATGATTATCTTAAAAGATATGAAGATAAGTTCCCAAATTATGATTATAAAGTTGCGATTGAACTCAAAAACGTGGGGGAAATGTATTATAAGTTGGGACAAAAAGAACTTGGTGAGAGATATTTTTTTGAATCGGAAGAGAGAGGTTCTCAGTTATCTTCAGCTGAAAGAGGGGCTATTCTATTTAACTTGTCTTCTGCAAATAGAAGATTAAATCGATTTGATGAAGAATTTACATATCTGACAAAACTCATTTCACAGGATGTCATTCATCCTGATTCTGAAAAACTTGCATTGGACCGGTTGGATATTCTCAACTCAAATAATTTTATGTTGCCAAATGGTGGATTTGATAATCAGAAACTAGCAAAAATTGAGAATAAAAAGAAAGCGAATCAATTGTCAAAGACTGGAACATCACTTTTCCACTCATTCCAATTCAAAAAATCGATGCATTATTTTGAAAAAAAATATGAAATTGATAAACTCAATGGGTTTAACTGTTTTGATTCTTTGAATTATATGGCATCATACAATTTATATTATGGAAATTTGAAAAAAGCCAAATATCTATGTGAGAAATTAATTGAGAATACATATGTTCCTTTTCAGATTTCTATGGCTAGGGTCAATATTGGATTGATTGATATCAAAGAAAATAACTTTGAAAAGGGAATCGAACAACTTGAAATTGCTTGTGATATTTTCAATCAATTCGACAAAGGTATAATAGAATTTTTAAAAGATATTATAAATTCATCTACAATATTTTGGTCTAAAGAAAATATTCATAGGATTATTGATTACTTAGAACCAATAATTGATTCAAAAAATGTTAATTTCAACCTAATGACTGGATGCGCATACATTGAGATTGGATTCTTTGAAGATGCAGTGGATTATTTTGACAGGGGACTCTTAAAAAATGAAGATACTGAAATACAATCCCTTCTCCTTTACAACAAAGGCCTTGCGTTTTCTGCTATGGGAGAATCAAAGAATGCGATTCAAATGTACAAGAACTCACTCGAATATTTGAACAGTGTGTATGCTTGGGAAAGGATGTCACAGGAGTATAGAAATAAATTAGACATCTTAAACGCAACAAAATGTATCAGAGAAGCCATAAAAATAGTTTCAGAGGAAGAAAAAGGAAGATTGAATGGAATAAAGAAAGAACTTGATACGCTCTCTTGCAAACAACTTAATCTTAATTCAATAACAGATAGTGATATTAAGAAAACTCTGTTTTCAGCTGAAAAATTGGTAATTAGTGACTTCAAAAAAATGGACCATATATCTGAACGTGATTTTTCAACAGCTATACATTATTATGGCAAAGCACTTGAAAATATGCTGAATATTCAAATCTCAAATAAGATGCGCAGAATAATTTATCAGGAATTTGGAGATTGTGTTACTAAAGATTATAGCTCTTTCAAAGGACCACAATTTCCTTTCTCTTTAAAAGATATGCTTGATAAAAGCAGAAAAAATTCAATTGGACTTGGGAGTTGGAGACTAATATTGCACTACGTAAATGAAAAAAGTAAGAATCCAGTATATCAGAAATTTAAGGATGAATTGATAAATCTATATTCAATCGAGGGACTGATGAGAATTCAATTTGCATGTGGTATGATAAAAGAATATAGAAATAAGTCGGTTCATACCGAGGTGAAAAGTTATGATGACGTGGTAAAAGATAGAAAAAAAATAGTGCTACATTTAAACAATGTAATTTATATACTATATAACTAGTAAAAAATTCCGTAGTTGAGTGCTTTTAGGTACCTTATTTTTACACACGTGAATATACTAAAAATTCAAGTCTGTCAAACCCATTTCACACCCCCATAAAACATAATTTAATCCTTGTGCATGTCATCCCGGTGCTTCTCAAACTCTTCCTTCGAGGAAAAAGTCATATTGCACATTTTGCACACGAACTCACCTTCTTCACCCTTTTCATCCATCATCTCACCTCCCACACTTACATATCAAAAATAAAATATCGCTTCAGATCGGTCATCCGGTTCCGGAACCATCCAGATCCGCTCTTTTTTCCACGTATCTTGTGATCACATCCACAAACTCTGCATGACTCCAGGTCAGTGGAGCGACTGAGAGTGACTCTCCTGTAAAGGGATGAACCTGCTCCGGCATTACCCCGGTTTCCAGGGAGCAGTCAGCAACCCAGTTGATCAGTTCAAGAGCTCTTTTGAGATCATCGGTCTTTTTTGCTTTTGCAATGTACCACTTTGCAAGCCACATAGTACATATCAGCCAGGGATTTCCTGTGCCTTTGTCTGTCATCCTGTGATAATTGTCATTCTCATATCGGGCGAGTCCACCTTTACCCTCAACTACCCAGAGTCGCTTTTCCACATTCTCCATTGTCCTGACAACACGCGGATCATCAGCCGGGAGTACATCGAAATCAAAAATCCCATACACACTGCTGTCAACCGTCCGGTCGATCTTCTTTTGACTGATATCGCCATCTTCATACCGGATACTCCTCAGAAATACCCCTTTTTCATTGTCAAACAACTCATTTATGAGCACTTCTTTGAGATCATTATACCTGTTCCGGCACATATGACAGACTATTTTATCACTCAATATATGTCCGATCTGCTCTGCCGAAACCAGCCCCGCATAGACTGCCGATGTTGTAAAAGTAAAAATTCCCCTTCTCTCTTCCCACAGGTCATAACTTTCCATAGGAACCCCATTAGGGTAACGATAGTCATTCATGAAAAATACTGCCTTCTTAACCAACGGCTCATAGAGTTCTTTTAAAAACTCAATATCATTGGTTGCCAGATAATACTTCCAAAGAGCATAGAGTACCAACCCTGTCTCATCTTCCTGGATCGGAAGAGATGGTCTGCCATACTCGACCCAGGGATGCCAGCTGCTCCCCAATGTCTTATCAGGATTGTACTTGTGGAGCATACATCCTGTCCACCAGAGTACATCCTTGCAGAATGTAAAGAACGGTTTCGTAAATTCAGGATATCCTGCACTTATCATAGCAATGGCAACAAGAGCCCCATCACGAGACCACATGTAACTGTACGTATCCCTGTTGAACTGCCTGTTGTCTGAATCATTTGCTGCAATGATGGCACCCCCTTTATCAGTCTGGGTCTTTATGATCAACAGCGACCTTTTGTAGAGATTTACGAGTCCGGGTTCAAGGTTTGAAAGGTCAACAGTACTTTGGCTGGCCCAGGATCTCTGAGCAGCCTCAGTGCCCTTTAATAGACTTTCAGGTCCCATGTCCATAACGCGATCATTTAACTCATAGACATCATTGAAGTCTTTTCCCGCGGTCATATAGTAGTAAAAGACCTTGGAGTAATTACCAGGGATTTGCAGGTGAATACCAACCGTTGAATCTACAGAACCCTGTGCAACCGGATTTTTTGAAAGGACCCCGTCTTCTGCATCCCTGAATGTCCCTTCGTAACTCTCGCCTTCTGACTGGCCAATAGCATAATCATCGATATCGCTGGTAATTCCCTCTTTCTTATTTGCTCTCAGTAGACCGATCAGGAAATACCTGGCTCTCTTGTAATGTATAATCACATTGTGATCCATCTGGTAAATTCCTGTATCCCCGATCCCATCGCCGTAAAGGTGGAAATCGTGGTAAAAGAATAAACGGATCTCTCTTTTATCGTTCCGGGTATTTCGTACAGTTATCTTTCTGAGGAATATGTTAGCCTCACAATCAACATTCTCCTCAAAGTTCAACTCAATACCAAGATCATTGTTTATGGCCAGATTATCAGTTGCCAGCGTATCGTTCTTATAAGCAGGTCTCCTTTCCCACTCCGGTTCATTAACCCACGAAAGCCTGCCATCGGCATACACACCTATCTTCTGAGCGTGTCCGACCAGATGATTCTCCTGGCCAACATAAGGATAATAGATATCCCGTACCTGAAACCATTTGTCGATATTGATCAACAAAGACTGATTACCCAGAGCAATATGTCGAGTCATGTTTCCCCCAATAGATTGTTTGTGCCGTCAAAATTCAATAACCACTTTTATATTTTCACGCATGGAAGAGAGTGCTTCCTGTATCTTTTCCGGTGGATACCTGGCTGTTATCAGTTTTGCGAGCAGCCCTTCCCACCTCGCTTCAGCAGCCAGCAGATCAACGATTCCCTGTTCAAAGTCTCTCCTGTGAGCGTTAACAATTCCCACCACAGTTTTGTTGCCCAGCACAAGACCCTGATTAAAACAATCACTGCATATCTCGATATGCTTATCGCCACCGGTAACCGATGCAAGTACAACAACCGCATTTGTTCCTGCGACCATTATTGCATGCATGGCAACACTTGAACTGCCAGTCTCCTCAATTACAATATCGATCTGCCTGCCGATCTCATGCGGAATATCATGCAGATTAATTTTTTTTGCATTAAAGTGCACAATACCCAATTCTGAGAATATCTCATCCTTATACGCATCATCAGACGCATCCACAGAAATGACCTCCAGTCCCCGAAGCCTGAGGATCATGGCAGTGATAAGCCCGAGAGAGCCCGTACCGGTTACCATTGCAATTTCCGGCTCCCATTTCATTCTTTTTTGTACAGTAAAGGCTGTTCTTACTGCCTTCTCAGCAACGCTCGCAGGTTCCAAAAGAACAGCCAAGTCTCCAAGACTTTGTGGAACCTTCACCAAAAAACGTTCCTCTTCTGCATAGTACTCTGAAAGAAAGCCATGTCTTCCCTTGATTCCCCGTTCAGTGTAATCCCCCTTAAGACACATATCATACTCTCCGGCCTGACAATTGATACAATCATCAGGCCTCCTTACTGTAGCAACAACCATATCTCCACGTTTGAATGCTTTCACCTCTGCTCCCACCCCGACAACCTCTCCCAGCGACTCATGCCCAAAGATCAGCATTTTTTCGCCTTCAGGAGGTTCGCCGTAGGAACCCTCGTTTATCTCTTTATCTGTTCCATCAAGCCCGACCAGTTTTACCTTCACCAAAACCTGGGTAGCAGTGATAACAGGAGTATCCACATCTATCATCCGTGCACTGCCCTTTTTTTTTGGAACAACTGCGATCGCTTTCATGTAATCAGATCCGGATATTTTGCGATTGGGACTAACAAAGGTAGGTCATGCTCAATGGAAGTGTTCAAGACTATGATGATAATGCGCAACCGGCATCAGTGAATAGAATGCCCTTGTCACAACCTCGTTCAATGACGGATGGATATCCATGCCATCCATAATAGGCTCTGCACTTTGCAGTGGAGTGTACATCAGGGGAATGATCTGGTGAATCAGGACCGAGGCGTGTGGACCTATTATATGTGCCCCCAGGATCTTGTAAGTATCCGCTTCCACAATGACCTTTACAAAATAATCCTTCACATCCATTGCCTGCCCTTTGGCAGTGTCCTCATATCGCTGGAAGCCAATGAGCACATTTTCCTCCCCATACTTTCCAATAGCTTCCCTTTCCCTAAGTCCCACGCTTGCAATTTCAGGATATGAAAAGACTGCATGCGGTACTGCATGATAATCTACCTTAACATTTTTCTTCAAGATCGCATTGTAGTAAACTATAGTTGATTCATAGTTTGCCACATGTTTAAAAAGATATTTCCCGTTGGCATCCCCAAATGCCCAGATGTTGGGCTGTGAAGTTTCAAGATATTCGTTTGTCACAATCCATCCCTTGCTATCAGTTTCTATATCTCCCTTCTCGGGATGCAGTATGTCTGAGTTTGACCCCCTTCCTGTAGCAACAAGAATTTCCTCTGCAACCACTTCGATCTCTTCACCGTTGCTCCTGTCCTTTGCAACAACCTTTTTCTTTCCATCATTGGTCATCTGAACTTCAATTACTTCATGATCCGTGATCAAATTAAAATTAAGATACTCTGACATTACTTTCTTTGCCAGTGCTGAAACCTCTGGTTCCTCTTCAGGAATGAACTGGGGGTTTCTCCCGATGATAGTTACGTTGGAACCCATTGCAGAAAAAAAATGACCATACTCTGCTGCTATGTAACCACCGCCTATGATGGCAATATTTCCCGGGAGTTCTGTCATATCAAGTACAGTATCACTTGTGAGATATTGAATCTCATCTAATCCCTTTACAGGTGGTAATATGGTTTTTGAGCCCGTACATAAAAAGATCATCTTTGATCTGATGGTCTCATTTTCCACCTTCAATGTATAAGGAGCAACAAATTCTGCCACTTCAGGATAGTAATCTACGTTCTCATTGCTGGAAAGTCCCTCACGGATCATATCTATATCCTTTGATATGTGAGTTCTCATCCTATCCATTACAGCCTTAAAACCAGTGTTCTTTATTTCCACATCAATGCCAAATTTCGATGCAGTCCCTATTTCCCTGATAAGTTCTGCAGGATAGAATAATAATTTGGATGGTATGCATCCTCTTGTAAGGCATATCCCCCCGGGTTCATCCTTATCAATAACTGCGATCTTTATATCAGGATCTGCGTTTATCATTGGCTCTACAATATTCATTGCAGAACCGGTACCTATTACGATAAGGTCATAATCTTTCACTTACTCACCCCACTGTTCCCAGTATGAAATTGACCTAACTCTTTTTAAGATTTTCTGTGGATATTGTTGAGAAGTGATCTGTCACAGTGTACAATTGACACTCTGCATTGATTATCTAAATCAACCAATCCGAAATTCGAATATTAATATCACCAATGAGCAAGAGTTTAAGTACACATAAATGATACTGGTACAATAACAGTTAGCTTATTTGTATTACATATAAGTGGGATTTCTCATCTATTTGGTTTTATTTTAGGTTAATTGTGAATGGTGAGGAATCAATTTAATAAATTGAAATGGCACGTCTTCGTGGCCTTGCTTGGACTTCAATAAATAAATAAATAGGAGATAAAAAATATGAGTGACGATAGAAGAGGTGGCGGCGGCGGTTCCCGTGGCGGCAGCAGCGGTGGAAGAGGCGGCGGCGGCGGTTTCAGACCAACTGGTCCACGAGAGATGCATAAAGCAACTTGTGCAGACTGTAAGCAGGAAACTGAAGTACCTTTCAAGCCCAGTGGCGACAGACCTGTGTACTGCAGAGAATGTTTCCAGAAACATAAACCTGCAAGATACTAATTCGAAACGGACACACATTTAAGATATTAAAAGTGTGTCTGTTGATATAAAACAAAAGTGGTTAAAATGGATTTTTCTATTTTAGCCAACAGCGTTTTTATTAAAATCCATTATTCGTTAAATAAATAATAATATTCTTTTTTCGGATCAAGTTTTTTCAAATTTTTGGTTTTATTTCATTTTTTTCTTTTACAATTACATTTCGCCATTGCTTAAATTCAAAGGAGACGTCAGTGGGTTGGCAACCCGTCAGATAACGCTGAGGCTTACAGTAAAGCCGGTGCAGATGAAAGAATATCTGGCAAATAAGGGACTCCCTATGAAACTTTGATCCTTGTACTTTCCAATAGTTCCAATCGTCATGTAACTCCCAATTAACATCCCCAAATTCACCACAATCACCTATATATGCCATAACAACATTCATTTTAATTAGTGAGTGGTATTCCTATTATTAGAGTGGAAATGGGAAGTGGTATCTTATGGTATTGGGGACTCAAAGAGATTTAGAAACAAGCACCTCTATCAAGGAAATTGAAAATGAGATGCTGGTCAGCGAGGTCATGACCAAAAATGTATTTACTTTGGATATAAGAGCGAATGCTATCGAAATTGCCAAAGAAATGACCAAAAACAACGTTTCAAGTATTGTCGTCACAAAGAACGGCGATGCTGTAGGGATCATAACCGAGCGCGATATTGTCAGGAAAGTAGTGGCAGGGGAAAAAGAACCAGGCAAGATGTCTGCCGGTGAGATCATGTCCTCCCCTCTTATGACAATAAGACCTTCAACTAACATAATAGACGCTGCTAGGATTATGCTCAAGCACGATATCCGTAGGCTTGTCATTAAAGAGAACGGCAGTCCTTCCGGGATTGTTACGGACAAGGATCTGCTCATGATCGCTCCTGGTCTTAACACCATTTTAGAAAGCCTTATTGAAATGAGCAATGAACAAAACATTCCACGAACGCCGGAACTTGAAAGGGGAATATGCGAATACTGCGGTGCCGTTGGTGAAACAGTCACGCTCGTAAATGGGTTGATGCTGTGTGAATCCTGTAAAGATTCTGAGAGTTAATACATCTGATAGGTTGATGATTTTTCCAGATATATGACCATACGATTATCGAACCTGAACAATAGACATACAACAAAGGAGTAGACACATGATCGTTGAAGAAATTATGTCAAAAGAACCTGTATGCATAAAAGATAGTGATTTTATCACTCATGCAAGACAGCAGATGCGCGACCATTATTTACGCGGACTTCCTGTGGTCGATGGATCGAACCGGGTAGTCGGCATCCTGACAGACCAGGATATACTTAACATTACATCCACCAGATCCAATGTGACAGTTGGAGGATATGCACGTGAGTGTCCCACGATCACTCCGGATATGGATATAATAAGATCTGCTCACCTTTTGGTAGAAGCAAAGCAGGGCAGAGTTCCTGTAGTTGTATCAACAAGTGATAAAACATGTATCGGGATCTTGAGCGATGTGGATATCCTGAAAAATATCCATCCTACAAAAAAGTCCCCAAAAACAGTTGGAGATATCATGACGACCAACATTTTGACATGCCATCCAGATGACAGTATTGCAAAAGTCTGGTTACAAATGATCGAATACAATTATACCGGCTTGCCTGTAGTATCTCACAAGAACGAAATGATGGGGATCATAACAAGAAGAGATGTTATAAGATCCGGATACGCAAGAACCGGATCAAGTGACTCACACGGCACAAGACCCGGCGATTCTACAAAGGTCGAGAAAGTCATGTCTACCCCAACATATACAATATCACATGACATACCAATCTCAAAAGCTATAGAGATGATGCTCCACTACGATACCGGAAGGGTCAGTGTTGTTAATGGAAAAGAATTGGCAGGGATCGTAGACAGGCGGGATGTCTTGCGGGCTTGTCTGGTTGGTACAGGCTTCGAAGTGATGTAATGCACATATCGGGATTTGTTCAATAACCAAAAACTTATTACCAAATCAGTCTTTACTATTAATTGTAGGGAGCCTTGAATGGTAGCAATATTTTATAAGACGATACCTAAAATTTTAATCATGTTTCCAACAGAAAATTTCGATAGAAGATTTCAATAGAAATCTTCGATAGTTTGGTGGTCTAATTGAATACACGAAACAAAATATCCAAGGTTGAAGAAGAAAAGATGAAAGTGCAGGAAAAACTGAATGCAAATGACAAAACCATTCAGAGAAATGACGCAAAAATGTTGAGCACCACAGGTACAATGGATGTCGGACCTGTCAATTTCAAAGCCAGAATATCGGAACACGAAGGAGATATCATGGCAGTTGCTACTAAAGACGTGGTCACTGTCCCTCCGACAACAACGATAATGGGCGCAATAAAGACAATGACAAACAAAGGATTCAGGCGTGTCCCGATTGCCGATGCCGGCACGAACCGCCTTGAAGGAGTGGTCACATCCGTTGATATTGTCGACTTTTTGGGTGGAGGAAGTAAGAACCTGCTTGTCGAAAAACGGTTCAAGGGCAATCTCCTTGCAGCTATCAATGCAGATGTTCGAGAGATAATGCGCCATAATGTTTCACACCTGAAAGAAGATTCGAATATCTCAGATGCACTTAAAATGATGAGTGAAGAGAAAACCGGTGGTCTTCCCATATTAAGTGAAGACGGTCGAGTGCGTGCTATCTGCACGGAAAAAGATTTTGTCAAACTTGTTGCAGGCATACATGCCAACAAATCAATTGGAGAGTATATGAGCAAAAAGGTAAAAACCGCTCCATCGGATACAACAATTTTCAATTCTGCAAAGATCATGGTAAATGAAGGGTTCAGGAGACTTCCTGTTGTGACGGACAGTATACTCATTGGAGTGATCACTGCTTCTGATATCATGAATTTCATGGGAAGCGGGAATGCATTCAATAAACTCGTAACAGGAAATATCCACGAAGCATTCGATGCCCCGATAAGTTCACTTATCTCAAAGGATGTTGTGTGGGCATCGTCCGATCTGGATATCGGAGAGGCAGCAGCAATTATGATCGAGAAAAATGTTGGTTCCATTCCAATAATTGATGATGGGATCCTTTGCGGCATACTCACAGAGCGCGATATCCTGCGTTCGATAACAGAATAGACCAATGAATTTTCGTCCAGAGAATTAGATGAAAACTTATTGAAACAACTTTTACTCTGATTATAATTATAAGTGTAATTATAATGCAATGCAAAACACAAAAAGGAGGGTCAGAATGAATGTGGAAGATATTATGAGTTCCCCGGTATATGTCATTGCACCGGATGAACCCATATCTCATGCAAGGAAGTTGATGTTAAAACACAAGATCGGTTCTATTATTGTTGTTAACGATGATGGTATGATTGGTATTGTCACCAAATCCGATCTGGGAAAGCGAATGGCGCAGGCAGAACCTATGTGGAGGAGACGCCCTATTGACAAGGTTCCCATAAATCTGGTGATGACGGAATCTCCGATAACGATCTATCCAGAGGCTTCGATCAGACAGGCTGTTGATCTTATGCTTGAAAACAACATAAACAACATCCCTGTTACGAAAAACTCTGTTGTTGGTGTAGTGACAAAAAAAGATATTGTCAGATACGTATCAGAGCAGTCATTCGATACAAAAGTTTCCGATCTGATGAGCGAAGATATCATATCAGTTCATAGGCATCACACGATCAACCATGTCATAGATGAGATGGAGAAAAATAAGATCAATAAGGTCATTGTCATAGATGACTCTGAAGAAGGTGTCGGTATCATCTCTACAACAAACCTCGCACTCAGCGCTATGACTGATAATGAAGGTAAACTTTCAACTAAGAGCATCAAAATGGCAAGAAGGCCAAAACAGGGTGGTGAGAAGATATATCGTTACATAAAAGAAGTACCACTAGTTGCAGAAGATATTATGTCTAGACCGATTATGACAATAGCCAGTGATGATACGGTCGCTAATGCAGCGAATATCATGATCAAAGAGAATATCACGGCACTGCCTGTCGAACAGGATAATGAGATTGTCGGGATGATCAGCAGAAGCGATGTTATTAGAGCAGTATAGCGAGAAAAATCTCCCTCCGGTCGATTTAACTCGAACTATATAATTCTATAAATTATATACTGAAATAAAATATATTGAGAAATATTTCTGGATGTAAGAGGTGATAACTATGCAAATCAAAGATATAATGGTGCAGCCACAGACCATTGATAAGGCAGATACGATATCCCATGCACTTGACATTATGGATAAAAAAAGTACGCGCCGTCTGCTTGTCAAGCATGATGGTAATCTTGTGGGTGTCCTGACAATGAGAAACCTTACAAAAGAGCTCGGAACACGAAAAAAAGGGGCTAAACCTGCATCATCACTTCACGTTGCAACAGCCGTATCCGACAATTATGTTAAGGTATTGCCTGACATAGATATCAACGATGTCATCACACTGATGAAGAAAAACAATGGCGTGATCATGGTCAGTGAGAATGATGAGATTGTTGGATGGGTTACTCCAAAAGAGCTGATGAAAAGCAACCATTTTGGTGGATACGCAGCAGAAGTTATGCAAAAAGACCCTATTGTCGCAAGCCCTGGTGACCGTGTGAGCCATATCAGACACCTGATCCTTGATAACGACATTGGAAGATTGCCTGTTGTGGAGAATGGAAAACTTGTCGGAATCGTTACAGAAAAGGATGTTGCAAAAGCAATGCGTGCCTTTAGGGATGTTGTTTCAGGAAACCAACAGGATTCCCGCATCAAGAACCTCATTGTAGAGGACATAATGACAAGAGGTGTGAAAACAGCATATTCGAACACTTCGGTATCCGATGTTGTCAAGATGATGATCGAGGAGAACATTAGTGGCGTGCCTGTGCTTAACCTCGAAGATGATATGGTAGGTTTCATCACAAGAAGATGTGTTGTCAACGCAATGGTGGAGTAAAATTGAACGAGTTAATCCTTGCTGACGCCTGGATTGACTCGCACTATATATTTACAAAATATATACTATTAAAAGTGAAATCGTGCTGTCATAGGTGGAGAAACAGCACGCACTTTCCAAGTCATGAACGCCAGATCAGATACTGTGGATATTGAATTGGATATTGAAGGTGCGGCAGAGTACCTTAACCTGCCGCGATCCAGACTCAAGGGACTGCTGGACAGGCGAATACTATTACAAAATTGGGGCGAATACCAACAATTGTTCCGGTTCGATAAGAGTGTTTCAAAGATCGAGCACGGGAGTGTATTGTACCAAAAGGACGGCTCGTTCGAGTTGATCCGGGGTTTCCCCAAAATACAAAGAGCAATGCTACTTGGTCCTGCGCTTGAAAACCATTTCTCAAAGATCAAAACAGTAGCCGTCGAAGAAAAGATGAACGGATACAATGTGCGCGTGGCTGATATTGGGGGAAAGATTGTAGCATTTACACGCGGCGGACTTGTCTGCCCTTATTCAACCGAGCGCGCAAGACATCTTTTGGGACGTGATTTTTTCGACGACCATCCAGACCTTGTCCTATGCGGGGAGATGGCAGGTCCCGATAATCCTTATGTCCCAAAGGACATCTACGGCATAGGATCTCTTGACTTTTTTGTGTTCGATATCAGGCACAAGGGCAGTGGCACACCATATCTCTTACACGAGCGCCGGAAACTTGCAGAGGAATATGGATTTAACCAGATAACATTCTTTGGTGAGTTTTCGCTTGACAATGCGCCGGATGAAATTGCAAGTATCATCAGGGAACTTGGGAAAATCCAGCATGAAGGTGTTGTTATCAAAGACCCGATGATGAAACTCAATCCAATAAAATATACATGTTCCCAGAGTAACTGTGCTGACCTTCGGCATGCCTTCAAATTTTATAACGACATTGGGCGGGACTATTTCTTCTCAAGGGTCGTACGCGAAGGATTCCAGTCGGTTGAGTGGAATGAAAGCGAAGCTGAACTGCAAAAACGTTGCCTGCAACTTGGGGAAAGTATACTGCGACCTATGATCGAGTCAATAAAACAGGTGAGAGATGGCACACGTATTGCCGATGATGTGCAGATACGGGTCAAAGACCTTGGTACTGTTTCCACATATCAGGACTATCTCCGAAGGCTTGGTGTGGATGCTGTTTTTGGTGAACCGGAGATTGTCGGGGATGAATATCTCGTGAAGATCAAAAAACTCAACCAGAGCACCAATGATAAGACGGAGTCAATGTGCAAGGGTGAGTTGTGGTAAATGTCAAAAAGACATATATCACAAAACGAGCATTCGAATACCCATAACGAGAAAATCCTCGCTAACGTTCGGATTTACTCGCACTATATATTTATAAATATATACTACAAGAAAATCTTCGCTGACGCTCAGATTTACTTGGAATACATAATTTTACAAATTATGTATAATCTAAAATGGTGCAATCATGACAAAAATAGCGATTATCGGAAGTGAACAGAGCGGCAGGACAACGCTTGCCTCAAAACTGGGTAAGAAGGGAGAGGGAGCAGACATTACGATGTATGATTTTGCTAAAAGCGGCAGGGTGCTCACTACCATTGATGCGAACGGGTATCCAAAAGCAGTCAAACCACTCGTAACAGCCCTTAATCTTTCAGATATTGCACTTTTGTGTGTCCCTCCGACCGGTCTTGACGTATCGGCAGGCGAATGTATTGTTGCACTGGACCTTTTGGGTTACAAACACGGGATCATCGTGCTAACCAAATCTGATACATCATACCCTCACGCTATCGATGAACTGAAAGGAAATATCAAAAAGATAACATCGGGCACAGCACTTGAGAATTGGGAATACATGTCCATTTCCACAACGTCATTCGAAGGTATGGAAGAGTTGAAAGAGATGATATTTTCCATCGGTGATAAGGTAGACGCGGAACTTGCACAGTTAAACGAATTGCCAAAACGTGTTGTGATAGACCAGTTCTTCAATGTGACAGGTATCGGATGTGTGGTGCTTGGCGTGGTTTCGCAGGGTACGATCAATGCAAAGGATAAGACAGGTATATTCCCACTAAATAAGAACATAGAGATACGTTCTATACAGCTGCATGATGTGGATGCGAAAAGTGCTCCTACGGGTTCGAGGGTAGGACTTGCACTTAAGAATATCCAGTCAAAGGAACTTGAAAGAGGGTTTGTGATATCCGATGCAGAAGAAGTGACGGAAGGACTTACACTTGAATGTACGCTTTCCCAATTCTCAAAAGGATTTGCTGTGGGGGATATGCTGCATATCTTTACAGGTCTTCAATCTGCACCGATGCGTGTTGAAAATATCACCATCGATGGTTCGGATGTCGATGCGGCAGCACCTGCAAGTACTTGTATTGTTTCACTTTCCGGTACAAAAGAAGTTGCATACAGCAAGACGGACAGGTTCGTACTTGCCAATCTGGATGAAAAACAGAGATTTATAGGATACGGTTTTTGTCAGTGATCTTGCCAATGATGGCTTGATCCCTGACATTACCATTACCGCCTTGGTTTGAGTGCTTTGAAACCATCGACCAAGGTAGGTCTATTGATGGATTTGGTCACTGAAGTAACTTCAGGTATATCTATCATAGTTGGCTGTTGTGTCGGGGAATAATTATGCTCGTCTATTGTATGGGTGGGTTTGAATCCGGGTTCAAATGCAATTTCAGGTTTTTCGTGAACGGCTGTTCTCTCTTTTGAAACCTCTGCCCGTTCCTCTTCCTTTTCGATTCCTTTTTTGGATAAACCTGAATGTATGTCACGCTCTTTGGATTTTACACCATCCAATCTTCCTCTGGAATAATAAACTTGCACAAATTCTTCCAGACCGCGTTCACCGGCAAATTTGTCCAGATGGGAAAACCTCTCGGTAACCCATCCAAGTTCAGAGTGTTTGTGATAACCCACTTCAAAACCGAGTTTGTAGGCTTCTTTTGCAAGATCTGACTTTTCAGATTCACTGATAATCTTTTTCTTGCCCTTGCCTTCCTTTTTGAACAGACTTACCATTCTCTAACCCGACCATCAATCCAGATAATCCACTACTTTTATTCCTTTTTCAGTGAAATGCACACCACGCATGTTGCAGTCATGTTTAGTTCCGCGCATTTTGATAACCTGTAGTGCACGTGTCATGGTCTTATCATAAAGGAAATTGTGCAGGAATACCACACCATGTGAAGCGAACTGCTCTGTTGTATATGAATTCGGATCTGTCATTTCAGAAAGCAGAATCGTAGTACATCCCAGTTTCTTGAGGTTTCGTATAAACCTGCTCATCTCTTTTTCTTCCAAAGATATATCCTTTGTTGTAAAACGTATTGCAGATACTGAATCGATCACAAGTCTTTTGATATTGTATTCTGCAATGTAGCCTGCTATTTCCTTGAACACCACAGCAGGAGAGGGAGCTTCCCCTTCTACCGATGTGTGTCCTACCTCATAGTCCGGGGTGATTATTTCATGGAGTTCATCCATGTACCCATATTCCATCCTTGGACCAAGATCTGCAAAAAGGAGCTTTTTCATTTTGATAAGTGTCGGCACATTCATTGCATAGTTCGACATGTCATCAATGATATTCTGCGGACTTTCGAGCAAAGTGACATATAAACCCACTTCACCAAGTGTAGCACCATGTGCTAAAAACTGAACTCCAAATGTCGTTTTTCCACTGCCCGGTGGACCGCTGACAAGATATATCCTCTCCTCCAACAGTCCGCCCTGAACCAGTTCATCGAATCCTTCAATGCCAGTTGGTATTCTCATAGTACAACCTCGCCTTAAATATAGATATTAATTAATTAATTAATGAATTAATTAAATATCGCTATAAACATACTTTAATCCATCGATTCATATAGCAATTAATCCATCGATTGATTATTATAAAATGTGTCAGAATGCTATAAACAATCAGCGAGTGATAATAATGATCAATATAGCAATTCCAAAAGGCAGTTTAGAGGAACAGACACTCCTGCTGTTCAAGCAGGCAGATCTTGAGATCAAGAAGACTGAACGTGAGTACAATCCAAAAGTCAATGACCCAAGGATCAATAAGGTTAAAATCCTGCGCCCGCAGGAGATCCCAAAATATATCGATGAAGGATATTTTGATTTGGGGATATCGGGACGCGATTGGGTGGTTGAATCCAATTCCGATGTGGTCGAGGTTGCTGATATGCCTTACAGCAAACAGGGCGCAGGTATTGTGAAGATCGTGATTGCTGTGCCGCAGGACAGCGATATAAAGAGCGCAGCCGATATTAAACCGGGGAGCAGGGTTACGACCGAGTATCCAAATATCACAAAAGTATTCTTTGAGAATCTCGGCATTCCGATCGATATGCATTTCTCCTATGGCGCAACCGAAGCGAAAGTACCTGACCTCATGGATGTTGTGGTTGACCTGACAGAAACAGGGTCAACGCTTCGCAAGAACGGTCTTAAGATCGTGGATGTGATGATGGAATCCTCATCAAAACTCATTGCAAATAAGGACAGCTGGGCTGATCCCGTAAAGCGTCAGGAGATCGAGGAGATCAAAACACTGCTGCTCGCTGTCATCGAGGCACGTGGCAAGGTGCTCATTGATATGAATGTGCCTGCCGATAAACTGGATGCTGTGATAGATGCACTGCCTTCCATGAAACATCCGACCGTGTCCCAGTTGTACAAATCGGATTACTACGCGGTTGAGACTGTTATCAGCAAGAACGAGATTAATATACTCATCCCGAAACTCAAGAATCTTGGAGCAGAAGATATCATTGAGATGGAGATCTCAAAGATAGTGCATTAACTGCTTAACATCTCATTTTTTGACACATGAGCAAAACATCGGGCAACCGGTTTCGTATTGGCATCAAAGAGTTTCTGTGGTCAGTGAAACTGTTTGCCGCATCGGCGATCGTGGCATTCATGCTAAGCATTGCCGTGTATGTGGTTATGACGATATTTGCCGAGCCACAACCTGTGAATGCCGCAATTTCCGCAACCGCATCGGCTGCCATGGCAAAGGTTGAGGTTGGAGCCAGATACATTAGCCCGATGTGGTCTATCTTTGTGTTTAATACGATCGCCATTTTTACGACATCTTTTGGCACAGGACTTTTTTCATACATACACAACATTTTCAGCGGGGAATTTTCCTTTCGCTCAAAACATCGGATATATGCTGCTGTATCCATCAAGATCGATAAGCTGTTCACTATATTTTATAGACATATACGGCGCATTGCCTCGATATTCGACCCCGGGTTCTCTAAAATTAATATCGAAAATAAAACTGACGAAAATACTCATCAGGATGCTGAAACATCATCTGTATGGGATTTTTGCGGATACACCAGGGATGATTACCGAATGTTCGCATACATCCTGCCCTACACTGTACCGGTATTGATACTTATGATAAACGGCATGCTTCTTGGGGTATTGCTTGCGTTCTTCATATTCAATGGCGCAATGTCGGGATACGAGATCATGGGATTGCAAGGCATAGCCATTGGGGTTTTCTACACGCTTTCGTACTTTGTTTTTTCCATCCTGCCGCATGGCATTATCGAACTTCCTGTGCTGTTCCTTGCAGCGTCACTCGGATACAGGTTCGCATACGTGCAGTCGAAGGCTGTCATTGATGAAGGGTTTTTCATGGGTGATGATATAGAGAGCATAAACAGGGATGTTTCGCGCATTAATTCGGTAACTACGATGTATCTTAAGTCAAGATACTTGTGGAGTATGTTTGGGGTCACGGTTGGACTGCTACTTGTTGCTGCTTATATTGAGATATATGTGACACCGGGGGTTGTGGAATATGTCATGGTTGTTGTTGAAAGGGTGTTGAACGGTGAATTTGTTTAGATTCAAAAATGGATCAACAGTGTTTGTTTATCGGGTGTTAAAATAAATGTAACAACCGCCGCAGGCGGCATATTCCAATCATCTGGATAATCTTCGCTGATGTTCTGATTTACTCTGTGTGCATATTCGTTTTTGATTGAAGTTGTAATCGGCGAGTAAATTATATGCCGAAAACTATATAACTTATCTAAACTTTTTTTATGAATGGTATGTAAGCAATACATATTAGCAATATGCATGAATTTTTATGAAAATTAGGTGGATAAAATGACGAATAGGATATTATCAATATTTGCAAGTTTCTTGATCTTGCTATCAATAACCGTTGTGCCGGCTGTCGCCGCACCTTCGGGTCTCAAAATATTTGAAAATGATTTTTTTACAACTTCCGGTGATGAATATGTTCAAGGAGAGTTTATCGTCAAATTCAAACCGGATGTCGGAAAAAATGAGATTGCTGAGATCAACTCAAAAAATGGAGCATCTATAAAACGTGCTAGTCCACATTTTATGATGATGAATGTTCCACAAGGAAGGACAGTATCTCAGATGGTAGAAAGTTATAGCAGAAATCCCAATGTTGAGTATGCTGAGGCAAACTACATCGCTCATACTCATATGACCCCAAATGATCCTTCATATGGGCTTCAATGGCATCTGGATACATCGGAAGATGATCTTACATTGCATGGAGCAAACGGCGGTGGAATTAATATAGAACCGGCATGGGACATAGCAACAGGAACCGGTGTCATAGTAGCGGTAATAGATACAGGTGTAGCTTATGAAGATTATACGGAAACAACTTATAATCCAGCTGGTAAGCCTCGTCAGGTAATTACCTATGCGCAAGCACCAGACTTAGCTAATACTGACTTTGTGGCGGGATATGATTTTGTCAACAATGATGAACACCCCAATGACGATGAAGGACACGGCACACATGTTGCCGGCACCATTGCTCAAAGCACAAATAATGTGATTGGAGTCGCTGGAGTAGCCTTTGATAGTTCCATTATGCCGATAAAAGTGCTGGATAAAAGTGGTTCCGGTACACATGACTGGATTGCATATGGTATTTACTATGCTGCAGACAACGGTGCCCAGGTTATCAGTATGAGCCTAGGTGGAACCTCACCTTCATCCACTTTAGAGAACGCCTTAGCATATGCCCATGGTAAAGGAGTCACAATAGTCTGCTCTGCTGGTAATGGCGGTGCAGGTGCACTGCCCAGTTATCCTGCTGCCTATGATGATTATTGCATTGCAGTTGGTGCTACCAGATACGATGAAACTGTGAGCTATTATTCAACCACCGGTGATTATGTGGACATCGCAGCACCGGGCGGCGATGTAACCGTAGATCAAAATGAGGATGATTATGGTGATGGTGTTCTTCAGCAGACCCATAATGGGATTGACTACACAACTTTCAGTTATTATTTCTATCAAGGTACTTCCATGGCAGCTCCTCATGTATCTGGAGTGGCTGCTCTGTTGATATCAAATGGTGTCACTGGTCCCGATAATATCAGGGATGCAATGGAATCTACGGCTGAAGATAAAGGTCTAATGGGCTGGGATAGTGGATATGGGTATGGGATTGTAGATGCTTACGCAGCACTGCAATTCACCCAGGGTCCTGCAGCACCGATTGCTAATGCAGGATTAGATCAAACTTTGAATGATGCAGATAACAATACTGAAGAAACAGTGACCTTAGACGCTTCGGCTTCCTACGATCCAGATGGTAGCATCGTTACATATGAGTGGAAAGAAGGTGAAACAGTATTAGGAAATACTGAAGTGATAGACCATAACTTCAATGTTGGAATGCACACTGTAACTTTAACTGTTACAGATAATGCGACCTTAACAAACACTGATGATGTAATAATAACAGTAGAAGCAAATCAGGCTCCAATAGCAAATGCAGGTCCAGATCAAACGGTTTTGGTGAATGAAAACGTGATATTCGATGGGTCCGGTTCTTCGGATCTTGGTGGAATAATCGTTTCCTATGAATGGAATCTCGGTGATGGAACAACTGCAACAGGTCAAACAGTAGATTCTAACTACTCGACTGCCGGAAACTATACAGTTACCTTAACTGTGACAGACAATGGAGGAGCAATTGATAGCGATACAACAGTAGTTACGGTAACAGAAGAACCAATAATAGAAGAGCCTACTAACCTTATGTTTATCGACAGTATAACAATGGATAGCGGTAGCAAAACTGCTGGTAGAAACACATTTACATTTGCTCTTGCAACTGTGACCGTTGTTGACAGCAATAGAGAACCTGTTCAATATGCGATAGTAAGCGGATCGTGGAGTGACGCTACTTTGGATAGTGACATCGGTACAACGGATGCATCCGGAATTGTAACTGTACAATCAGATAATATTAAAGGTCTTGAAGGCACGTTTACTTTTACGGTAAATAGCATTGTGCTGGCTGGCTTGGAATATGCCCCCTCTGTACCAGACTATAACAGTATAACTATTACTGTTTGAAAATCAGAAATTCTGGCGTCCGATCCGGTCGCCAAACCTTTTTTTATTTTTCTTATCGTTTTTTAAATTCCGCAATCCCGCGTGCCACATTATTAAGCAGCCGCGCAGCGATCTCCTGAGATGGCCATGCACCCAGACCACAGTCAGGCCCAACATACTTGATCCGGTCGCCGAACAGGGAATAGGTTTTCTCAAGTCGTTTTGTTACAACTTCCGGGGTTTCCATATCTGTAACGATCTCCAACAGGCGCGCTGGCTCTTTCCAGACATTGGTATTGTACTTTTCATTGAGCACTGCTGCAAGATTGAAGATATCCGTGCGCGCAACCCCTATGCGCAGGAATGAATCCGAATCCTCCAATACCTTCCTGTCGATCAGATCGAGATACGAGGGATTGGCTGCCGATTCCACCCCTATGACACTGATAGTGGGGGTGTCACATGCAAGTTTGTAGTGCAGGGGTGAATGCAGGTGGATCTCAACATCCGCGCCGTGTTTGCTTGCCGACTGTGAGGCGGTCGTCAGTGCAGTTATAAGGTCGGAGTCATTGAACATTATCTGCGGGTTGATGCCGATACTCGGCTCGTCAATGGAAACGGTCTTGATGTTGAAGTTCTTTGCCGACTTGATAGAGTTTTTGACAAACCTGTCCACGCTCACAGCCAAAAGGTTGAGAATATCGGTATAATCCGTGCCTCCAAATTCCTTGAGATACAACTCAAGCGCACCTGTAATGCATATACGGACATCGAGTTTCTCGCCATGTTCCTCCCTGTACTTTGCAGCCGCAGTTTCGATTGCCTCAAGTTCCAGTATCCGCGCGCGGTCTTCCTTTACCTTGAACGGCTCTTCGGCGCAGTCGGGGTTGTTGATTATGGACAAAAACTGCGCGTTCATATCCTGATACTGCGGATATGTGGGAACCTGTACTCCGGCATCGATCTTTTGCTGGAAACTGTCGTTTATGATGGAGAAAAGTTTTTCATCGTCTGCGCGGTTGGAGAAGGCGTTGTTTATCCACTCTTTTGTTACGCCATCAGGTAGCGGATAACTGCCGATGTCGTCAAAAATTATGTCTGTCATGGTCTATTGGTTGGCTGGGATTGGATTTATAGGTTTGGCGCGCGCGGAGTTTTTCAAATAGTTTGTATCCTTTTAGTTACTTTTTAAAACCAAGTGAACAACACGCCGCAAGCGGCGCAGTCCTCCGCTACTAATATAGTGGAAACCATGCAATGTTAAATATACCAAACCGTGTCCCTTTTTTGTGACTTTCTGCCACAGAGATGTCTTTTCCACAGCCTTAAGATCTTCCCTGTGGTTGTCATTGTTCCACTTTACGAAACTTGATCTATCCTTAAGGTCTGCAAGCATCAAGCATGGTCGTGCACCCAAAACTCCCCATCCACAGTGATCTCCTTTTTCCATATCGGAACTTCATGTTTCACACGTTCGATCGCCTCACTCAAAACAGGGAATAACTGTGTCCTGTGGGATGATGCAACCACTATGTAAACAATATCCTCACCGGGCTCAACCCTGCCGATCTTGTGATGGATCACAACATCCATGATCCCGTCATTCTGTTTAAGTTCGGTGCATATCCGCTCGATACTCTCTTCCGCGACTTTTTCATACTTCTCAAACTCAAGCACCTGTGTCTGCAGACCATCGGTATATTCGCGCACTATGCCCGTAAACGTGCCGATCGCCCCTGCTTTGCGAATCGTAGGGTTTTTCTGCACCTTCTTTACCAAAAGTTCAAGCGTCATCCTATCTGGCTGGGTGCGCGTAAGTTCTACCAGTTCATCAATGTTCCAGTCCGAATTCTCGGGTAGTGCTGCCACCACATTTAACAGGTCCGGCACATCTCCCAAAACAACTTTGGGAATTTCACTCTCTTTGTACCCCTCTACAACCGCAAAATCCATGCCGCTATCTGCTAGCGCATCAAGCGCCTTGTCAAGGGACGGGTCGCGCGCGATCGTGATAAGTTATTCTCCCGTGACTCCGACAACCACATCAGCACCGGCATCGAAATGCTTGCCTGTATCCGTATCTTCTGGATTGAAACGGTGGGACTCCATGTGCTTTACAGTACCCACCGACCCCAGCGCGGAAAGCGCAGTGACTAATTTTGAAACAAGTGCGGTCTTACCTGAGTTCTTGTAACCTACGACAGAAATGACTTTCATGCAGGGGATTTAATTATTCATAATATAAGTATACAGCGTAATAATCTAAGAGTTTTTAAAAATTCTTCTGGTCTTTTGAACTATAACGAACCGCGGATACTTGCACCGTATTACGTTGGGATATTCGGACCCAGACTCGGGATCAAAATAATGCTTCTCTCGTCCTTGTTGCATGAAGGTGTGCTGATTGTGATCACACTTTTGATCGTCCTGTTCTGTTAGTGACTTTTTAATTTATTTTGGATAAATGGGTTATGGCAAAAAAATATTAACCGCAGAGGGTCGTTATTTTTCTCTGCGGCCCTCTGTTACCAGCCCTCCGATTTTGGTTCTGATGAGCGCATACCTGACCTATGTTATCTTGTATCTTTTGACGAGAAAATTCTCCCTTCGGTCGAATTAACTCGCACTATATGTTTATAAAACATATACTAAAACAAAACTCGATAAGAGCCGATTTACTACAATTTCTGATCAGTATGGTATATACGATATTTCGAAGCATATTGGACATGGGGGTTGCTGTTAGCTTTTGTGCCGGTAGATCGATTCGCCGCAGGCGGGCGCGTTCCATCACCTATCAGTAGATGAACACATACATTAATTTCATCCATTTCCATTTCAAATGGACGATAACAAAACTTAAATAATTTTGAACTGAAATCTTATCTACATTTTAATGTTGGAGCGTGAAAATAATGTTGGACAGGAATCTGTATCTTATTAAGGAACATGCCAGAATTTTGAAACTTGTTGACAGATATGACATCTTTGACCCAAAAACAGGTGAGCAGATCGGTATTGTGAAAGATGAACCGTCCAGTTTTTTGAAGTACTTGCGGCTGTTTATGAAGAAAAGAAATCTTCCAACTACTGTTAATGTGTATGAGGATGAGAACTCTGCGCCGTTGTTTTCAATACGCAAGCACATGCCGATAATTCGCTCTAAGGTGCAGGTCATTGATGGAAACGGCATGCCAATTGGATATTTCAAGAGCAAGATCCTGACAATTGGCGGCGGTTTCAATGTGTTTGATATGCAGGACAATAAGATCGCGGACATAAAAGGCGACTGGAAGGGTTGGAATTTCAAGTTCCTTGACCCCAGCGGCGCTGAGATTGGTACGGTGACGAAAAAGTGGGCAGGTATTGGTAAGGAGATGTTCACGACTGCAGACACGTATATGATCTCGATCGATGAGACGAAATCCGACCACAAGACGAATATGATGCTGCTTGCGGCGGGGCTTGCGATTGATATTGTTTTTAAGGAGAGGCGATAGGGACACGATCCCATTTTTCAGTTCTTTTCAATACGCTGATTTACAATGATTGAAGGTTGCATCTGCGTTAATCAGCGTAAATCTGCGTCTAATATAATTGTTGAAATTGCTGTATTTTGGAATTGTTTAATTGAATCTATGCAACACATAATCGACACTTGAATGTGGTTAAGTGCCAATTCGAGTCCAAATCATTAAATACTTTCCACACGATTATAATAATCATGTGGAAACAACTGCCTTTTGTTAATCGGGAAAAGGAACTTGCATTTTTAGGAAATACATTCGATTCTGATCGTGCCGAATTTATAGTGATCTATGGGAGAAGGCGAATCGGTAAAACAGAACTTATAAAAGAATCGATCAAAGGCAGGAAGGCAGTGTATTTTTTTGTTGAGCAGGCATTAGAGGAAGAAAACCTAAACGCATTTAAAGGGATCATTGCAAAAACAGTAGATAATCCTTTGATTGCAAAAGGTGATCTCACATGGGAAGAAGTTTTCGAGCAGATCACAAATGAAGATAAATTGATAATTGTTTTGGATGAGTTTCCGAATCTTATTTTGGAGAACAGGGCATTATTATCCAAATTCCAGAAAATATGGGATGAATTGTTAAAGAATACTACTGTCAAACTTATATTCTGTGGTTCATCGATCTCAATGATGGAAAATTATCTTCTGGATATTAAAAGTCCTCTGTATGGCAGACGTAGCGGTCAGATATTTTTGGAGCCGCTAAAAGCATCGCATATACTGAAATTTGGCGCTCTGTCGTTTGAAGAGGCAGTTAGGATATATGGCATAACAGATGGGATACCTGAATATATCAAGGAAGTGTGTTACCGGCTTGAGCATGGCGAAGACCTGGAAGAGGTTTTTCAGCAGAACAAAACCCTGTTCAATGAAGTAGAAATTTTGATAAAAAGTGAATTCAGAGATCCGACACGATATTTTAAGATATTGAAGGCTATTGCGTTTGGCAGTACAAAGTTCGGAGAGATTGTGAATTTTACTGATTTTTCTGCACCTACGGTATCGAAATACTTGAGTAATCTGGTAAATCTGCATGTTGTTGAGGAATTATATCCGGTACTTAGTGATAAGGAGAGAAAAAGGAATCGCAAATATGCTCTTTCGGACAATTATTTTAAATTTTATTTCAGGTTTATTTATCCGAACAAATCCGAGCTTATATCAACTGGAAAGATCGCGGATTTTGACACAGGCTACAATCGATATCTTGGAAAGATATTCGAAGATGTTTCAAGTGAGTTTTTGGAAGATAAGATCAAAGACCTGCCTTTTGAATTTACAAAGATCGGATGCTGGTGGCACAAGGATAAAGAGATCGATCTTGTGGCATTGAATGATGATTCAAAGGAGATTATGTTCATTGAATGTAAATGGAAAACACTTTCATTGAATGATTGCCGGCGGATACTTGGTAAACTCAATGAAAAATCAATATTTGTACAATGGAACACTGGCATACGCAAGGAATATTTTGGGTTGGTTGCAAAAAAGATCGAAGGCAAGGGACGCCTGCAGGATGAAGGGTTTGTGGTGTACGATCTGGATGATTTTTGAATGACACCTATCATTTTTTTAAATTAATTGATATCCCTTCATTTCCGCTTAAAGAACAGCCAGTTCTTGTTCTTCTTCTGTCCCCCGATTTTGGTCTTGATGAGTGCATACCTGCCCTGCATTTTGTTGCCGGACAGTTCGAAGAGTATCTTCTCGTTCTCCCTGAAGTCTTCGACCACAAGCTCGCCCCGATCCCAGAGTGTTACTGTTCCTGCGCCGTAGTGCCCTTTTGGTATCTCACCCTCGAAGTCTGCGTATTCAAGCGTGTGGTCTTCTGTCTGGATGGCGAGCCTTTTTATTCCATGTTCGGTTGGCGGTGTTTTTGGGAGCGCAAAGCTTTTGAGGACTCCATCGATCTCAAGCCTGAGGTCGTAGTGGTGGTGTGAGGCGTTGTGTTCTTGTAGGACGAATATTTGGGGCATGGGTGGTATTTGTTTATGGTTGTTTTTGGGTATAGTTTTTTCGTTGTAGGTCAGGTATGACCTGATGTGCTCGGTTTGGGGCGGGCGGAGTTAGGTTAATGGTGATGCAGGACACGCGCCGATTGTGGAATGCGCCGGCTGCGCGCGAACTTATGAACTAATCCCTCACATAACCACATCTGCGTCTATCTGCGGTTAAAAATGAAAATGAACCGCAGATGAACGCAGATACGCTACGCGTCGGATTGTTTGATTCCATTGATACTATGGGGGTCAAACGTATTTGATGAAAGTTTCGAGGTACGCCGACCGCGCACCAACTCACGATTCTTTCCCTCCTCAAGTTCAAATCTGCGTAAATCTGTGTAAATCCGTGTCTGAAAAAAAATGATAACCCTGCGCGCGAACTCATGAACTAATCACCCACATAACCACATCTGCGTCTATCTGCGGTTAAAAATGAAAATGAACCGCAAATAAATGCAGATACGCTACGCGTCGGACTGGTTCATCTCATGGGTACAGATGAGGTTCGACGGATTTGATGAATATTTCGAGATGCTCCGCTTGCGGCGAATCGTTGTGTTGTTTTCACATTTAGCCAAAACATCCCCTGCTTGACCTTTTCAGTTAAGATCGATAAGCATCTGCACAAGATCCGGCGCATACACTGTCCCAAACGACCCCTGTTTTGCAGATTCCTCATCAAACGCTGCCGCACCGTCAGGGTCTTTGTCTGCAGTGGAATAAATTGCAAATGGCACAGGATCGGATGTATGTGTTTTTAATGAAATCGGAGTTGGATGGTCAGGCAGAACCAGAATCGTGAAATCCTCATCCGACTCGCGTGCGTATTCAAGTATCCTGCCAACCACCAGTTTGTCAAAATCCTCGATTGCCCGGATCTTTGCATCAGTGTCCCCCATGTGCCCTGCCTCGTCCGGTGCTTCGACATGCACGAATACAATATCGTGGTTCTTCAGGGATTCGAGCGCATACTCCGCCTTGCCGGAATAGTTCGTATCCAGATACCCTGTCGCACCCGGCACATCAATGACATTCAATCCGGCATAAATGCCGATCCCTTTTAACAGGTCAACGGCAGAAATGATAGAACCCGACATGCCGTAGAGTTGTTCAAATTCAATAAAACTTGGTGCATATCCCTGTCCCCAGAGCCAAATATAATTTGCAGGATTCTTGCCGGCTTTGACTCGCTCGCTGTTCACGGGATGTTTCTCAAGGATAGTTCTTGAAGCATCGGTCAACTCACACAAAAGTTCGCTGTCCTTGCCTTTGGGCATATACTCACTTTTTGCCTCACCAATGACATCATGCGGCGGCGTACACTCGGAATTTATACCAACATCCCCTGAAGCGACCATCAGATGACGGTAACTGATCCCCGGGTAGAACCTTATCTTTTCAGTGCCAATTCTGGAGTCAACCGCTTCAATGAGTGTCTTAGCCTCTTCACTTGTAATGTGTCCTGCACTGTAATCCGCGATAATGCCATCCGTGATTGTGATCAGGTTGCACCGAAATGCCACATCGCCATCATTTAGCGGTATTCCCATGCTTGCAGCCTCAAGCGGTGCCCTGCCTGAATAATACTTTTTCGGATCATATCCAATAATAGACATATTTGCAACATCGCTTCCGGGTGGCATCCCATCGGGGACTGTTCGTGCAAGACCGGCGCGTCCGTTCTTAGTAATATAATCCATATTTGGAGTATTGGCTTTTTGAAGGACTGTCTTTCCGCCAAATTCATCAATTGGGAAATCTGCCATCCCGTCTCCGATAAGTACCGCGTATTTCATTGGTTCACCATTTGAGTATCTGAATCAAAACACCTATAAACTAATCTATCAATATAATTATATTAAATAAATGAATATATAATAGTATTATACCAACGTATCATACAACTGACACTTGAAGTTTGAGGTTACTATGAGATATATACATTTTGTACTTGTGGGCTTATGTATCGTCTTATCAGCATTCGTATCTCCTGCATACGGTACAGAAGCAAATGCAATGATCCATTACTCGGAAACGTTCGTGGAAATTCAGGGCGAACTTGCACTTGAGCAAGGCTATTCCATAAAAGTGATGGACATAAACTCCGAAAACGGAGATAGCTGGCTTGAATTGTACTTGAACGGAAACAAGATCGATACAGATGCATATTTCGCCAAGGAAAACGCACCTTTTGAGTATATCAAAACCGTGACCGATGAAGATGATGAAGAAAACGATTACCTGATAATTCGCATAACTCCTATTGAAGTAATAGAAGAACCCCTTTCAACGGAACTAAAAGTCGAGCAGTTCCTTGACCCTGAATTCGATGCTGCCGAATACCTCATACTTGACAAAACTAAATCAATTCGAATTGGCACACCTCTTGAACTTGAAGAAGAGCACACACTTGAAGCATCAGGTCTGGAAGACACATCTGTTACACTTACCCTTAGCAAGAACGGTTACCCGATAAAAGAAGAAGAAGTTGAGAAAGGAGACATGTTCACCTACTCAAAAACCGTTGACAGCAAAGTCATCACTATTTTTATTGCAAAATTCGATGATTTTTTTGTAGGAACAGACAGTGAAGTGATATTTCTTGAACAAGTATCCCAGAGGGCGAATATTGTCATTGAAAGTGATGCCACAATAACAATAGAAGGCGCAGATAGTGCCAAAATTCGTGATGGTGATATCGCAATAATTCGCTACACCCTCGAAAACGAGGACATTTCTGAAGTTAAAGTACTACTTGATGGCGAGCAGATTGACCATAGAAGTGGCATAAGTACAGGTACATATTCAACTGTAACTGAAACATTGAATGCTGGAACACATGAAGTGGTTTTAACAACTGTTGCAAGTGATGGAACCATGTCAACTCACACAAAAGCATTCACAGTTGAAGCCAGCATCGCATCCGAAGCAGCAGGACTTGCAGCAGAGGTCGCTTCAGACATGGTGGGAAAGATTGGCGAAGATAATGAGACCGTTGGAAAAGTGCTCGAACTGCCTGGTTTTGGTTCAATGTTATCTGCTATTATGATCGGACTTGTGTTTATGTCCATGCAGGCAAGGAAAAAATAATTAACTTTTTAGACCTCATCAACATAGAGTTAGTTGTATCCCAAAACAATAAATATCATTGACATTTACTGTTGAACATCCTCTGTTTTGTTTAAAATGTTTCATTTGTAAAAGATTATATATAGCAACACCATGAAATAATGATTACATCCAAACGGTGGTCACATGGAAAAAATAGATGAAAACAAGTTGATTGAAAATCCAATCATGTTGTTTATAGTTTTACCGAGTATTACCATATTGATTATATTTTTAGTTGCCCTTTACATTGTAGAAGGCGCTGGTGTAAACAATCCAATCGTAATACAATTGCTCGGCGTCTCTAGCTCAATTGTCATTGGTTATGTAACCATACTCTATGTCATATTCACTTGGGGAATAGTGAAACAAGCAAAAGAGTCTTTTAAGCAGACAAAGATAGATAGACAAATAAGGTATATTGAAAAACAACTTGAAAAGTTTTATAATCCTCTATCATTGCATCTTTCTATAAACAAGGATTTAATTCCAGCGGAAAAATTGATGGAAATTTCTAGGTATCATTACCTTGCAATGGATCCCGCATACGACAAATTTCGTCGTTATTTAGACAATAATCTCTCTATAGAAAAACGCACCAAAACTGGAAAAGAGTTGAAGGAAGAAGTAGACTCAGATATTTTCGAACTCTTAGAAAAACTGAGAGATTTAATGGATTTATCTTAAATCATTCCGCCAGAATGCTCATGTAACAGGAAGGTTGAAGATATGGGAGGACTATTGATTATGTTAGCAAATATAAAACCAAAACAAAAATCATTTTTACTTAACATTCCATTAGTCTTTATTTGCTATATTTTTTTAAGTACTTAGAGGCTTCCTAACATATCACTGTAAGTAATAATTTTCTTGCATATTTTTTAATTTAAAGCTCTAATCCATCTCATTTTTCTTCTGATTTTGAATTTTTGGACAGCATCTGTATTTGCCAAATTAGTTGCAATGCCTACACGATGTTAGAAAGAGCCATTTTTTCTCAGTATTCAACATCCTGCCGTACAAATATCATCATCCCACTAAACAGGAACAGTAATCCAACCCCTAATTGTATGAGCATGTACTGGTTGAACATCTCACCACCATAGAGCGCAATCATATCAAGCGTAAGTGGAGAGATCATTGTAATTTTCTCGATCGTGGATGCTGTACTTTCACCTGCAACAGAGAATATTGGCAGGAATATCCACACGGTTGTCAATACTATCATGATCTTCAAGATCCAACCGCCCCGATTTACTGCACTCTCCTCATTGCGGGTGATCGTTGAGAGGAACATGCCGATCGATGCAAACAGGAATGTTGTCACAATACTTGCGATCAATACCTGATTCTTGAGTTGGGCTGCTTGCTCAACTTCGATATACGGTACAAATGATGCACCAATTATCCATACAACACCTGCAAACACTAGAACTATCATTGGAATGGCTGCACCAATTGCCCCAATGAATTTGGATAAATATGCCATTGCTCTTGGTTGAGGGCTTACCAACAAATGATACAGTGTCTTTGATTCACGCTCCCTCGCAATACTTGATGCACACAGGCGCACAGCTAGTTTGGAAAGTGACGACAGTGCGATCAATATCGGTGCAATGATGAACAGCGTTATTCCGATATCAACAGGTAGCACCACATCAGGAGGTGTTCCAGAACTTGCAGACTGCAGTGCCGATACAAAAAACGCCATAAGGAATATCGCAAAGTCTGTCAAGGGTGCAACTCCCTTTTCAAGTTCTATGGGAAACATTGAAAGCAGAGGCATTTCACCCTGCGCAGCACCGTATTCCTGCATATATGTTCCATATAATGAAATTGCAAATACAAAAGAAAATAGAATATATGACGTGATCGTCTTTCGTCTGATCGCAAATTTCAACTCATCAAAAATGATGGCGAACACACCCTTGAATAAATTAACCATGATGACCACCTGCAAATTTTAAGAATATATCTTCAAGTGTGATCTTTGTCTGCTTTGCTTCAAGTATGTCGGTATGATTCGAAGCCGTATGGATAACCACAGGAATGTCTGTTTTGGAATCGCGTACCTTCACAATAACCCAGCCGCGTTTTTGTGAAACGTCAGTCACGCAGTCAAGAGACGTTAGTTTCGACTCCAGTCCATCCATAGTAGAGTCATCACTGACCCTAAGTTCAATCGCAATGCTTCCGGTTTCATGCCGCAAAGACTCGATTGTATCCTCAACAACCGTTTTCCCATCCTGAATGATCGTTACGCTGTCACACAATTCCTCAACTGTATAGAGGTCATGGTCAGAAACAAGAATCGTTTTTCCCATCTCCTTAAGATCAAGAATTATCTCCTTGAACTGCTTCCTGATAACAGGGTCAAGTCCTGACATCGGCTCATCCAGAAGTAGTATTTCAGGTTCATGCAAAAGTGCGAGAGCAAGTGCGACACGTTTTTTCATGCCGGTTGAATATCCTCTTATCGGGCGGTCTGCCGCATCTTCAAGTTGAACAGCATATAGCAGATCACTGATGCGGGATTTCGCCTCTTTTTGCGACATCCCATAGAGTTTTGCATGAAATCGAAGTTCACTTCTTGCAGATTTATTCTCATGCAGACGCGGAGTTTCAGGAACAACACCTATCATGCTTCGCACACTGACGCCGCGTTTTAGGGGAATATCATTGATCGTGACATCACCGGAATTTGCAATGACAAGTGTAGAAAGTATCTTTATTGTGGTACTCTTCCCTGCACCGTTTGGTCCAATGAGACCCTGTATCGAACCTTTTTTTACATGAAGGTTCAAACCTTTGAGAGCATCTACTTTCCCAAAACGTTTTGTGAGGTTTTTGGCATTGATCAAAATATCACCAACGAATGACTATCAATCTTTAAGTATACAAGCATTCAACAGTTTGTACCAGCGATAACAGAAAATGACAATTAAAATAACGCTTGCAAATTTAAATATGTCGGAAATATATCGAAATTCCGTATTGAATGAATATTGTGCACTATTATACACAATTATAGTTACCTGATGAATTACGATAAATGTTCCTATCCAGAAAAGGTATATCCAGTTGTTGTACAAGAATTTTTCATCAAGGAATACTTTTGCTTTTAACATGGATTGGTCTAAATTATGCCACATAGAGAATATCCTGATGACAAATACTAATCCTATTAATGCGACAAGCGTAGTGGTCCAATCAAATATTGTCAGTACCATGATGATAATCCTTTTTCAATTTATGTAACAATAAAATATAATTACTAACGTATATATGTTACGACGAGAAAATTCTCCCTCCGGTAGAATTAACTCGAACTATATAATTCTATAAATTATATACTACGAGAAAATCTTCGCTGACGCTCAGATTGACTCGCACTATATATTTATAAAATATATACTACGAGAAAATATGTATATTTGGTGTATCAGAACTGAACATAATCGATCAAACTATCATATTCCATCACATTTCCGATTCATAATCTTTATATTACAATGTCGTCTTAATAATGCCAATTACATGCTATAACAATCTGATGTAAAGTGTGATAAGATCATGAGAATTGTAATGAAATTCGGTGGCACGTCCATCGCAGACGGGAAAAAGATTCGACATGTTGCAGAACTTTTAAAACGTTACTATGACAAGGGTGACGAAGTCGTAGCAATCACATCTGCACTCGGTGGCGTGACTGATGGTTTGCTTGAGAATTCTATCAATTCATCCAAAAAAGGCAAAGTATCCCAGGTAAAAGAGTTCATGGCAAACCTGACCAAAAAACACTACGATGCAATCCATGATGCCATTGATGATGACGAAATAATCGATGAGACCATCCAGAAGATCGATAGCAGGATCGATGAACTGGAAAAAGCACTCATCGGAATCTGTTATCTTGGCGAACTCACACCACGTTCGGTCGATTACATTTCATCCTATGGTGAAAGACTTGCAGTACCAATCGTCTGCGGCGCGATCAAATCACTTGGAATTAAATCTCAAGCATTTACAGGCGGCGAGGTCGGCATTGTCACAACCGATGAATACGGTAATGCAAGACCTCTTGAAAAAACGTATGAATATGTAAATGAACGACTTATCCCGCTTCTTGAAGATCACATACCTGTTGTTACAGGGTTTATTGCAGAGAATGAAGAGGGGATTATCACAACACTCGGCAGGGGTGGCTCTGATTTTTCGGCATCTATTGTTGGTGCAGCGATCAAAGCGGATGAGATCTGGCTTTGGAAAGAGGTTCACGGCATCATGACCACTGACCCAAAGATCGTACCTGATGCAAAACCCATTCCGCAGATCTCATATATCGAAGCAATGGAACTGTCTTATTTCGGAGCAAATGTTTTGCACCCAAGGTCCATTGAACCTGCTATCAGGCATGGCATACCAGTCCGCGTCAAAAATACATTTGAGGTCGATTTCCCGGGTACGTTGATCGTTGCTGACCAGACACAGAGTGAAGAAGTGGTCAAAGCGGTCACGCTCATTCGAAATGTCGCATTGGTGAATATTTCAGGTGCAGGGATGGTCGGAACTATCGGCACGGCTGCGCGTGTATTTACAACACTTGCCAACGCAGGTGTGAACATTATCATGATAAGTCAGGGCTCTTCTGAAGCAAACATGTCCATTGTTGTGGACGGTGCACATCTTAATGCAGCAGTTGAAGCCATCAATTCCGAATTTGACCGTGGCGTTGTGCGAGAGATAACACATGATAGCAATATCTGTGTGGTGGCGGTTGTTGGTGCGGGAATGACAGGCATACCGGGTGTCGCAGGTAAGGTATTTGATGCACTCGGAACTGCAAAGATCAATGTGATCATGATCAGTCAGGGTTCTTCACAGCATAATATATCCTTTGTTGTAAGTGAAGATGCTGCAATTCAGGCAGTGAAGATGCTACATGATGTATTTGAACTTGATAAATAATAATCATCTATTAGGAACAGAGGCTAAACGTTGAACGAAAAGCATCTAACATACGCAGATTCCGGCGTTGATATCAAACAGGAAGAAACTACGATCAAAGCACTTACCGGTCAAATGACCTACAAGCGAACCGGACTTGGCGCACCTCTTACTGATATAGGTCATTACGCAGGACTCATCGATTTCGGGGAATATGCACTTGCAATGGCAACCGATGGTGTTGGCTCAAAGGTGCTGATCGCAAATGAGATGGAACGATGGAATACTGTTGGGATCGACTGTATCGCAATGAACGTCAACGACCTGCTCGCTGTCGGTATCGAACCCTTGTCCTTTGTGGATTATCTTGCACTGGAAAAACATTCCGAAAACTTTGCAGAGCAGATCGGCGAAGGGCTTGTAAAAGGTGCCGAGATGTCGCGCATGACGATCGTTGGCGGCGAGACCGCAACACTGCCTGAGATCGTGAACGGCTTTGACCTTGCAGGCACATGTCTTGGGATGGTCAAAAAAGACGAGATCATTACAGGTGAAAAGGTTCAACTCGGCGATATGGTCGTCGGAATACCATCAAGCGGCGTACACAGCAATGGATATACACTTGTGCGAAAGATCATCGGGGAATCGGAATATTCATACCACGACCCATTTCCCAATAATCCATCTACTACGATCGGGGACGAACTCCTTATTCCAACTAGGATATACATGGAAGTCCTTAACGTGATCAAAGAATGTGATGTGCACGGACTTGCACACATAACCGGAAGCGGTCTATTAAAACTTGCGAGAGTTACCGATCTTGGATTTGATCTTTATGACCCGATCGAGCCAAACGATATCTTCAAGTTCCTGCAAAGCGAAGGCGGAGTTACCGACCTTGAAATGTACAGGACCTTCAATATGGGCATGGGATTCCTGATCATACTTCCAGAGGTTAATGCCGAAAAAGCCGCAAGTATGACAGGCGGAAAGATCGTTGGAAAAATTGTTGAGAGCGGGATTAAAGTTCGCGATCTTGTAATCGAATCAGTCCGACATGGACAGGGAACATAAAATATGTCATGCATCGAAGATAACTCGTATGAGATACTGCTCACCCAGGCAACTCCAAAACAGTGCGAGGAGTTTGTCAAAAAGAACACGGATGAGATGTATCACGTACCTGGTGGTTACAAGATTCGTGGGGCTGCCCTTAAAGGGGATGCAATCCCTGTTGGCATCAGCGGCACAGACCTTATTTTCCAGTTCATAAAACCATGCTACGGATTTTTTGTGTTGAAAATAGAGAACGCACAGGATGAGATAGAGAAGGTGCGCGCTGAGTTTAAGAAATGAACTGTTTTTGCTGCCTTTGGGTTTGATTGAAAACTAAAAACATTTCTACCTGTACACCCAATGACTGCGCATGAACACGAAAGTCTCGATCGTGCATTGTCCCGATTATTCACAGGCAAAGGATGCGATCATTGAGTCGCTCGAACTTATCGGCGGACTTGAAAAGATAATCAAAACAGGCGACCGTGTCCTTCTCAAAGCCAACATCCTTGCAGCCCGTCCGCCAGAGGATGCTGTTACCACACATCCTGTCATCATCACAGCAATGTGTGAACTCGTATCCGACATCGGCGGCATTCCTATTGTTGGGGACGGGGCTGGAATCACACACCCGGGTGCGACTGCGGAAGCACTGAAGATATCCGGCATCGAGGATGCTGCACAAAAATGTGGTGCAGAAATTGTTAATTTTGAGACGGCGGGTTTTGTTGAGGTCGATGTGCCGGATGCAAAACAATTCACACGTCTGTACATCGCAAAACCGATTCTTGATGCCGATGTTATAATCTCGGTACCAAAACTCAAGACTCACGAACTTACGTATTACACCGGCGCAGTCAAGAACTTCTTTGGTGCCGTGCCCTTAAAGACACGAAAACAGGCACATCTTCTTGCAAAACGTGACCTGTTCGGGAACGCTGTTGTTGACATCTACTCTATTGTCAAACCACATCTCGCAGTCATGGACGGCATTGTGGGGATGGAAGGCAACGGTCCGGCACATGGCACACCCATTAACTCAGGAATTGTCATGGCGAGTTACGATTGTGTTGCACTGGACATGGTTGCATCAGAACTGATCGGATTCGAACCGATGCTGATCCCAACAAACCGCGCCGCACTTGAGCGAAATATAGGTACAAGACAGCCGGAAGTTGTGGGTACACCACTCGATGATGTGAAGGTCAGATTCAAAGAATCTGCTGGCGGTATAACAACAATAGCACCGGCTTTCATAACCAGAAGGCTTGGCAGGCTTTTCACAATGAGACCGTATATAGATACTGCAAAATGTGTACTGTGCGGTGCGTGTGTCTTGAACTGCTCACCACATGCGATCGAAGAAGTGGATGGGAGGCTTAAGATCAACGATGATAAGTGCATCCAGTGCTACTGCTGTCGTGAACTTTGTCCGCACAATGCAGTTGAGATACAGAGATCACTGGTTGCGAGGATATTGACACGCAGGGAATGATATGTGTCAATGGCGAAGTGCCATCATATCAGTATAGGGAATTTTTCATATAATTCCATCAGGAAATTTACATCCCCTATTCCTCACACCCATATACCTTCTTCAATAGCCAATGACATCGCTTTTGAATCAATCCCGGAAGTGGCAACCATTATCTTCTCTTCCAATTTCATGTTTGATCCAGACACCGAAGTTTCAAGACTTGGTTTACACGGGTTATGGCAGGCGGAAGATAATAGGCAGGCGGGCACAATACTGGTTGGGTTGGGCAGGATTACAGAGAAAGCGTTTCAGCGGGCCATAGAGGAAATAGATAAGGCAGTAAAATCAAAAGAAACAATGCACGGATGCGCGATTTGCGGCGGACTTTTCCCTGAAAGTAAATGTGTTAAAGCGAAAATGAACCAATCAGAAGGATGGGTGTGCATTACAGACTTTGAAAGATTGGAGGCAGAATTGTGAGAAAATATAACAAGTGGAAAGGAGTATATAAAGTCAAAACATTTGGGACTACACAAATGATAGATTATTACCAAAATATTCATCAACAATAAACCATAGGTGTTTAATCATGGTGAAAAGAGATATTGTTCAAGTAAAGAATCCGAAATCCAGACATTATGTGAAAATTGATAGATATATCGGTAAAATTCTTAGTTATAAAAAAACAGAAGGCCCATACAAAAATGTGGCAATTGCAAGCAAGAGGAATGGATGATACTTTACAGGCCTGGTGGCGAGGTCCACAATACCTACATAAAATATCGCTCAAAAACCTGTTTTATTATGACCAGGCTCGGCCAACCCATTTCATCTGAAATTGAAGATGTTAGTTAATTTTTGAGCATTTTAAAATTATTATCAAAATCTAAATATTTTATATTTAATGGTGATACTATGACGTTGGAGAAATCAAAACAATTATACGATAAAGCCAAAACACTCCTCCCGGGAGGAGTTAGCAGTCCGGTTCGGGCGATCAAGCCATACCCATTTTACACTGAATCTGCAAACGGTTCAAAGATCACGGACGTTGACGGGAACGAATACATTGATTACTGTATGGCATATGGTCCGAAAATTCTCGGGCACGGCCATCCGCGCATCAAACAGGCAATTGTAGAACAATTGGATAAGGGATGGCTGTATGGCACACCTACAGACCTTGAAGTGACGCTTGCCGATAAGATCGCATCACTATACCCGAGCATTGACATGCTTCGTTTTGTCACAACCGGTACGGAAGCGACCATGAGCGCACTAAGGGCAGCGCGCGGGTTCACAGGTAAGAACAAGTTTATCAAGATGGAAGGAGGATTCCACGGCGCGCACGATGCCGTGCTTGTCAAGGCAGGCTCCGGTGCAACTACACACGGTAAGCCGGATTCACTCGGGATTCCGGAGGATTTTACAAGAAATACGCTTCAGGTTCCGTACAATGATATAGAGGCAATGACAGATACTATCGAATCCAACAAGGATGACATGGCAGCAGTGATCATTGAACCTGTTATGGGAAATATCGGTCCGATCCTGCCTGATGGGGATTACCTGAAAGATGTGCGCAAGGTCACAGAGGAGAACGATGTTGTCCTGATATTCGATGAGGTTATTACAGGATTCAGGCTCGCCATGGGAGGCGCGCAGGAATACTATGGTGTTACACCTGACATGACTACACTCGGGAAGATCGTTGGCGGTGGAATGCCGATCGGTGTATTTGGCGGAAAGCGTGAGATCATTGAGATGATATCACCATCAGGAAGTGTGTATCAGGCAGGCACGTTCAGCGGCAGTCCCGCTTCTGTGGCAGCAGGTATTACGATGCTGGATGTTCTTGAGAAGGAGAATGTGCACAAGACACTGAACGCTACAGGTGATGCAGTACGTGCACGGTTGTCTGATATTGTTTCTGATCTGGGGCTTGATTATAATGTGTCTGGAATTGCGTCGATGTTCAAGATATTCTTTGGAGATACTCCTTCGAACTATCAGGAAGCGCTTACATGCGACAAGGAAGGTTACTTCGAGTTCTTCCACAGGATGCTAAAAAGCGGAGTTTTCCTGCCACCTTCACAGTTCGAGACAAATTTCATATCAACCGCTCACAGTGAATCCGATCTGGAAATGACGTTTGAAGCCTACGAGGCTAACCTGAAATAGGTGTTTAAAAATGATAATAGGAACCCGTGGCAGTGGTCTTGCTCTTGCACAGGCGAACCTTGTGGAACGTCTGCTTAAGGAAAACGGTGTTGAGACCACGCAACTGATCATAAAGACAAGTGGCGATACGTTCACAGACCGCCCGTTGCATGAAGTTGCAGGTGTGGGCGCGTTTGTAAGGGAGATCGATGACCGCATGATCGCAGGTGAGATAGATATCGCAGTGCATTCTATGAAAGATTTGCCCACCATACGCCCTCCGGAGTTATCCATCGCAGCGGTCTTGAAACGTGACTCGCCATTGGATGTGCTTTTGACAGCAGACGGATCGACACTTGATGAGTTGCCGGATGGTGCTGTCATAGGAACGACATCCATGCGCAGGCGGGCACAGTTACTCAGGTACCGACCTGACCTTAATATTCAGGACCTTCGAGGAAACATCGATACACGGATCAGAAAACTCAAAGACGGACTGTATGACGGAATACTGCTCGCAGAAGCGGGACTCCAGCGCATGGGCTGGGAAATGGATGTAAAGCAGTTAAATCCTGATGCATTCTGTCCATCTGCAAACCAGGGTACGATCGTTATTGTTACTAAAGCTGGCACTGAAGCCGAAAAAGCGGTCGCTTTTCTTGACCATGCGCAGTCGCGCATTGAGACAGAGATCGAGCGCCTTGTGATAACGGAAGTGGAAGGTGGATGTATCGTTCCTATTGGTGCATTTGCTGAAGAGGTCGAAAAAGGCGTTATGCATGTGCGCGCAGAAGTGCTTGCACTGGATGGGTCGTATGAGGTAGGCGTTGATGAACTGATCCTGACTGAAGATTACAAGACTGAAGGTCAAAGGCTTGGTCATGAACTTGTGAAACTTGGCGGCAAGGAACTGGTACAGGACGCGGTCTGCCAATTGTCAGGTTCGGATGCAGAACAGAGTCAGTTTAATTGATAATATAGGATATTGGCTTTATTGTGATGGTGAATATTAGACGAAAACGATTTACTATACTCCCAAATAGGAGTATTTTGGACTTGTGTCATTCAAAATATGTCTTCTATGTATTCACATAAATATAATATTCTGGAAATATGTAAAACCACTCTCATGAAAATTTGTTTAAAATTTGCAGATACCTGCGAAAAGTGAAAGTTATTGTTGCATAATATTTTTATGTGTGTGGGACTTTTTATTATCTTCTGGAATGGTTCGGAAAAACACAGAGGGACACTGAGAAAAAACAACGACCCTCTGCGGCGAATATTTTTGCCATGATTCATTTCATCCAGAATAAATTAAAAAGTCTCTGTGGTGTATAGTAAAGTTTATTTACATTATATGATATTAAAATATTATTGTTTCTAGATTAATATTAAAATGGAGACTCTCGGAAAAGTTCATACTTTGAGGTAATTTCAAACGATTCAATAAATGCGGTGCAACGCAATATAGCGTTTCACTTGCAAACATTGATTGGAATGTTTCGTTTTTATCACTTCCCCAAAGTCACAAAAAATTGGTAAAAAGAGGTGGATAATAATGGATGAGATTTTATTAAAATCCGAAGAGATAGATAAAATTTTTAAGAATCATTTAAAGATTGAATCGAAAGTCATGTCCATTGAATCACTCTTTGGTAACAGGAGATTAAGGGATCGAATCATTTATGATCCGTATTATCAGCGAAATTATGTATGGGATTCTAATAAAGCAACATATTTCATCGAAAGTATTTTATTAGGCACTGAGATTCCTCCATTGGTATTCTTTAACAATCAAGAGACTATAGAAATAATAGATGGTCGCCAAAGATTTGAGACTATTAGAAATTTTATCGAAAACGAAGTATTTTTGTCGAAAAATGGGTTGAATGTATTACATTTTTTGGTAAATTCTGATTTTGGTTCATTAGATACGGAGATTAAAGAGATTTTATGGGATACTAAAATTAGACTTATAGAATTTAGTGTGGTAAATGAACCTCGCTTAGATGAAAAAAAAGAAGATTTAATTAAGAAAGAAATTTTCCGAAGATACAATTCGGGCATAACCCCTCTTAAGAACCACGAAATCGATAAAGCTGTGTATATTAACGATGATTTGACGAAATATTTTAAAATTAAATTCAAAAATGATAAGCAAGAACTCAAAAATGTATTGGAGCTATTTTTTGCCGAGCGTGTTGTAGATCAGATTGATAAAAAGGAAACGTTAGATAAAGCAATGTCGAAAATCAGGCAGTTATTGGTATTAAATAACATTCCTATAAAAAGATATTCTACGTTAGCTGGACGAAATGATATTATCGCACAATTTTATTCAATGCTGTCAAATAATATGGTAGACATTGATAAATATTATAAGAATTTCAGAGACAATATTGAAATAAATATCACTCTAAAGCGAACATTGGCCAATAAAAATTCAGATTTATCAAAAAATAAACTAGTATATGAATGCACATTTTGGATGTTAACGATATTGGATGCTGAACAACACGACAAACATTTTATCACAGAGGCCAATTTCATATCAGAATATGCTGATTATTTAATAAAAGAAAAAGAGAAGTTATCTCTCGAACATAGTCATTTCTATAGGAATATAAATGAAAGATATATTACTATATCAAACTTTTTTTCGAATGCTACGGGTTTAAAATTCAATTTATATTTAGACGATTACTCTGAATTCCAAACAAAACTTGCTAAATCAAATAATCAAAATAATGATTATGAAAAAATAGATTTACTTAGACTTAACAAACCAGAACCATCATCGATTACAATTGACGATATTTGTAGACAGATGAATAGGGATAAATTTTTAGTGAGACCAATCTATCAGAGGGGAGAAGTAATAAATAAAGCAAAATCATCAGCATTGATTGAAAGTATTTTGCTAGGCATAAAAATACCACCGCTTTTTATCTATAAGCGAATTGATGGGATACATGAAGTGATTGATGGGCAACAACGAATCCTTTCAATATTAGGATTTTTGGGAGAATCCTTTTTAGACGAAGATGGTGTAAGAGTACACTCGGAAAAAAACAATTTCAAGCTTAATGACCTTAGATTGTTATCAGAATTTAATGGAAAAAAATATAGTAATTTACCTGATAAATTTAAAGATAAAATTCATGATTTCGATTTGTCTATTGTAATTATTGATGAAAAGATAAATCCAAATTTTGATAAAATTGATTTATTCATTAGATTAAATAATAAACCATATCCAATACGGGATCATTCATTCGAAATGTGGAATTCATATATTGACAAATATCTAATAAGTAAAATTAAAGAGAATACAAAAAAACATTCTTCGTGGTTCCATTTGAAAGCCAGCAAGAATGATAGTAGAATGAGCAATGAAGAATTATATACTTCTTTGGTTTATTTAGAGCTGAAATCGAAAGGAATGAATGTAGAAGAGATCGTATCCTCTAAATTTTTAACTATTTATCAACGAGAAAGTAATATTTATGCACGGATTAAAGAAAAGACTGATATCACAAAAACTCTTCACTCAGCGACGGTCAATGAAAAAGAAATGGAAATATTTTTAAGTTCCATCAAAAATACGGAAAGTTTTATAAGCAAAGTGAAAATTATTTTACTAGATTGTGATTGTGATGACATAGATAAATTGAATGAATATTTGAGAACTGAGCTAAATAAATTATTTCATTTAAAAACCGCTAGACGGTCCACACAAAGTTTTTACACTCTGTGGGTCATCTTGAATGACATTGGTTTAGAAATGGTCAAAAAACATAGAAAAGAACTAAAAAATGAAATCAGATTTATTTTTGGGAGCATGAAAAATATTCAAACTGATGGGTTAGCTGCTTATAAAGACATACTTTTTAAATTTAAAGATGAATATCGCAACAATTCACGCAAAATCAATCTATCTTATGAAGAGAAAAATAATTTGATTTTTAAACAAAATAATGTATGTCCGATTTGCAAAAGTTCTATTTTTGTTGGAGACGAAATTGAAGTTGATCATATAAACCCATTAGCTGTAGGTGGAAGAGATGGGTTTTTAAATTTACAAATCGTTCATAAAGATTGTAATCGAAAAAAAGGTGCTAAGATTTAAAATGCGAGAAGCGTACAGACAAAGACCTTACCAATCAATGTAACTCTATTTATCGGAAGAAAGTAAGGTCCAATATTAACAGGCTACATCTCAGGATTGCAAAGCAACACACAAAGGAAAAAAAATTCGCGTATCGCCCAAGAATACGGGTTGTGAAATGGTTGAGCGAAGTGCGGTGAAAGTCGCACGCTCCGTTCTTAAGGGTTTGAGGTCTGCAACCTCACTTTCTACAGGTATCTACAAAACTTCAACAATTTCTTCTGATAGCATTTATGTCAATTGTATATTCATGAATTATTAACTATAATGTTAAAAACACCGTAAATTTGTCCATAAACAGCACAGACTTATAATATATAATTACAATTAAGTTTTTGAAAACGCTATCAGGAAAAATAATATGAATAGTCATTTAACTTGCAGAAAGTGAGTAAAAAGATGTGAACAGCATGGTTACACTTACAGGACTTGAACTTGAAAATCCCACGATATTAGCCGCAGGCATTATGGGTACGACCGGCGCATCCCTTGTGCGAATGGCAAATGAAGGGGGCGCGGGGGCGGTTGTTACGAAATCGATTGGACCCGAGCCCAAGGAGGGGCACCATAATCCAAGCATGGTTCAACTCGAATGTGGTTTTTTGAATGCGATGGGGTTACCGAATCCTTCTTATGATGCTTTTTTGCAGGAACTCGAATTCGCGAAAAAAGGAACGTCCGTTCCTGTTATCGCAAGCATTTTCGGCGGTGATGCCGATGATTTCCTCAAGGTTGCGGACGGGTTGAGCCCTGCAAAACCTGATGCTTTTGAACTTAATGTCAGTTGCCCGCATGCCGAAGGGTATGGTGCGATGATCGGCAGCGATCCTTATGTTGTCGAGGAGATCACGCGCGCTGTCTGCGACAGCGTCGACGTTCCAGTGTGGGTGAAACTTACCCCGAATGTTACTGATATTGCGACCATCGGTGAGGCAGCCGAGCGAGGCGGTGCTGATGGTGTGGTTGCCATAAACACTGTTCGCGCCATGGCAATTGATATTGCTACGGGTTATCCGATCCTTGGCAACAGATTCGGTGGCTTGTCCGGCGCGGCAGTGAAGCCGATCGCTGTTAAGTGTGTCTATGACCTTTATGCCGCTCTTGATATTCCAATCATCGGCGTGGGCGGAGTATCCACATGGCAGGACGGGGTTGAGATGATTATGGCAGGCGCAAGTGCGGTGCAGATCGGTTCTGCGGTGTTTGATGGAACCGGTGTGTTTGGCTCGATCGCTGACGGGATTGACAATTATCTTGATGAGAACGGTCATGCCGGTATTGAAGATATTATCGGGCTTGCCCATGAGGTGATCTGATTGCGACCTATCAATGTAACCATTACAAAAACGGTTGATGAATCCCCATCAACAAGGACGTTCTTTTTTGACACGTCATTTGAAAATGCAATCCCAGGTCAGTTCGTGATGGTTTGGATACGGGGTGTGGACGAGGTTCCTATGACACTTTCTTACAATAATGCGATCACTGTGCAAAAGGTCGGTGATGCAACATCCGCACTGTTCGAACTGAAGGAAGGAGATTCACTCGGGATTCGCGGACCTTTCGGCAATGGTTTCACATTACCACAAGAGGATGAGAAGATTCTGGTTATTGCGGGCGGCGTGGGTTCTGCACCCCTTGTACCCTTAGCAGAGTGTGCTTCGTATGCCGGGTCTGATGTCACTACTATTTTGGGTGCGCGCAGTTCTGATGAGTTGATATTTGGAAGCAGGTTCTTTATGGCAGGCAATATCCATATCACAACCGACGATGGAACACAAGGTCGGCGTGGATTCGTGACGGATGTCCTGAATGAAATCGATATTTCGGATTATGACAGGATATACACCTGCGGACCCGAGATCATGATGGCGCGCGTGTTTGACATACTGCGTGATGCTGATGCACATGGGCGCGCGGAATTCAGCCTGCACAGGCACTTTAAGTGTGCTATCGGCGTGTGCGGAGCGTGCTGCATGGACCCGCATGGGTTGAGGGTTTGCAAGGACGGACCTGTTTTTAATGGGGAGTTGCTTGTTGACTCGGAGTTTGGGGAGTATAAGAGAGGGGCGAGCGGGACAAAGGTTGGAGTTTAGTTTATTTAAAACGGACGTGGTAACCGCCGCAGGCGGCGGTTTCCTACAATAATTATTATTTTCAATTCATTTACAATTCTAACCCGTGATTTGTCACGAATTGCCGTATCTTTGAGGGAATTAACCTAAATGCAGATTCAGTATTTACACAATCTGTGACCTACATTTTCGAGTCTTCTGCGGGCAGTTTCAACTGCATACAAATTAGGGACAGTCCAAAGTATTTCCAGTGTATCATCGGCATGTACGGGGCATGCTGCGATTCGCATGGGTTACAAGTTTGAATTTAGTATAAAGCAAAACTTTCATGATATTTTGGGACATCACTGAACATGCACATATAATTATGAAATGTTCACCAAAATATTCCGTAAATTATATATCGAAGATAATCAAAAGAAATCGCAACAAGTTGCTTAGAAAGAACATCTTCACTTAAAGAAATTGTGTGGGGATCATCTCTTAGCTCCAAACTGTCACCACATCTGTGTGAACAACAATTGAGATGTGATTAAGCAACATATCTTAGCACATAATACGTAGGATATAATAAGTAACAACTCTCTATTGTTTGTAAATTGCAAGGTGAAGATATCTACTATGGCACTAAAAAACCTCATAATCAAATTGGAAGCAAAAAGATTAGATTACTATCACTCACTTTTAATGGAATATATTGAAGAAAATGATATCTTTAATGTCAAAGAGAAAAAAAATGTTGACAGATATATAATCTGGCTTCAAAAAAACAATGAAAACACAACTTTAACGTATTTTTATATAAGTGGCAAGATGATGGTACAAGGTGTTGAATCTAATTTAAGAAAAAACATTTCTGATTTTTTAAATATTTATGGTGATTTACTTACTGCTGAAAATGAATCTGAAATTGAAAACATTGAATCAGAAAATCGATGGGCTATTTACAAATTTGAAGATGATATTTTTGACGAAGTTGCAGAAAGTATTAGATCAATTTCTGAACCTTATGAAAGAGAAAACTCAGCTTTAGAATATTATCATTGGAGATTAGAGAAAAATGATAAATCTGTAGTCGTAAAACAATACTATACAGGTAATTTAGTTATTCAAGGCAAATCTTCAGATATATTTGATGAATTATGTACATTAATTGAACGTAATTTTTCACCTAATTTAAACGAAATCGCAAGTAGGTTTATTGCTCAATCTGCAGAAGAAATTAAAGAAATTAAAGAAGATGTATCTAAAAGTTCTTATGGCAGTGGAGAAAAAATAAAAATATTATTAAAAAATACCTACCATTTCTTAGATGATATTGATAAAAAATATTTAATTTCTTCTCAATGTTTATTGGATTTAATAAAGGAAACTGGAAGGGAGTTGCCAGAATATTCTTGCACAGTTATGTCAGCTGGCAAAGGTTTTGAAGGCTTTGCGATTAAATTATTTATTGCTAAGAAAGAACTTGACATCGAAAACATAAAAGAAGATCCAAAAGCAATTGAATTAAATTGGGATAGTCTAAGAAAACATCTTCCAGTTAATAAAAGAGACAAATATATTATCAACAAACTTGTTGCAGAATGGACAAGGTGTCGGAATTTTCCAATGCATTCTGATCCATATAGGAAATACGAATTAAATACATTAGATGAAGCTGAACGACTTCTTGAAACGATATGTGATACAATAGAGGAAGCACACAATATTTTTTTCCCGAAGGTATAAAAAGTATGACTGAAGTTACCGAAATAAATAAAAACGACTTTGATAAATTAGAGAATTTTCTTAAAAACAATAATTATTCTTTTGAATCTAGACCACATGCTGTATTTCTTGCTCGAAAGGAAGGAATAACATTAACTCTTTATGAAAGTGGAAAATTACTTATCACGGGAAAAAATTCAAACCAATTTATATCAACCTATTTTAAAAATTCTAATTTAAAATCTTCTGAAATAATTGAAAAATCCCATAAGAAAGAATTTATAATAAGAATCGGGACAGATGAGTCTGGAAAAGGCGATTATTTTGGATTTTTAACAATAGGTGGCGTGTTGATAGATTCCGAAGATGTTGAAAATCAATTATTAGAATTGGGAGTAAAAGACTCCAAAACTTTAAGTGAAACATCAATTTTTAAGTTAGATAAAGAAATAAAAACATTATGTAAAACAAGTACAATTAAAATATCTCCTAATAAATATAATGAATTATTTTCTAAACTTAAAAATTTAAATGAAATTCTCGCATGGGGTCATGCAAGGGCTATAGAAAATTTATTGTTGAATAACGAATGCAATAAAGCAATTTCAGATCAATTTGGTAATGAAAAATACATAATTAATGCATTAATGGGGAAAGGTAAAAAAATTGAATTAGTTCAAATGCCTCGTGCCGAATCAGATGTTGCAGTTGCTGCAGCATCTATAATTGCGAGAGCAGAGTTTCTCAGAAGATTAGTTGAAATGTCAAGAAAATATGAAATTGATTTTGCTAAAGGAGCTAATGATAAAGTAATCGAAATTGGCAAAAAAATAATAAATAAATATGGGGAGAACAATTTAAAAGATGTCGCTAAAATACATTTTAAAACTACAAAAAAGATTTTAGAGGAACAATAACCAAATTATTTGTGGATGTATAAACTGCGCCAAAATAGATTCACAGGTATCCAGTATCCGATTAAAAAACCAAAACCATGAGCATCGTCCTGATGCCTCGTAATTCTATCTTAGCCGTCCGCGTGGTCTGATGTCAGTTGGCCTTTGTGAATGACACCGACCTTGCACCCTCAACATCAATGACCTGCCTGTCCGCGGTTTACCGTTACTATTAGGGGTGATGTCAGAAAAGCATATGTTATGATTAAATGCTCTTTTTTAGTTATTCAAAAACACCAGCAGTAAGAGAATTTGAATTCATAACCAATGACGCATGAATTTTATTTAAAATACTTAAAATATGTATTAGTCCAATTTTCTGCTCATTAATAACCCCATTATAAATGATAATTCGCTCGCAAAGGCAGTAATCCACATACTAATATTGCCAACCAAAAATCCAATCGATGACAGAATTAAAAAAAACAAAGTTACTATAATAATTAAAAGAAGGAACATGACACATCCCCCAATTAACCATCCTTGTGGATTCTCAATCACATCATTTATTAGCATTATAACCATTTTCCACATAGAGCACCACATTTGAAATAAATACAGCTTCCGCTATAACTATCCGATAACCCCCCCACTTAGGGCACTTTTAAGGGTTTTTAAGGGTTTTTTTCAAACATGCTGATAATGCGCCCATCGTATATAAGCGTGATGGTTGAAAAATGCAAAGTGTATATTTTAGACAGATATAAAGCCAATAGATAGCGATAAATTAAATTTGTAAAAGATATTTGCCACATAATTTTTTACAAAAATAGGAGAATTTATGTCGTCAGGCAATAATAATTACATTTATTTAGCACAATACTAAACAAACTGCACTTAATTTATCAGAAAATTCTAATTTTGAAAATTTATTGTATGAAATTAATAAAATATTATCATTGCCACACCATTGTTAGATAGATATGCAATGCAAAATTCCGCCATACAATTACCATTGACTTATTATAAAATATAATTTATATTGTTTCAGTTAGTTGAATTTTTTAAAATTGTTTATTATTATGAGCATTTACACAAAAAAAACAACAACCCATAAACAAACTCAAATCACTTCCCCTCATACTCAAAATAACTACACCCCCCATCGCACCTGATCACCCTCCCACTAACATACCCTCAAAAATATCAAGCTCAATAGCGCTGTGTTCGGCAATTCCAGGTACGATGGCACTGCCCGGGGAGAGCAATAACACCTCGGACTCCTCGATTATCGGATGGTGTAAATGCCCGAAGATAAGAACATCAACCACAGAGGAATACAGAGTCGCCCATGTTCAATTCCCTGCGTCCCCCGATGCCCTACGCGGCGCAGGTGCACATGGGCACGCGGAGTTCAGCCTACGTTGGTGCTTAAAAATATCCACGTTATTTAGTGTTCCTTCGGCTCATGAATCCTGTCCAGCAGATCCAGCCGTCCAAGCACCTTGAGTCTCTTGTAAATAAGTTCCCACGCACAATCCATATCCCTGTCAACCTCGCACTTACCATCCATTGAGCCACCGCAGGGTCCGTTCAATAGCCCCTTCGCACACTGTGCAGTTGGACATACGCCTCCAAAATCATCAATGGTGCACTTTCCACACATAGCACACTGGTCATGCAAGACGGCATCATGACTTAGTCCACCAAGTGAAGTGGTATCATTGGAAGAATACACAGGAACATCCGCTACCGATGCAACAACAGACGTGCCGCTTCCACATCCCATAACAAGGATCGCACGCGCATCTTCAATAGCCGCATTCTTTTCGACCAGCGATTCCCATGAACGAACACTGCACGCTGCGGTTGGCAATGCCCATCCAACAACATTCTTGCCGGCAGCTCTGAGCTGCTCACACATAACAAGCACTTCAGGCTCACCCCCAATATGCAGTTTAGCAGCGCATACATTGCAGCCGATCACGAAAATATCGTCTTCATTCTCAAATGATGCCAGTATTTCCTCAAAAGGTTTGGCTGATGATATTATCATATTTTATATTTCCCTCGAATATCGGTATTCCACATCCATCTGAAGATCAAGCGTTCCCCTTATCATTTTAGAAATAAGCGGCAAACTGCGCGCCTGTCCTTCAAGTTTGGTGATAAGACGCTCCATTTGCAACAGGGTTCCTGTGATTATCACATCAGTCTTTTCGGTTTCATGCGACACTGCATCGCGCGCAAGTGCAGCATCACCGCCCCGTGCAAGCATTTCCTGCTTAATTATCAGTGCTTCTGTGGTTGTGATATTCCTGATACGTAAAACGCGGTTAACTGTCTTGTTCTTCATCACATGACAGCCCGTTTCAGTTGCATCGACTTTGCGCATTGCCATGACCGCATCCGAAGGATGCGTGATATCCAGCACCGACACCTCAAAATCCCCGTCCCTTACAACAGGACGTCGGCTGCGTATCGCACCTGCCACTTTGACAACATCAAGAGTCTGCGCAACATCATGTGTCCTGATAATATGTGCACCCTTGCTGACTACGACCGCTGTCGCTGCGAGGGAGCCAAAAAGCCGGTCTTTAGCAGGTTTGCCAAGTACCTCTCCTATGACTGATTTGCGGGATATTGCAGCCAGAAGTGGTCTTTCAAACACATTAAGCCGCTCGAACCGATCAATAGTCTCAAGGTCGTATATCGGTTCTTTTTCAGCGACCCATTTCCCTATTGCAGGATCAAGTATCAACTGTTCATCCCCTATCCCACGGCTCAGGGCTTTATTGATTATCGCATCCAGCGATTCCATTATTGCATCCATGCCGATCGGGTCGCCTGTCACCTTGTTGGATGCCATCACCACAGCAGGACAGCCGTGGTCTGCCACTATATCGATCATTTTTTCATCTGCAGTAAAACCGGATACATCATTTATGACATCTACACCCAGTTTGAGCGATTTCTCCGCAATGTCAGAGAACATTGTATCAACAGAGATCAGCGCACCTACATTGTCTTGTAATATCTCAAGCGCAGGCAGAAGTCGTTGCAGTTCCTGTTCCTTGGTAATAGGTTCTGCAAGCGGCCAAGTTGAACGTGCTCCAACGTCAAGGATGGTCGCACCTTCATCTACCATACGGTGTGCCACATTGAGAATAGAGTCACTGTCTGCAACAGATGCTTTGTAAAAAGATTCGCGGCTAAGGTTTATGGCACCCATTAATCGTACAGGATGCTCATCACCGATCTTCAAGCCGCATATGTCAACATCAACAACCATTGTTATCGATAATTATGGGCTTTTATATATTATATAAGAATCGATTCTTGGGGGCTTGAATGACGTTTCGTTAATTTTAAAACAAATTTTGGCAATATGTGGGGGATAATTATCCCTCCATTGAGCTTCAAAAAGGAGGTATGTGGAATTCTGTTTGCTCTCCTATCGGTGTATTGACCAAGTGCTTATAAATGACTGGTCACGGTACTGACCAAGTGTATATAAATGACTGGTCATCAGGCTGACCAAATGTATATAAAGAATCAGTCATAATACTGACTATTATGGAATTCACGGATATTTCACAGCAAAATCAATGGTGGAAAGATTTTTCTGAGATACACAATGATCCACATATAATGGCTTTCGAAAATGCAAAAATCCAATGGGAGCCAAGGATTAAGCATTTCATAAAGTTTGACGCTGACAGGATATACACACTTCGCGGTCCCAGACAGGTTGGTAAAACCACTCTGGTAAAAAACATGATAAGAGATCTGTTGATTGGCGGCAGTGATCCAAAAAGTGTTTTTTATTATACCTGTGACATGATAGATAACGAAAAGGATTTCGTAGAGCTCATAAACCTGTATCTTGACTGGGTTTCAGTATTTCAGTTAGATAGAAAATACCTGTTCCTTGACGAGATTTCAGCAGTTAAAAATTGGGAAAAAGGACTAAAATATCTGGTGGATACAGGTAAATTAAGAAATACAACAATCATCCTCACAGGATCTCACGCTATAGATATTAAGTACAGTATTGAAAGATTGCCCGGGAGAAGGGGGGAAGGTAGCGGCACATTAAACAAGATATTGGCACCAATGAAATTTGCTGAATTTGCGGAAACCGTAGACCCGACAATAAATGATCTATTCAGAAAATATTCCCTCTTGGATGGTAAGAGGAGACAGGAGATCATTTTTGGATTATTTGACAACAATGTAGATCCTGTCTTAGATATATTGCGAATCCATCAAGCCGATCTTGACAGATTGCTTGAGCAGTACCTAATAACCGGTGGCATCCCTAGATCGATCAATGAATTCTACACACAAAATAGCATTAATGACAGCACGTATGAAATTTATATTCGCTCCCTGTTAGGTGACCTTGCACGATGGAAAATACTGGAAGCACCTACAAAAAAGATACTGAGAAGTGTTGCAGATAAACTTACCACTAACATTAGCTGGCAAAGTATCGTTAAGGATAGTGATATCGGTTCACATAACACGGTATCAAAATACATTGAAAATTTAGAGAATTCATTTGTATTAAATACATTATATCAGGTTGATATTACTAAAAAAACATCGAATTCCAAAAAAGAAAAGAAAGTATATTTTCAGGATCCATTTATATTCCATTCACTTAGAACATGGGTTTCAGGGCAGACAGACTATTTCAATTCAACCTTATCCTATCTTGAGAGCCCTGAAAATAAGAGCAAACTAATAGAGTCCATTGTTGAAAATCATCTCACCCGTCTGATGTATAATGTTAGTCAGAGTGATGTTTTCACGTCGCAAGAGCATGTTTTTTACTGGCGAAAAAAAGGAGGTAAAAAAGAAGTTGATTTTGTAATAAAAGACAAAAACGGCGATTTACTCCCAATTGAAGTGAAATATCAGAATCAGATAAATTCAAAAGACTATGTTGGATTAAATGCATTTAAAAAAGGGATTCTGATCTCAAAAAAAGATTTTAACACCACTGGAAATTATGTGACAATCCCTGTTTCTTTGTTTTTGTTTTTGATATGATCAACTCAAAAAAAGCATTCATTCTGTATTTTTAGCACCCATGAGCACATGCTGCATGAGTATGGATATTGTCATCGGGCCCACGCCGCCGGGTACGGGAGTTATCAGTGACGCCTTTTCCACCACGTTGTCAAAATCAACATCCCCATAGACCTTGCCATCTTCTTCGGTTATTCCCACATCAAATATCACAGCGCCTTCCTTTACCATATCGGCTTTGATGAGATGCTTCACACCTGTCGCAACAATGAGTATGTCGGCATCCGATGTGAATTTCTTGAGATTATCGGTATAAACATGGCATACTGACACCGTAGCGTTGCGATTCATAAGTATTGCAGCCATTGGTTTACCAACAACATTACTATGTCCAACGATCACAGCGTGTTTGCCCTGTATCTCGACATCATACTCTTCCAGTGCGCGGAGCACACCTTTTGGTGTACACGGCACAAATCCCTCGTTCCCGATCAAAAGTTGTCCCATATTGTAGGGATGGAAACCGTCCGCATCCTTGGATGGGTCGATCGATAGCATTACTGCTTGCTCATTGATATCGGCGGGAAGTGGAAGCTGCACCAAAATACCGTGAATATCATCCCTGTTATTCAGCGTATTGATATGTTCGATAAGTTCTTCCTGTGTTGTGGTTTCGGGAAGTGGAATATCCTCAGCATGAATTCCCACTCTCTCGCATGCTTTGTGCTTCAACCTGACATACATTTTGGATGCAGGGTCTTCTCCGACAAGGATTGTTGCAAGACCGGGGGTTGTCCCACGATCGAGTTTCAGTTCCTCCACGCCTTTTTTAACTTCCGCTTCCAGTTTCTTTGCAAGTTTTCTGCCATCGATTATTTTTGGATCAATACCCTCATCTGACATTGTAGATCACACCTGATGCTAAGTTTAAATTTAAGTTTAAGCTTAAGTTTAGATCTAGATTTAAATTTAAGTATAGTAAATTCCTGCACTTCAATAAGTCTTACAAGTTCTTGTATATAGGGAACCTGCTGCAAAGTTGTTGGACATCTGCACTGACGCTGTCAAGTACATGTTCATCATCCACATTGTCGATGACAGTAGCGACCATCTCTGCGATCTCTTCCATCTCCGGTTCTTTCATGCCTCTTGTGGTCGCAGCCGGAGTACCTATCCTTACACCGCTTGTGATGAACGGGCTTCTGGTCTCGAATGGGATCGTGTTCTTGTTAAGGATAATTCCTGCCCTGCTAAATGCAGCTTCGGCATCCTTACCTGTCAAATCGAACTTGTTGAGGTTCAAAAGCATCATGTGGTTGTCCGTGCCGCCCGAGACAATATCAAAGCCAAGTTCGATCAATTTGTCAGCCAGTACCTTTGCATTCTTGACTGTCTGCACCTGATCATCCTTGTATCGCTGACTCTGTGCTTCCTTGAATGCCACAGCCTTTGCTGCAATAATGTGCATCAATGGTCCGCCCTGAATGCCAGGGAATATTGCCTTGTTAATTCCCTTCGCGTACTCTTCCTTGCACATGATCATACCACCGCGTGGACCGCGTAATGTCTTGTGGGTCGTGGTGGTGACAAAATGAGCATAGGGGACTGGACTTTGGTGTACGCCTGCTGCAATAAGCCCTGCGATGTGGGCGATGTCTGCTAAAAGGTATGCTCCTACCTCGTCTGCAATTTCCCTGAAACGTTTGAAATCGATCTCACGTGAATATGCGGATGCACCTGCAACGATCATATTTGGTTTGTTTTCCTTTGCAAGTTCCATCAAAGCATCATAATCAAGTGCTTCGGTTTCCTTGTCAACACCGTAAGGCACGATATTGTACAACTGGCCTGCAAAGTTCACAGGGCTGCCGTGTGATAGGTGACCGCCGTGTGTCAGGTCCATGGACATGATGGTGTCGCCGACCTTGAGCACTGAAAAATAGACTGCCATGTTCGCGCCCGACCCTGAGTGCGGCTGAACGTTCACATGTTCTGCACCAAATATCTCCTTCGCTCTCTCGATTGCAAGATCTTCTGCGATATCAACAAAATCACAGCCACCATAGTAACGTTTGCCGGAATATCCTTCAGCATACTTGTTAGTCATAATGGAGCCCTGTGCTTCCATTACAGCACGGCTCGTATAGTTCTCTGATGCGATCAGGTTAAGTTTGTAATCCTGACGCTCTGCCTCTTTCTCAAGTGCTTCTGCGATCTGGGGGTCAGTTTCTGAAATGTAGGACATCTTTTCTCACCATTTGGTTATGTAATATGTATGTGAATATTGGTAGTATTAGTTGGTAGTATAAATTTACAATAGTATTAACTCTATTTTGAAACTCTTACAATCCGCCCTTCCACTTTAAGTTTACCCTCAATGAACAACTTCACAACCTGAGGGTATATCTTATGCTCTTGTTCCAAAATGCGTTCCGAAAGCGTATCCTCTGTATCGTTTTCAAGCACGGGGACACAACTTTGTAGAATTATCGGACCCGTATCCATTCCCTCATCAACGAAATGTACAGTACATCCCGACACCTTCACCCCATAATCGAGCGTCTGTTTGTGGGAATGCAATCCAGCAAACGATGGAAGTAATGTCGGATGGATGTTCAGTATCCTGTTCTTGTAAGCACTGATAACGTCTTTGCCAACGATCCGCATATATCCGGCAAGTACTATCAGGTCGGTGTTATAACTGTCAAGGATATTTACAAGTTCCTGCTCGTATTCGGTTTTGTTTGCAAAACTTTTCGGGTCGATAAAGATCGCATCGAGAGCGTGTTTTTTTGCACGTTCAAGGGCATAGGCATCTGCCATGTCGCTAATGACTACGCTAATATTCGCATTTTTGATATTGCCATTCTCGATATTATCTATCATGGCTTGAAGGTTGGACCCTCGTCCTGAAACCAAAACTGCGAGGTTGGTATGGGTAATGGTAGCGACATTGGCAGCAGTAGTATTAGTAGTAGAAGTATTGGTATTACTCATTGTGAGTCCATACGGGATAAATATATATTAGGTTTTGGGGCTATGTCTTTTCTTCCGCTCATGGACCAGCGTATCCAGTTCATCACAATCTGACAGTTTATCAAGTTCTCGTCGTTCAATGAGTACCGTACTGTCAACGGATTTCAACTTGCTGCGTCCTTCTATTACGAAAACGGATTGTGTCAGTGTAACCTCTGATATGCTGCTCATAAGATGGGCACGCTTGATCATGGCATTGCTGTATTCACTCACACCTGTTAACATGACATTCGCATCATCACTGGACACTGCCTTGAACGGTGCCTGGGATGTTTGCAGTACGTCATAACCAAGTGTGTGTATCAAGCTCAAAATGTTATCATCAGGTGCCTTTTTCTGGGTTTCCCGCCTCACGATCGGTTTTTTCTCAAATGACCGAAGGATATCAATGGACCGTGCAACTGCTACATCAAGAAGTTCCTCTATCTGCAACACAACATCGATAGAAGCATCCATGCCACCTTCTTCGTATTTGCTGATGGTCCTTCTGGATACACCAAGTTGTGATGCGAGTGCACCAAGTGAGAGGGACATATCCATTCTTGCAGCTTTTAGAACATCCCCATCGATCGAGACATATAAACCGCCAGGTGCTGCCGACACTAGCGGGGGCACATCTTCTACAAAATAGTCATACAATGTCTGGATATTCAGTGACGGGATGTCATACCTCACATACACTACACTGTCCTCAAGGAACCTGTCACGGGTTTTGGCACCAACTACCAAAACTGATCCTCCAAGATATTGTGCGAGTGTTTTCATCTCGCGTGCAGTATCTTCGTTCAGGCCGTCAATATTATACAAGACCTTACAAAATAAGAGGGTATCACCTTTTCGTGCAGCAAGGTCAAAACTTCGTGGTCTGATATTACAACGATCCGAAACAATGAATCCAGTGTGTTCCAACACATCAATGATCTGATGTATCAAGATATCCTTTGCCATGACATTTAAATTAAGTGTTTGCACATCTATATATAATTGCCTGTTGTTTCAATACAGGCATACAAGCGGAGAAACATGATAATCGGCATCGATGACACGGATTCAAGGGACGGGATGTGTACTACATATCTGTGCGCAGTACTTTTGGACGAGCTACAGGAATACGGGACAATAGCAGGTCTACCTCTCTTGATGCGGCTGAACCCGACAATTCCCTACAAGACACGTGGTAATGCTTCTGTTGCCATAAATATTGATACAGACCAGCCACAAAAGGTGATGGTTCATGTAATTTCAAGGATCGAATCACTTGCAGAGATGGCGAGTGAGACCACAAATCCGGGTGTTGCATTCGTACCGGATAACGATCATGAACGTACAAAACATGCGCTCGGTGAGTTTTTCAATCGTGCGGTCACGGATGTTCTGTCAATCAACGGCGCAAAGGAACTTGCAAGCGACCTTGATATTCCTCACAAATGTTTCAAGAACGGGCGCGGTCTTATCGGTGCACTTGCTGCCTGTGGTGCGATGCTGAACTGTGATTGGGATCACACATACGAATATATAGCATACCGTGAACAAAATGTTTGGGGAACACTTCGGTTAGTTGATAAAACAAGTATTCACAAAGCCGACATGGAAACATATCCTGCCACATGGGACACGGTTGACTGCGCAAACGACCTCATCGTGTGCGTACCGCATTCTCCTGATCCTGTGCTTTTCGGAATTCGTGGGAAAAGTGTGGAAGATGTGACACATGCTGCCGGTTTTATCGAATCAGAACCCATTGAGCGCTCTGTTGTTTACAGGACGAATCAGGGGACTGACATGCATCTGATCCATGCCACAGGGATTTCAAATATCAAGGAGATGCACTCGTACATCATCGAAGGCACGGTTTCCAAAACCCCTGATACGATACAGGGCGGTCATGTCATTTTATCAATGTGCGACAGTGAGGGGAGCGAGATAGATTGTGCTGCATACGAACCTACAAAGAATTTTAGAGTACTGGTGCGCAAATTGATCGCAGGGGACAGGATTAGTGTTTATGGTAGTGTGAGCGGGAATACACTGAATATCGAAAAGATAGAGATCAAATCCCTTGCTGTAAAAAGTGAGACTCAGAATCCTGTTTGTCCGTCATGTAAAAAGCGAATGAAATCCGCAGGTGCTGGACAAGGGTACAGGTGCAAAAAGTGTAAAACAAAAGCAGATTCGGCAGTTTTTGTTGAAGTTGAGAGGGGCCTTGAGGTCGGTCTGTACGAAGTACCGCCATCAGCCAGAAGACATCTGGCAAAGCCGCTTGTGAGGGTGGATATGCAGAAATTTGAGTTATTTCCGAGCAGGTAGATATGCTGCATGGTTCATTTCATATAACGCGCGCATCATCAAGAACCGCTATTGGGGGGGCCTGACTTTTGTGTATGTTCGCACTTATGCGCTGAATGATGGAATCCATCTGCTCGTTTGAAACACCAAGAATATCCTGTATATATTCGGGATTTTTACCATCGAGCAGCATCTCAAGCATTTTGTCCACTACCACATACGATATTCCAAGTTCCTCTTCGTCTGTTTGCCCGACCCAGAGACCGGCAGATGGTGGTTTGGTAATTATTCCTTCAGGAACCCCTACCATGCGTGAAAGTTCCATTACTTCTGTCTTGTACAAGTCACCGATAGGTTCAATGTCAACACCGCCGTCTCCGTATTTTGTATAATATCCGAGCATTATTTCGGTCTTGTTACCTGTTCCCATGACCATTCGGCCGGACAGGTTGGCATAATAGTACAGGACTGACATGCGGATACGTGCTTTGAGGTTTCCATTTGTAAGAGGGGTTGCATCATTACTTTCCGGTATTGAATACATGAACGAGGACAGTATTTCAGATATGTCAATTGTTTTGAACTCGATATTGAGCCGGTCAGCAACTTCTGTGGCATCCAGTACATCCTCGGCCGGAGTTACGTTAAGTTCGGGGAGGTGTATCCCGAGTACGTTCTCATGTTCGAGTGCTTCAACTGTCAGATATGCTGTGAGTGCTGAATCAATACCGCCGCTCAGCCCTACAACTGCACTGTTCACTCCCGCTTCCTGCGTTTTTGTGCGAATAAGATCAACAATCGTCTCTTTTGCTTTTTCAAAGTCCATGCTTTAATTAACAACTGTTTAGGATAAAAATCTGTTCAAAGGGCTATTGTTTATCAACAATTTCATTAAAACAAAACATATTTAATAGTTTGATGAATTATAGTACAGTGCAAATGTAAAACATACATTGTAGAAAAAATAAGATTTATTATTCATGAGGGGTCAGAATAATAAATGTGACAACGAGGTACACTTATCTTGCTACTAAAAACACTGCAAATGATTACAATTACAACATTTATAAAAAAAGGGGGACTTGCACATAGCTTCCAAAAACGACATGCTTAACAAAATTTTATCAGACTTAAAGCAAATGGGGGGTATTAATGCATCCTCAATTGCCAGTCGTGATGGGCTTCTCGTGGTTTCGGATATGGATAATACATCTCATGCAGAAACCTTTGCTGCTATGTCGGCTACTATGCTTGGTGCAGCTGAGAATGCCACGATAGAGCTTGGAAAAGGCATACCTGACAGGGTGATTGTCGAATCAGATCATGGGAAATTGGTTGCTATGGGGGCAGGTCCAAAAGCACTTCTTGTCATATTGACAGAACCAGATGCAGGATTAGGGTTAATTCTTGTAGAGCTGGAAAAAGCAACAGAAAAGATTAAAAAAATTCTGTGATATATCGAATGGGAGTATTTTATATATAATTTATAACTTATCGTATCGATTTTATTTATTAATAGGTGGTTGTTATGAAACAAGTATCATCTGGAATACCGGGGCTTGATGAAATTCTCGATGGCGGGTTTACAAGACCGTCCACGGTTTTGATAGCGGGTACTGCTGGTGCCGGAAAAACGACATTTGCAATGCAGTCGTTATTCAATGCTGCACGCAACGATGAGGTTTGCATGTACGTCACTGCGCTTAGTGAACCGGTGGCTATGGTCAATAACTTCATGTCACAGTTCAGTTTTTACAATGTTTCGCTGCTTGCACAGGGCAATGTCAGATATGTGCCTATTGGCATTGAAATAATCAACGAGGGGCTTGATGCATTTGCTTTTTTCCTTGAAGATGAGATCGAGAACATTAAACCTGACAGGATCGTCATAGATCCGATCACGGCGATTGATATGAATCTCGATGAGAACACACGCCGTCGTTTTTATTATGAATTGTTCGTGCGTATGAAAAGTTGGAATTCTCTTGTACTCTTAACAGGGGAGTTTAATGAAGATGATCTGTTGAAAAGTGAATTGAGTTATATCTCAGATGGTATTATCTACCTTTCAAATGACCTTAAAAATGACAGAAGGGTAAGGTCTTTGGAAGTCCTCAAGATGCGTGGCCAGAATCCTTCAACCGGCAAGCACACATATTCAATAACAGAAGATGGTATTACTGTGTATCAGCGTGTACAGTCAACACCACACGAAAAATATACTAACGTGCGGGTTCCAACAGGAGTTACCGGTCTTGATGAGATGTGTAGTGGAGGGCTGCTGTGCGGTACAAGTACTCTCATATCAGGCGGTAGCGGTACCGGAAAAACCCTTATTGGTCTGCAGTTCATCATAGAAGGTGCAAAGAATGACGAACCCGGGATCATCGTTTCTTTTGAGGAAGATGAGGGGCAGCTTAAAGCGAATGCAGAGTCGATTGGGTATGAACTTGGCAAATATCTCGAATCCGGAATGATCAGGATATTCCATACAAATTCATCGGAACTCGATGCAAATGCACATACTCTTCAGTTAAAGTCGATGATCGAAAAGATGGATGCAAAACGCGTGCTGATCGACGGCATTTATGGGTTCCAGCCTGCTTTGGAAACTACAATGGAACTTCGTGAGCATATTCACCTGCTTGCAGACTTCTTAAAATCAAAGAATGTAACAACCATATTCATCAATGAACAGACAGAGCTTTCCGGCAAATTGACAATAGCAGGCAATGGAACAAGTTACGTAATGGATACAGTTATACTTCTACGGTATGTTGAGATCCATTCCGAGATGCGAAAGGCGATATCGGTTCTCAAGATGCGCGGAAGTAAACACGACAAGGAGATACGCGAACTTGAGATCGGGGACAGTGGAATTGAGGTCAAACTGCCTTTCTCTGATTATTCGGGTATCATGAGTGGCTCGCCAACAAAAGCACCCAGTGAAGCGTTTGTTGAAGCTTTTAAGAAGAGACGTTAGACATGGTTGATTATGAAACAATTGCGATGGTTGTGGATGTATATACATGGATAGTGGCTGCTCTTATTGTGGCATTTATAGGTGGGATCGGGCTTTTTTACCAGAAAAAATTCAATGTGAACACACACTATTACCTTTTCCTGATTCCGTTACTGGTTTTGCTTATTGCGATAATACCAACCCATATATTTATGCATGACAATTCATTAACAGAGGCATCAGAAGCCCTGGGTGGCTTACTGTCTCTAATATTAACAGCAAAATTGTATTTCCATATGACAGGTGGTGAATAACATCCACCATGATGTTTATACCTGGGATATTGCAGTCATATCATTTGTTATTGTCGTCTACCTCATGGCAATATTGAGCAAGCGGCTTGGTAGTGCCATGCGGATCAAGCCTTATTTTTACATTTATTACCTGGGCATTGTTTTTATGCTAATTGCAGAGGTTTATTCATCATTTGCAATATACACCGAGAAAGTAGAAATAATCACAAACCTCCTTTTTGCGACTGGGATGACGCTTGGGCTTATTGCCACGATCAAATATTGGGGCTGGCTTGTTAAAGAGTTAATGTGAGATGAAGACGACATCATGACGTATTACATAGCAGACTCAGCAGTTTTTATTATGGGATATCCTGTTGAGAGTACGCTGTTGATAACTGTTCCATCCATTGTCAATGAACTGAAAAGCAGCGAAGCAGCTATGCGTTTTGACCTTGCACGCGAGGATGGTGCGAGGGTGGAGATGCCACTGCCACATATGATCGATGAGGTGGTTGGTATGGCGGAACATACCCGGGATATGGAGGAGTTATCCACTACTGATATCGATATACTTGCAAAGGCACTGGAACGTAAAGATGATGCAGCACTTTTGACTGATGATTATGCGGTCCAGAACGTAGCTGTGATGCTTGGTATTGATGTAAAACCGGTTGTTCAGAAGAAGATACGTGACATACTTGTATGGGAAAAACAATGTGTGGGATGTCGGAAACGATTTGATGAAGGCGATGTATGTCCGATATGCGGGTCAGAATTAAAAAAGAGACGCAAAAGAAAAGTATAACAGTACGGATGTTCTATATCTAAATGAGAAAATCTTCGCTGACGCTCAGATTGACTCGCACTATATATTTATAAAATATATACTACGAGAAAAATCTCCCTCCGGTCGATTTAACTCGAACTATATGCTTATAAAGCATATAGTACAAAGAAAATAATGATAAGAACGATTAACAACGATGCCTTATCAGCATCAATATAATTATCAGGCGGGGACAAAATGAAGAATATAGAAGATCTAATTCAAAAGGCAGTTGAACTGCAATCCAAGGGACTTGTGACCGGACAGATAGCAGATGAGTTGAATGTTTCGCGGGAGACGGTGACATGGCTTTTGACACGTTCTAAAAAAGAGGTGACAGCCCCCGCACCAAAGGATATTTCTGTAGACTGGAGCAATATTGGAAAGAGTTCATACAGGCTTCGTTATATTGCACAGACTCTATCGGATCTTGTACTTGAAGAAATGGGATCAACCGATCTTGAAGTCGATGCCGTTGTGGGGATTGCATCAAGCGGTGTGCCGCTTGCAAATCTTATGGCAGATGAGCTTGGTACGGAGTTTGCAGTATTCCATTCCCATAAGGAGCACATTGAAAGTGCCAACATGCGCGGAACATTCAGCAGGCATTTTGGGGATGTAGCGAATAAGAATTGTGTTATCGTGGATGATGTAATTACATCCGGTACAACGATCATTGATGCGATCGACCAGATCCGTGAATTGGGTGCAAAACCCGTGCTTGTTGCAGTGCTTGTTGACAAGAAAAGTGCTGATATATTATCCGATGTACCTGTTAAGTCACTGGTGCGAATTGTACGTGTGGATTAAGCCGTTTGGATCTAAGTTTTAGTTCAAACATAAATCGTTAAAGTTGAAAGGAAAGTGGATCTAATCCACTTCCACAGCACCTATTTTTTCTACCAATTTCGATAAGACCTCTGAGCGCATGCCTTCTACGAACTTTATACTCCCGACAACAAGATGTCCACCGCCATTTACACCTGCGCCTACAATTTCATCATGCAGTTCGCGTACCATCTGCGGGATATTCATACGCACGTTCTTTGATCTTATCACAGCAAAATCCGGACCGTATCCGATTGTTACGACAGGTTTGTTCTCGAACTTCTGGCACATACGGTCGTGTACTTCGCCTGAAGTCTTTCCCGGTGGCGGGAACGTGAACTTGTGTGCATAGTTCTCAACATCAAGCACATTCAACATCGCGCCGTTTGGAAGCGGCTGGGATTTGACATTGGGGAGGCATGCATCAAGTTGTTCTGATATCATTCCATTTGCCTGCTCACACAGGAGTTTGACCAGATTTTTGTGAATTGTGAAATCTCCCAGATTCATAATGTCATCAACAACACATTTTCCGCTACTGAACTTTAACCAGTATGCTTCAAAATCAAGAGCAAGTGCAATGTCTTTCAATTGTTCAAGAGAATATTTGTCTGATACGAGTTCGATATACCTGCGCGCTTCATCCGCTTCTGAGCGGTCTCCGACTGCTGATATTGCAGGCAAGTGCTTAATCTCATCAACCACACCCGGATTTATCATTCGCGCAACTTCGGTACACAGCATGCCTGTGGTTACTCCGAAATCCCCGCCAACGTGTGCAGGGTTTACATGTGCACGCAGGTATTGGTCAACCTCTTCATCGGGATGGTGATGGTCAATAACGACCATGTCAATTCCATAGACCTGTGCCTGTTTCATTGCAGGTATGTCCTCTTCTGTCGAACCATTATCAACAAGTATCACAAACGGCATTTTTTGACCATGCCGCGCGGTATCGTCAAGTGCATATGAGATATCCCGGGTGATATCCATCATTTCATAGAACGGTGCTTTTGATGGTGCGCGCCTGTAATAATGGTATTCGGCATCCGCGCCTCCAACTTCACGTATCAGTGGCAGGATCGCGCGTTCGATTGCCACAGCCGCGGTCATTCCGTCTGCATCGGCGTGGTGTCGCAGTACTATCGGTTTTGATTTGATGATGGCTTTTTTAATTTCCTTTGCCACATGTTTCATTGATGGGCGCAACTTGTCAAGGATCTCACTCTCGATCAAAAATTCGATCTCATCGGGCTCAGCCCTTTTGTCGATTGCACTTTCGATTCGCTCCAATATTGCTTTTTCTTTTGTTCCGGTAAGTTTTTTGATACTTCGTACTTCGACCTGCACCTTGTCGTCCCGCAGGCTCACTTCACCTACGATCGTCACTATCATATCAGAATCGATATCAGGATATGCACGCTCACCTGCGCGCTCAAACGCGGCACACATTATAAGACCATCATCATCCGAGATAGTAAATATGGTGGGTCCGCCTGTTTGTTTTACCTGTATCACTTCACCTTCGAGTTTTACGATCTTCCTGACATTGTCGCGGAGTTGTGACGATTTCTTGATTGGAATATCTTTTTCGAGTTCAACTGTTTGATGCTGTGCGGGATATTTTGGAACAAGGTCCATGTTGCCGTTCTTTTTAATATCTTTTACATAAACTATGACTTCATCGCCAACATCGATCTTGCGTGTGATGTTGCTTGAATGGATAAGCCCCCGTATGTGCGGATTGAAATCCACGAACACACCGAAATCAGCGATATTGTTTCCTTTTGCGTGATAGAGTTTACCGACTTCCACTTCATCCATGTCGCATGATTCATCAAGATTATAGACTATCTGCGACCCACCGCAGGTTTTGCACACTTCCTCGCCGTCAATAAGTTGGTCGATAGGGGTGCCGCAAACTTTGCATTTGTAGAACACTCCGCGTCCTTCACATGCTTCGCACGGCTCTGTGACCTGAATCTCTCCGCTTCCGCCGCATTTCTCACAGGCGGCTCCCTCCTGCAAAAAATTCCCCATGTCCTTTTCGGATAACTTCATAAGGTCAACAGCCTTCGCTTTTCCTGAACCTTTACACTGTGGGCACTTTTCGGTGGATATGACTTTGACGCCTTGACCACCACATTCTGTACATTTTTCACTCATTTTATCATCCATTACATTGTGCATATTTGATTTATCATTTGCCATACATAGTATGCTCAACTTTGTCAAGTTAGACAAGATATCATACACATAAACGGTGTCTCATGTTATGTTGTTGTACTGGAAATGAACACATTACTTAAATAGTATAATATCTTTAATTATTAATCATGATATAATCTATGGATGTAGGTGAAAATACCTCAATTCCTGAGAATATCTATTATGGAAAATGGAGGTGAATAAAAATGGAATTAATCAGTACTATATGGGGTTTACTCGCATTGGCATCTGTTATATGGGTTATTTATGATGTTTTGACCCAAAATAAATCTTTGACTGGTGTGATGAAAGCAGTATGGATAATTGTTGCTTTGTTATTTGGTATCATTGGAGCAGTGGTTTACTATTTCATTGGAAAGAACAAATAGAATTTAATGAATATTATTCTTATGTGTGGGGGCACCATGGTTTATTATAAATATGCGCCCCATGATTCTATTTTCAATCAGGCAGTGCTAACTGCATCTGATTTTTCTTTTGTTTGAAATTTCACACATCAAACTTCATCAAGTTAATAAACCTTAACATCTTCTTTATATTTGTGGGTCCGAAAGAATAAATGATTTGCTTTCATGCTTTCGTGTACAATAATTGCTTTCTTGTACATTATATCCCCTCGGAAAATTTCGGCCCCACCAATCCTCTATAACTTTTTTATTAAGCAACAACCTTTTATCCTGAAACACTGACTTTAGTTTTAGGAGGATATTAAATGGTGAGTGAAATTATATTTCCAGTATTGGTAATTTTTATAGCGATATTATCCCAAGCCCTCAAAATGGTGAAGGAGTACGAACGTGTTGTTATTTTCAGGTTGGGTAGGTTAAGCGGTGTGAAAGGACCCGGTCTTTTCCTGATTATCCCTATAATTGATACTGTTGTAAAGATCGATCTTCGTGTAGTCACGATAGATGTTCCTAAGCAGGCTGTCATCACAAAAGACAACGTTACTGTAGAAGTGGATGCGGTTGTGTACTACAAAGTTACTGAACCAGCTGCTGCTGTGACTGAAGTGGAGAATTACAGGTATGCAACTTCAATGCTTTCACAGACCACGCTTCGTGATGTATTGGGTCAGATAGAACTTGACGACGTACTTTCACAGCGTGAGCAGATCAATAAGGATATTCAGGAACTGTTGGATGTTTCCACAGATCCCTGGGGTATCAAGGTAACAAGTGTGACACTAAGAGATGTCAGTCTTCCCGACACCATGCTTCGTGCAATTGCAAAACAGGCAGAGGCAGAGCGTGAAAAGCGTTCGCGTATCATTTTGGCAGAAGGTGAGTTCAAGGCTTCCGAGAAGATGAGGGATGCTGCAAAGCTGTATGAAGAAGTACCTGTGGCTATCAAATTGCGAGAACTTCAGACATATGCCGAGATCGCACGGGAGAAGAATATGATCATAATCTCTTCATCAACCGAGTTGGGAGAGGTTGCTGCAGTGTCGCAGGCTGTTGCGAAGAAAATATAAGGTGAAATGTGAATAAAAAGGGAGGTTATATGATGGTTAAAAAATTGTATCTCCTCCCAATTATCCTTTTTAGTGTAATCCTTGTACTCTCATCTGCCTGCGTGGGTGCAGAGCAAAAAGTACTTGTTCTTGACATATCAGATTCCATCACTCCGGTATCAGATGATATCGTTTTGGATGCAATTTTAACAGCAGAGGGTGAAGGTTTTGAGGCTCTTATCATAACACTCAACACGCCCGGAGGCGGATTGGATGAAACGTTCAGTATCATTGAGTCAATTGACCAGACAGATGTTCCGGTTATTGGATATGTCTATCCCGAAGGTGTGAAAGCATGGTCTGCAGGCACACTGATATTGATCAGTACGGATATTGCCGCAATGGCTCCGCATACGATCATCGGCTCGGCACAGCCTGTTGAGATGTCGGCAACCGGAATTGAACCTGTGAACGAGTCAAAGATCGTGAATGCAATTGTTGCGCTTGCGCGCGAAAAGGCGCTGATGCACGGCAGGAATGAGACTGTTGCTGAGGAGTTCATCACCAAAAATCTTAATCTCAATGCTGAATCCGCACTGGATGCAGGGGTCATTGAGTTTATTGCACCCACTATCGAGGATCTGCTGGTGCAAATAGATGGAGAGGTCATTAAAGGTAAAACACTCAGCACGAGTGGTGCAGATATTGAATATTACGTCCCATCAGTCAGGCTATCTTTCATGAACATCATTTCAAATCCCCTCATATCGTCCATTCTGATGATGCTTGGAATATACGGGGTCGTGTTCGGGATATCCAATCCCGGATTGGGTGCTGAGATATTTGGTATAATTGCAATAACACTGGGGCTTATCGGCACCGGATTTGATGTCAATATCGCTGCAGTCTTCCTTTTGCTTGTTGGGATCGCACTGTTGATATTGGAATTCCAGGCGCCCGGTTTTGGGGTATTTGGGATTGCGGGTCTCATATGCATGATAGCCGGCAGTATTCTTCTGGTGCCAATGAGTTTTCCGAATTATTATACGCCTGCTGATTTCCAGAGAACCTTGATGATATCCGTTGCCGCGCCGACCGTGGTTATCGGTATCGTGATGGTGTTTGCGATATACAAGGTCATGGAAGTCAGGCACAGAAAACCCCTTGTTGGTGAAATGATAGGGGACATGGCACAGACCATTGATCCGCTTGAACCAGGGATCACAGGTTTTGTAAGGCATAAGGGGGAGTACTGGAAAGCACGTGCAGATGAGTCTATTGGTGAAGAGGAAAAGGTTGAGATCATTGAAAAGGATGGGGTTGTGCTTGTTGTTAAGCGAGCAGAGTAAAAGCAATACAACCGCCGTAGGCGGCACATTTCCATACTACTGATCCAAAAAACGTAATGTTAAATTCATTTGTATTCACTTATTAAATAATAAAAAAGTAATACCAGATAAGCAATTATTTCTTGGCTCATCGCTATTTTGCAGGAGCAACTTCTTGTTTTTAATTTTATCGTTGATGGAGGGTTATGCCGCCTGCGGCGGATTGCCTCGGCGTCAAAAATCGCTAAACAAATACAAGATAATTATAATATTATATCTTGCGTATCATCTCAACAACGCGCCGCTTCTTTTCGACCGCATCCTGCGCTGCCTTGTCAATTGCACTTTTCATCTCATCAAAGTCGCGCGGCTCTTTTTCACCTATCATCTTTTTGATGGGGGTATATGCCGATTCCCTGAAACGAGGTGTGAAATCATGTATCTCGCCATCGATCATCACTTCTGCACCCGTTCCTTCTTCAACATGCCCAATGATGTCAATCTCAACACCTGCCGACCTTACGGTTTGCATGATGTCGTCTGCAAATTCATTGGGTGCGATTATGAGCAGTGCGTCAAGTGAGACGCCAAGATAATCGATCTCAAGCGATTCGAGCATCTCAAGTACCGGTTTGTTTACCAAAGGGCGCATGCGTGATTCCTCGAATACGAGTTTTACGCCTGCTGTCCTTGATATCTCCTTCGCGTCGCCGCGAATGCCGCCGTTGGTGACATCTGTCATGGCATGGATGTGTTTGGTCAGACCCGAATCAATGAGTGCATCGCATGCTTCAAGGAACTTGATGTTGATGGTTTCGTCAACGACCTCATGCATGTTGTAATAAAGTGCTGTGGTTGAGATAGTCCCTCCGCCTGCGCCTTCTGTCATGAGGATCACATCCCCGACCTGTGACTGTATTCGGGATGTGAGTTCGGATGTCGCGCCGACCGCGCCAACACCGCCTGTCATGCGCTCGCCTATGACCATATCTCCGCCGATGCGGAGAGTGCTGCCTGTTATGAGCGGGATTCCTGTTAGTTCCGAAACCGTTGTGATGCCTGCGATGTGGTCGAATATCTTTGCGACATCCCCGTCATCAGCTACATGGATGTCCGATAGCAAGGCAACCGGACGCGCGCCCATGGCATATACATCACGAAGAGATGCTCTTGCCACATGGAAACCTGCAAGGAACGGAAAATCGCTGAGGCGGGAGTGGATCCCGTCAACTGTTACTATAATGTATTCTTCACTGCCGTTGGTTTTTACCGCGCCTGAGTCGTCAAGGTGGGATGTATCAACAACAGCACTCGTTTTTCCGATAACCTCTGCGATCTTTTCATGGGTGTAAAAATCACCCATGCCGCGTGAGCCGACTCCGAACTGTCCCATTGTGACACCGGATACGGTTGATGTGAGTACATCGCCGCTGACATTGAGTGTGGCTTTTGCTTCGACAATGGCAGCCTTAGCAAGGTTGCGTGCGTGCTGAGGGGTGGTCTTTTTCACTTCAAGTATGCGTGCTGTCAGTTTATTCTCTACATCAGGGTCGCCGGTAAGCAGACCCCGTTTTGCATAGCCTTCTATATCCATGATTATCCCTCTTCATTAAAAAAATCAACACATTCCGACAAAGTTCTTGAGCATTTTAAGCCCGATGTCCCCGCTTTTTTCGGGATGGAATTGTGTTCCTATTACATTTTTTGCGTTGCTTACAACAGATGCTGCAAACTCGGTACCGTATTTGCATGATGCAAGTGTGTGTGTTGCATCGGTGTCTACATAATATGAGTGCACGAAGTACACATAGGTGTTATCAGGCACACCCTCGAAGAACGGATGTTCCTGTGTTATTTTGATCGAGTTCCAGCCCATGTGTGGAACTTTCAGGTTGGTGTGCGGAAAACGGGTGACACGCCCAGGCACGATGTCGAGACCTTTTGTCAGTCCGCCTTCATCGGACTCGCTCATGAGTATTTGCTGTCCCAGACAGATACCAAGCATTGGTTTGCCGGAATCCACATATTCGCGGATAACATCGCGCAGGTTTTCGATCTTCTTCATGGCATCAATAAACGCGCCGACACCGGGCAGGATGATGCCGTCCGCATCCAGTATCCCCTGCGGGTCGCTTGAGATGATGGGCGATGCGCCTGCATATTCAAGTCCCTTCTGGACACTTCGGAGATTTCCGACCCCATAATCAATAATTACGATCTTTTTCATAGGCATCACAAGTATGGTTTTTTACATCAAGTTAATGTGCAGGGTTATAAGGTTTTATATTTTTGCAACACCAAAAAGGTAAATGCCTCTCCTCAAATCATATAATTTATATATAAAGTCCGTATCCTTCAATCAAAAATTATTTGGTGGTATTGGTATAAATGAAAAATAATAAAAACATATTCAAAAATGATTCTGCGATCGAACTTCCGATCAATATCGTTGTAATGCTTGTAGTGGGAATGGTGGCTTTGGCTGCGCTTATAGCAATAATCCCACCGCCAACAAAGAACATGTCAGTGAACATTGACGAATCCGGGATAGATGGTGATATCCTTAAACCGGGCAACACGATCATTGTAAATGCTTTAACTGCACAAGATGAACTTACACTTGAGGTCAAGATCACTGCAACAGACCCTGACGGAAACCCTGTTCGGGATGCGAACGTAGTCCTTCGCGGGCTCGGAGGTGTAGCAACAAGCACGACCGACATCAATGGGGTTGCAACTCTCATAACTAATGATGCGCAGGTAAAACTTGGTGCGAACCAGAACGAAGGCACGATGGATCTTACAATTACAGCAAACGGGTTCTACGATTATGACAAGACGGATGCTGTGATGATTGTAAAGACCAAATGATCCTCTCCTTTTTTTCATTTTTCAGGTCATGTTCCTAAAACACTTGATACACGACGAGCACGGCTCTGTCGGACTCCCGATCCGAATGGTAGTTCTCACTATCATAGGACTTGTCGGATTTGCCGCGATAGTTGGAAGCATCTCGAACGCACCCGGAGCACCACGACCGATGTATGCGGTTGCGAATGTGAGTTCATTTACGCTGCCGGACGGCAGCGGGGATACTCCACCTTTGTTAATAACCGTTTTTGACAATGATGACAATCAAATCGGCGGTGCGAATGTTGTTGTTTGGGGACCATCCCATTCTGCGGCGGCAGGCGGTGTTACAGATTCGGGCGGCGAGGTTGTGCTTCAGGTTGCCAACATCTCACTGCCGGTTGGAAAACAGGAAGGATACCTCTCGATCAAGGTGATGGCTGACGGCTATATGGACTATACGGACGGATATGTGGTGAAAGTAGTAAAAACCTAATCTGTCGTCTTATTTGCCAGATAGAATTTTGCAAGTACGGCTGCTGCCAACACTCCCGCAATGCCGAAAGAGAAATATGGCGATCTAATAATATCCCACCTGTCTGCAAAAATGAGGGTTCCGGTTACAAGCAGAACACCTGCTCCGACCACTCCTGACAGTTCCACAGGTACTTTTATCGAACCTATTGTGATCTTGTTCTGATTCTCCACCCTCTCAAGCCGACTGTCGAGTTGCATTATGGTGTCCGACAGTTTGTCCATGTCCGCGCGCAGGGATTCTTGTAACACTTCTTTGACGTTGTCGATATCCGCTTTAATGTTGGCAAACTCATTGACAAGCGCAGTGAGTTCTGTGCTTGTTTGTTGCAACAGTTTTTCCGTGTTATCGAACGAGTCACCTTCGCTGTCTTCTGGTGGAACTTCGATGGAAAGTCTGCGCTCAACCGCCCGCAGGCGCCTCTCAAGACTTCTAACACTTTGGTCAAAGGATTCGATACGACCGTGCGTATCGTTTTTAATTTCATCACTCATTTTGTTTACCCATCCAATATTATCTCAATTATCTACATTGATCAGTATCATCGGTTGTTCAGCGACCCCAATCTTTCAGCCGCTTCCTGCAATGTCGAATCCTGCTTGGAGAATGTGAACCGCACTTTCGTCTTGCCCATTTCAGTATCAGTATAGAAACTACTGCCCGGCACGGAAGCCACACCGACCTCTTTCACGAGGTATTTTGCAAATTCAACATCATCCATTCCGTTTGCGATGTCGGAGATGTCGGCAAGTATGTAGTATGCGCCCTGTGGAAGAACACACTTGAACCCGGCAGATGTTAGTGCGTCAAAGAGCATGTGCCGTTTGCGGTCATACATTTCCACAAGCCCGCTATAATACGAATCAGGATACGCGAGCGCTTCTGCCGCAGCGTGCTGGAGGGGTGCGGGTGCGCCGACTGTTAGGAAATCATGGATCTTCCTGATGCCGTTTGTAAGTTCCTCATTTGCAATCGTATAACCGATACGCCAGCCTGTGACACTGTATGTTTTAGATATACCACCAATCGTTATCGTGCGGTCATGCATATCGTCGAGCGAGGCGAGACTAATGTGTTTCTTACCGTCATAGATTATGTGCTCGTATATCTCATCGGTAATTGCAACAGTATTGTAGTCTCCGCACAGGTCTGCGACCAGTTTCATGTCGCGTTTTGTGAATACCTTCCCACTTGGATTATTAGGAGTGTTTACGACAATCGCTTTTGTTTTGCCATTGAAAGCGGATTTTAGTTTTTCCTCGTCAATCGAAAAATCATCAGGGTCAAGCGGTACGAATCTAGGAACTGCGCCCGAGACTGCGGCATCGGGTCCGTAGTTCTCGTAAAATGGTTCAAAGATGACGACCTCGTCCCCGGGGTTGATTAGCGCAAGCATAGATGCCATCATGGCTTCGGTGGCACCGCAGGTCACGGTGACCTCACGGTTTGGGTCTACACGGATGTTGTTGAACTCATACGCACGCTTTGCGATCGCATCGCGCAATTCCTGCGCGCCCCATGTGATCGCGTACTGGTTGTGGTCAGCCCTTATTGCCGAAATGGCAGCTTCTTTTAACTCATCAGGCGCGCCAAAATCTGGAAATCCCTGTGCAAGGTTGATGGCATCGTATCCGATGGCAAGGCGTGTCATGTCGCGTATGACGGATTCTGTGAAAAGCCCGACCCTGCTGGATAATTGTATTGTTGACATGGTAACCGTTTTTGATCTCTTTTTTTATATATGTTTTACCAGCAAAGACCCACGTAATCGATATCCTGTTCAATATCTTCCGGCACTATCATGTGCCTGCCATCGATTACGATACTGTTCTTCATGAGACCAAACTCTGAGTCGAGGTTCCTGAACTCATCCCATTCTGTCATTATGAGGCATGCGTCCGCGTCCTTGAGAGCACCGGCTGCGCTGATGTGGTAAGTGATGTTGCTGAACACTTTCTTCATCTCGTCCGATGCCATTGGATCATAGGCTGTGATATCTGCCCCAAGGTGCAGAAGTTCAGCGATGACCGGGATCGATCGGGATTCGCGAATGTCGTCGGTGTCGTTCTTGAATGCGAGTCCGAGGACGGCTATTCTTTTTCCTGTGATGTTGCCGTTGCCGAGTTTGGATTCGAGGAGTTCGATCATCTCGAGTGGTTGGCGTTCGTTCACTTCGATAACCGATTCGAGAAGAAGTGGGTCGTACCCAATGTCCTTTGCTTTACTTATCAGTGCTTTGACATCCTTTGGGAAGCATGAGCCCCCAAAACCAGCACCAGAATTGAGGAAACTTTTGGATATCCTGAAATCCGTGCCGACAGCCTGCATTACTTCGTAGGTGTCGATGCCGAGTTTCTTGCAGATGTTCCCAATTTCATTGGAGAATGATATCTTTGTTGCAAGGAAGGAGTTGTTGACGTATTTTATCATCTCTGCGGTCTTTGGATTGGTGTGTGTGATCTCGCAGTCCAGGCTGCGGTAGAGTTCTGATACTATCGCACTTGTGCGCTCGTCGATGGCACCGATCACGATCTTGTCGGGGTGCATGAAATCGTAGATTGCTTTGCCTTCGCGAAGGAACTCGGGATTCATGGCAATTCCGAAGTCGTCTCCTGCACGTTTGCCTGAGTATTCCCCGATCGTTGAGAGTACTACCTTTTCGGTGGTTTCGGGTACGACCGTGCTTTTTACAACTACGATGTGGTATCCTTCTTTTTTTGCGATGGCACGCCCAAGGCTTGCACTCGCTGCACGCACAATGGAGAGGTCGATACTTCCGTCATCTCCTGACGGCGTACCGACGCAGATGAACGAGACATCGGAGTTGGTGACCGCATAGTCGTAATCCGATGTTGCGATGAGATGGTGTTCTGCGTGTTTTTTCATCAATTCTTTGAGTCCTTCCTCATATATTGGCGGGATGCCTGCGTTTATCTGCTTGACTTTCTCCTCGTCGATATCTATGCAGATAACCTCATGCCCGAGTTCTGCAAAACACGCGGCTGATACTGTGCCTACGTAGCCTGAGCCGATTATTGAAACTTTCATGGTGTGCCCTCTCTTGGTTTGTAAATTATTGAAAGGTGTATATTAGGATGACGTTTTGCGGCTTGGTGAGGATATACAGGGAATTTGTAGTATATAGAGGCCGTCCTTTAATTAAATTTCGACATTTAATCTAAACATCACACTTGAATTCAATAAAATCGAATCCTCTGAAAAATTAAAAATCACAATAAAACCCCTAATTTAACACAAAATACCCACATTTTTCCC
>JAUWQD010000057.1 GCA_030611265.1 Methanosarcinaceae archaeon | reverse complement strand
AATGTGGCTTAAATATATTATGAATTTTGGTCATGTCCCCGACATACTGAACAGGTACTCTAAATGTTAACAATTCTTTCAATGTCCAAATATGGTCTGTAAGTTTCTGAGCCATAGCTGGTGTCCTTTGCAACCATCTTTTGTTCCCACAATTGACCTCTAATCGTAGTGATTTATGCGGTTTAACAAAATTATACCATGCCTGGAAGAAGTCTATTGCTCTTGAATGCATCAGAGCACTTTTACTAAAATTCATTCCTTTGCGTATAAATCTTGCTAGAGAATTTCGGATAGTAAGATTGATCCGTTCTATATATGCAGTGTTAATACAGCCACCTAAATCTGCCCCAAAAAGCCTTAACACTTCTTCAGCATCTCCAAAAACAACGTGCTGAATCACTTCAACAACATGTCCATTCGCAACTTTTTTGCATACCTGAGCATACTTCAAATCTTCAGGTGGCACCAAAATAGGATGTGGTTTTCTTCCAATACCACAATAGGGTGGCTGCTCCAGACTCCCGTAAACATTGAGAAGTCCTATTTTAAAGGCATCCCAATCATCTGAGGCGAACAGCGGGATTGGAGAGGTAGTTGAGCGTCTACTTTCTAAATCATTAAACAATTCTGTAGCATCGTCTGCACTTCTCCCTCCTTCATGATGACTGATGAACAATTTTGTATCGCTTTCCATTGCTGTTAGTGTATAAACATCACCACATTCATCAGGATCGTCGTCAGTCACGTTTTTTTCCTTTTTTTATATATGACCATATCTCATCTATTTGCATCTGGCCAAGATCAAGCTCTTGAAAAAAGTAATCGGTAACTTCTTTACAATGTGCTCCTGCAATGTCAAGCCATCTGCAAATAGTATCTTTATCATGTTCTGTGGCTCTTGCCGTTCCACGTATGCTTCCTTTTTCAGGTATCATTGCCAGTGTTCTAAGTATTTCTTCATCTGAGGTCTTAAGTCCAAAAAATATCGTACCTCTGGTTTCACTGAAGCAACGTGTGCATGTATTGCATCTCAATAGCACCCGATTTTTCGGTCCGTATCTCTCTTTGGCTCTTATATTTCCTTTACCCTTCTTACCGTAATCCGGGCAATCTTCATTCAAACAACAAAATTCTGATAAATCCAGTTCTGAAAACATAGTTATCCCCTAAAAGGAGATATTTACATTTATATTATTTTAATGTTGTCAATTGATCAAGGACACTACCCGGTTTTGGTCATACCCTATTTATACATTTTTGGCAGGATCTCGATTGAAAGGTCTTTGACCTGGATTAAGCCAACTTTCTGATTAGCTCGAAGTTCTTTTCTATTCAGAGACAGCAATTCGCTTCTGCTTTCATTAAATTTTATATCAAATCAATAACATGAGAAAATGGTTTCAGTTTTTATTATTCATATTTATTGAAGATTCAATTTGAACAGATTTAGATCATTATCCGCAATTACCATCCTTTCATCAAACACCGCCGCCGTTCAGCAGAATCAAGCACCTTTGAACATTTCTCCCAGTGAACGGGCTCAATTTTATCATATCGCAACTCAAAAGGATGCTTTGTCGGCACCTCACCAATTGTTTTTCTTGCATTCTCTTCCTCACCCAATGCAACTTCGACCCATACATCCTTTAAACAATCTGGAATTTGTCCGAACAAATTATTTATCTCTTCGAGACGACTGGAAAGCAATTCATGAACACGGTCCTCTACTGAATCCTTATACCTCATATTGTATATCCAGACATCTTCATAGACCTGCCCGATCCTCTGGATTCTCCCCTTTCTCTGCTCCAGTCTTGTGGGATTCCATGGCAGGTCAAGATTTATCAACGATCCAAGTTTTTGAAGATTTAATCCTTCACTCGCAGCATCGGTTCCGAGAAGCAACCGTATCTCCCCAGACCTGACCATTGATTTTAGCTTTTCTCTGGATGTCCTGACGAATTCTCCGTTTTCTATAATGCCTGACCGTTGTCCGCCTGCATATATGCCTATTATTTCATCTGAGAAATCGTGTGACAATTTACCAGAAAGCCAGTCTATTGAGTCGTAATACTGTGAGAAAATTATACAACCTCGCTCAAGCCAGCCATTTTGAAGAAGTTCCTTTATTTTATGATATTTTGGGTCTTGATCTTCTTTTTCAGATATTATATCCAGGAATTGCTGGAGAACATTTCTCTCCTCAACAGACATTTCTTTGAAGATATCACTAACCTGTATGTCTTCATTTTCATCTTCATCTTCTTCTTCCGCTTCAAGGTTTTCGTGCTTAATCCCAAGCATGGCCTCTGAAGTCCGTTTTCCAGCATAGAGGGTGCTGCCTACTCGTCGTAGAAGTAATGTTTTTAGAAAACCTCCTCCACGAGATCTTTTTGAAAACAAATGACAGAACTCTTCAGCTAATTTATAGGCATCATCGAGATACGTAGTCAATATTATCGCATCGCGAGTATCCTCTCCCTGCAACTCCACTTTTATAGGTTTGAGGTATGGTTCATTTGTTTCATCATTTATTTTATTTTCAAGGAACTTTCGGGTCCTTCGAACAATATGTCTGATGAAAGGATTATTGTCTTTCATGAAATCCCTTGAGAGTTTCCTAATCCTATCTTTCTCAGGTTCTCTTAATTTAATAAAGTCCGAACCCGGGACAGTTACCACATCATTTCCGATATTAAAAGCACGGCGAATAAGTTCAATATCCCGATTCTCGGAGGAAGGAGGTAATGGATTGCGTATCCAGTTCCATCTTTCCATTTCATCTTCTGGCAATTCTTCTTTTCCAGAAACAAGGTCAAGAGAACGCACTGCATCCCTCTGCCATAGGCTCGATTTGTTCCCAAGTACGGATTCATTATTACCTGATGAAAGTATCTTCAAGAGGTCCCAGGCTTCGATAGGATAGAGCTGTACAGGAGTAGCTGTTGCAAGGAGTATACTTCTGGTTTTGCCTCCCATTTCCTGCAGAAATGCAAGGAGGTTATTGGGTTCAGGGCTTTCAGTCTCCTTTTTTGGACCCAGATTTCTTCTGCGAGCATGGTGTGCTTCATCTACAATAATGCAATCATAACTGAGTTCTTTGATATATTCTATAGCTTTAGACCCCTTTGTGACAAGACCATATGATACAACTCCAATCCTGCGCGGACATTGTCTTATTCCTTCCGGACCCATAATCGGGTATTCAATACCCTGCTCATCTACCCATTGTTTCCCGGTCCAGACCGCAGATGGGAGGTCAAGTCGCTCTGTCATCTCGTCCTGCCACTGCCAGATCAATGTCTTCGGAGCCAGTATCAAGATTGGTTTGTCTCCGGTAAGTGCTATTAATTGGGCTACCATTGCAAGCTGGAGTGTTTTCCCTAACCCTACCATATCGGCAAGTACAAAGCGGGCACCATGTGGACCCTGATGTGCATCGAAAGCTAATTTGATGAAATGTTTCTGGTGCTCCCATAGTCCGAGGTCGTTCCTGTATACAGGCAGTTCCACAATTGATGATGCTGGATCCGGGTCTTCCCTCCAGTCTTCAATTTTTTGAATTACCTCTCGTTTTGCAATCCTGCCAATATCTTCAATGACAAAATCTGCTAAGTCCTGGGCGGCAGGGTGTGTCCAGAGTGCATCGAATTCTTCCTGCACCCACTGAACCGCTTCTGGTGAATCATCTTCCCAGATAAGCTCATAGTTAAGTTTCCAGGCATTGTAGGTCTCATTAGCGCTTCCAATGAAGGACGTTTTGTCTCCATTTTGCAGGGTGATGACACCACCTTTACCATGAATAAGTCCAAATACAGTGTCAGGAAGCACCTTTACCTCAAGCTTACCTGATCTAAACAATTCATAGAGTTTTGCAAATCGGCCCTTTGCTTTTGAACCATAATTTTCCGGTTCTGCAGCACACCACTCCTTCCGCATGGCTGCGTGTGCAGCACGGCTGGTCTTTACATCCCTTTCATCAAGCTGGGAATTACAGACCATGCGGACAGTACCTTCCATGCCCTCAAGTTTCTCTCCGGCGATCTCAAGAATGGATGAACTGAAGTATCCTGCTATTCTATCGTAGTTCTTCGCTTCAACGAGGCGTTCGTTAAGGAACGATTCCGCGAGTTTTTGTTTTCTTGATGAGAATCGATTGATCATTTAATTTCTTATCCCAGCTTTATAATTTCAAATATGGTCATTTTCAACAGCACCTGCAAGTAGTCTGGCAGCTTCAGCCTCCTTTTTCCAGTGCTCCATGTTGCTGCTCATACCGATATTTGCTATGTACTTGAGCAGTTCGATGATCTCCTTCCTCTTATTCCAGTACTGCTGTCCAAGTTCAGTACGTAACCAGACTCTTCCAGCTGACGTTTCTTCATTCTGGAGCGTTTCACGAATAGCAAACAGGATATGCCTGACCATCGAGCTGCCAAAACCTTCGTCACCGAGGTTTCGGTTCTTGAACTCGCTGGCTGTCTTGAGCCTGGTCTGGTTGGCTTTGTCGCTTTCCTGCATACTCTTATACTCCCTGATACCAAATCCCCTTGCAAGTTCCTGGTAAGCACCGCTTCGGTATTCACCATGGCTTTCAATCTCAAGTCCCTTGATGTAGAATCTCTCTTCTGGTGTGAGCTGTTTCCAGATATGTGTCTGAATACCGACTGGAACCAGATAATCACATGCGATTTTTACAGCATTCTCGATGACCTCTTCGAGAGGGTTCTTTTCCCCATTCTGCCTAACTTTATAGAGCTCACGGTGGATATCTATGTCTTCTATGTTTTTGTACTTTGTAAGCACTCGAAGTGCAGCAGCGTAGGCTGCTAACTGGTAATCGGTATCAGCAAAGTTAGGGTCCTCTTTATCTTCGAGTGCCAGCATCTGTTCAAGTTGTCCTTCGACCTCGAATTCAACCTCTGGATATATTTCATCGAGGAAGGCTGTCTCATCTAAGGTCTGTTTGCGAAGGACAAGGAGAACAGTACCCTGAACATAGTTTCCGGCTTTTATGGCAGCATCTGTTTCAGTTGCAATGCACCAAGCAGCTGTAACCTGAAGACCTGATGCCCAGAGAATTAACGCAAGGTCAGCCCAAACACTCGCATTCTGGTGAGTGAACATAACAATCTGAGCACCATTATTAGGCATGTGGTTAGCAAGGTTACAATAGGTTTCAACCATTCCTCTGCGGAAATCTTCACCAGATCCTTTTATTGCCAGAGCACGTTTGGAATCAATATACCAATCTGGAAAAACAATTTGAAGGGTTTTGTCATACCATGCAAGGAAAAATTCAGATAGTTCATGATAGTTGATCGCATCAGCATATGGAGGGTCTGTAATCCATAAATCACAATGTTCATTTACTGATCGCGTGTCAGTAGGTTTTACTATTATATTTGCTGATATTGCAACCGATTTTTCATAAGATGGTTTTATTTCAATCAATGTTCTATGACAATAATTGAATAGAGTGTTTAAAGCCTGGTTTGAAAAAACACTAGCATGCCCCTCTTTTGATGGATGTGGATTCCATCTTAACAATTTGCATCCTAAACCTTTAGTATCAGCCAATTTTCCAATTTCTAGCATGTTTTCTATGAATGATTCATAGTTCTGATTTTTATTATATATTTCACGCGAATATTGCATAAAGAGGGCCAGTAAGAGCAACTGCCTTGGATTAAAGAGGTGATACCAGTGTGTCCAACCGCGTTCTCGCATTAGTCTTGATGTTTCGTCCCCTTCTTCAATTTTCATGCTTGGGATGTATCCCTCTTGCTGCCATTTGTCAAATCGGTCTTTGAGCAATGAAAGAACTTTTTCTTCACGCAGAAGGTCATAGATATCAGGTGCACGATAGTGCTTTCTTGTCTGAGACCTGCCCTGCTCATCAGTATAGATTTCTACCCATCGGATACAGTATAACCGTTCCTGGAACACATCGTCCAGATGTGGTACAATATCATTATGTTCCCAGAGGCGAAGCCTTTCACCACGTACACTGTCGATTTTGATAGGCGTTTTATGTGCTGTGCAATCGGGATTTGGACATTTTAATCGTGAGTCTTTCACAGTCCCCTTTACATCTGCATTATTCACTTCTGCCGAAGAAACGCCGGATTCGATTCTTATTTCATAAGAATTTTTTTCATCATTCGGAACAAGAACAGCAATGGTATTTGTTTTCTTTCCAATAATCCACGAAGGTGCCAAAGGCACTTTCCACCCACACTCTGGACATACAACCTCTGTGCAATAAAGATATGCATCAGCTCTCCAACCCTGCTCATTATGCTCAATACCCCACTCACTTATCTGCTTATCGACCGCTCCATAAATCTCGTTCTGAGTCTCATGAACCTGTTCAACAACATCGTCACCACCACCAATTATGTTAAGTCCAGCCCAGGTTAACAGAGTAGCCACTGGATTCAAATCAGAGCCAAAGGCATCACATCCAATTCGCGCAGCTTCAAAAGGTACGCTCCCACCACCACAGAAGCAATCACCAACTTTTAGAACGTGTCCAAATTCTCTCTCGCCAAGCTCTTTTATCAATTCTTGAATGCTGGATGCATTTGTTCCAAGATGGGAATTGATATCTTTCCAGGATTCTGGGTCGGGACCGTCTATCTGCTCCGGACGGTAACAATAATTGAGTTTTTGATCGTAACTGAGCTGATTGAAAACAAGTTTTTGGACATCATTCTTTTGCTCACGAGTGAGTCCTGGTTTGAAAGAGAGCTTAGTGTTTGTGGAATTTGCTGGTAACCACATATCCTTCTCACGTGAGGTTAAATGTTCAGCAATATCCTTTACCGGAATGTTTGATTTCTTTCGTAACCGCAGCCCCTCATCATCCATGGTCAATATCTTGAGAAATATTTCCCGGTCTTTTAGTGGATTATCCGATGTTGGCATCAGAAGACCAAGTATTGCTGCTCTGACAAGTATCAATGGTTTGCGACCCCACCATTTCCCAAGGCCTGTAAGAGTTTGTCCTCCCCCGGCTTTTCTCTCTTTATAACTCTCCTTTGACACCTTCGAAACCGGAAATTGTGTTTCAATAAATGATTTCATAAATATCCCAATATTTCATTTTCATAAACACTCAACACATCATAATGTATATTGAGTTAAAAGACCCTGTTGCTTACCATTTGAATCTTTTTTCTCACCATCGACCTTATCCATCTTTGAGATTAAACCAACTCTTTGCTCTGGCTGGGATGCAGAGATCGGATTTTCAGTCAAAGCGAACCTCACTGCCTTGCGCCACCCGATATTTTTCCCGTATATCGCCTGTCCTGTCGCAGCATTGGTCATTGTAAACAGCCACCACCGCTCCTCTGGTGTCAGACCCAGCCAGTTCATGATTGCTGTGGGAACCCGTCCAGGGTCAGCATCTTCAATAGCCCATGCCAGAAGCACCAGTTCCTTGCCGAACAACCGGGACATAGGAGTTAGCCCGTTAACTTTCCATGCTCCCCCTTTCATATCCACTTTGCGCAAACGGCGGTTGAACTCATCCTTAACGGCATCAGCGATTGCATCCCATTTCTCACGGGAAAGAATCACTCGCAGCCGTTCATCAGTATCTGCCTTAACAACCCGGATTTTTGTGTCCCACTGGCCCTTTTCCCAGGACATATGTTCAGTAATATGTACATCTGCTGATTTGGAAGACAAAGAGACCTGGAAATAATGCTCTGATTCGGATGGATCAAAACCAAAACCTTTCACAGAAGGCTTTGCAACCATCACTGCTCAACCTCATCACTCTTGACTTCCTTTTTCTCATCTGCGGCAAAATCGGTCAGATGCTGTCCTGTAGGGAACCACACACTACTGGCATCAATATTGACCTGCCCGTCACTATATATCTTCCTGAGGGATTCTATCATCTCTTCGATCTGATCAGCATCAAGAGAGAGCTTTGTATCGGTCCTCAGTTCCACCCATTCATTACCTGCAATAACAATACCCAGCCCAAAGATTTTTCCTTCATACTTTTTCAATCTTCCAATAAACTCATACGATTCCTTTGTAGCAGCAGGTCTGTGTTCAACTTTCCACCTTGCAGGAATTGACGGATTTATGGGAGGTTTTTCTTCTTTTCCCCATTCCAGGTCCACCTGCAGCTGCTCAGAAGTAATACCGTCCTTCTCAGCAATTGCCAGAACCATCTTCGCTCCCTTAATCACCGTAATTGGCCCGTCATACACACCGCCATTATTCCGGGGGGATGAACCATCTGTCGTAAACTTAATAACAGCACCTGCCGGAGCAGATTGAAGTTCCACTTTCTTTTCATTTTGATCCCCATACACTCTCTTCTTCAAAGTCAGTTTATTATGCCATTCATGTGATTTTCCCGTGTTATGGACTTTAGATGAATCTTCGCATAAAAAGGAGGCATTAATCTCATTGATCTTGAAATCTCTCCAATCCTCTACTTTGGCTGAAGCTGAAGTAGCTTCAGAACCAAAATCATAGTAAACAGTATCTCCGTGAACCGGTGTGATTTTCAAAGTAACTTCACCTGAGTTATCATCCCTGTATAATTCCTGAATCTGCACATCTGTTGTCGGTGCAGGGAATGGCCCCTTATCCACATAGTTCCCATCTAATCGCCACTGATCCCTGTTCACCATTTCATTCTTTAGCGTATCAAGAGCACCAGGATGATGCCATTGCCATGATGTGTTTATAGCAGCACGCTTTTTAATCTCAGACCACTGCATGACCTTCTGGGTGAATAACCTCTGCTCACACTTTTTCCTGAAGGTGTCACCAGAAACATCATCTGTGAACTTTTGTTTACTTTTAAGTGCATCTTTGATCTGCTTTTCACCACGATATTCGTTGTTCGTGAAATTCATCATAAAATCAGTAGTAGAAAGGCGATCAAGATGTGGGTATGTCAGTGTGGTAAATGTTTCCCTGGCAGCGCTCAATAACCAGAATATGATATTATTCTTCATCTCAAGTGCATTAATACGTTGTGGATCATCGGGGCGAACCCCTTCCGAATCCATCTCATCCAGAATAGACCGGATAGCTTTGTGCTCCTTTCCCCTATCAATCAATGAATCGAGTGTTTCGCGCTGACCAGATAGGAAAAGCACTCTGTTCTTGTAATCCAGATCATTATAGAATGCTACTAAATCATGATGCAATCCTCCGGCGTGGGGTTCATAGAGGATTAAATTTAACTTATCAGGTACAATCTGAATCTCGTCTATTGCAGGGAAGACCTGTACTTCCTGGTAGCAATCTTTCATTTCAGGAGTGAAAATGGTTGTTAAAAATAATTTCAAATCTTTCAGTGAAGCTTCTCTCCCATAGGCTTCTGCAGTTGAGCGTAATTTTGCAACAAGGTTCTGGTTTTTCTTGAAGTACAACCTGTCATCTCTGCCTCTGTGAAGATACCAGCATTCCCGTGTTTCAAGTCTTTCTACCATTTCAGGTAATTTTGTAATGTCCCTGCCTGGCATACACAGGTATGCTACAACCTCAGCTGATGTGAGTCCAAGAACCGCATTCTGGACATTCCCAAGGGAGGCAACCATCAACAGCTTACAGATATCCTCTGCATCACTTCCACCATACTGATTGTCAATAATCTCGGCAATAGCCAAACCTTGTGATGCGATATCATGACTGATAGCATTCTCAATATTAGGGTTTATTTTATTGATCTCAGCTAAACACTCACCGTAATTCAGATCAATGTGATGAGGATGAATTAAGTACTGTGTACCTGCAAGTCCCCCATCTTTAAACAGGCTCAAGACAATAAGCCTCATAAATCTGATAAAACCCCTGGTTTGCTGGAACCCCGGATTTTCTCTGAACCGTGCATATAAATCCTTTATTGCCGGGTGGAACGGAAATGATTCCCGGATCTGTCGAACAAGTTTATCCGGAGACATCTGGGTAATATCCATCTGACCGGCATCTTTTATTGCCTGAGCATACCCTTCAGCAATAGTCATTATATCGTCATCGGATGGCAATTCTTCAAACAATCGTTTCTTCAGAATATGGTATACATCATCAGTATTGAGGCCAACTGGTTCCAGATTAAGGGCCGTGCGACCTACTTCATTTTCAAAGTTAATAAGAGCCGAATGGATACTTTCTGCTCCCCCTTCATATGTGGCTTTCAGGTCAGATATGACGATACAAACATTTGACAGTTCATCCTTACCTGCAGCAACCAAAAGATTTGACAGTGCAGTTACTGTTACAACAGAAAGGTCACTATTTCCAATATCAATCGATCGTGCATTTTCAAGATACGGGGGCAATTCATCTAATAATATTAATAGGGGTTCACCTTTCAACAAATTCACCCAGGCACTCTGTCCAGGAGCTTTGAGAGGGGAATAATAATCTTTGAAAACATCTTTTTTCCCCAACTGCTCTGCAATAGCTCCCCATATACCAAACTGTGCATCGCTTTCACGTCCAGTAAATGAAACAACTCTTACAGAACCGAGCACCTCTTTATTGTATTCAGAACCCATTACCTCATTTCGCAATTCAGGATATTTTGCAAGAAGACCTAAAGCGATCATGCAGTGAGTTTTACCTCCACCCATTGCTTGTGTAAGTTTGATAACACCAGACCCGGATTTCCCTGCAAAACTACGGAAAGCTTCACGGAATAAATTCTTCATTCCATCCGTTAGATAATTTTCCTTGAAGAAATCATGTGGGTTGATATTGTTTTCTATCAAGTTCGTAAGGTCCAGCACTTCGTCTCTACGAGCAACATCAAAAACGTTCTGCCTGGGTTTGCAGGTTTTGTCAAGTGTTTTCATTTTTAATCATTCCCAATTAAAAAATATTATCCCTATAGGATTTAAATTTATCAAAGTTTGATTTATTAGATTATAAGACTTTATACTTAAATGCATATTTGTTGAATTGCAGAATGATTTCTAAGATGGTTTGTAAGTTGAAAAAATGACATGTTTTCAATCTGTGCTAAACTGAGTGAATCTATGTCTCAAATTGATTATTTCCAGCTCCTATCAATTTCTCCACTCGCCCGCGCTGCCCCTGCTGTACTTGACCGGCTGCCCGGCAATGGGATGCAGACCGGGTGCGGGTGCTGCTATTCAACTACCCTGCCACCGCAGCCCGTCAGGGCGGCATGGTGGCAGTCAACCTTGTTGATTCATGTTGCCCGGGTCCGGATAGTCAGGAATGTGAAACAGGGTGCCCATCCCGATCTGCTCCACCCGCCCTGTGGTGTGGGGGCTGGCAGGCGCTTTTCGATTCTTTCAGCTGTCTTTTGGTGTGAAGTGGGGATGGATGCTTTGGTGGGAGATTGCAAGTGGGCGAACTCTAATGAAATTTTTCTGCAATTTACTAAATTATATATATCATTGGCCTTATTAAAAAAATATGGTTAATGAAAAAGATGTTACAAAACAATTAGTCAATTCACTTAAAGCAAAAAACAAATATTCATCTGTTGAAATATCAGTCGAAAAAGAAATTCTAAATGGTATTACATGTGGTTTATTTAAAAATAAACTTAGAATGATGTTTCAATCATCAGAGCAGGATATTGTTATACACCTCAAAGATGATAATTCAAATTTCATTTTTGAAGAGAATAATTTCTTTAAATGATTACCAAAAAGTCTTACCGACAATAAAATTTTGATCCCTTTAGTAATATTTGAAATAAAATTTGAGCAAGTTACAACCCACCAGGTAAGAGTATATAGTGAAATTGCCAGAATGATTAAATCAATATTTCCATTTTGTATTTATAATTTTGTTTTAATCAATATTGGTATGACTAAAAGTAAAAATGTTGACCGTGTTTATATGGCTTCAAAGAATTTTGACAAAGTTCTTTATGAATCAGGATATGCAATTGATAATGAAATTCAGAATCAACTTGTTGATAAAATGTACAATATTATTGAGGAACATTTGAAATATTTACAAACCGAAGAATATTTCAGATTAAATGGATTTATTTGAGGCTCTGGCATTTTAGCTGAAATGCCTCCTTTTTAAATAACCTCTGTAGACAGTTGCTATTTTACTATAAATTTTTCTCGATCACCTTATATGGACAATTTAGAAGGAAATATATAGGATTATGCCAATTAGAGTATATAATCAGCTTTAATGATCTAAACAACTATAATAGGGGCATAATCCATGATTACTATAGTGTGTAAGGGATATAAATATATATTGGCTCAATTAAGCGACATTTCAGGAACTGTAAGTAAAATAACAATCAGTTTAAAAAGTAAATCTGGACGAAAACAATATGAAAAACTTTTTAAAATAATGTTAGAATTAAAAAAAGAAACGACTAAAATTCGCATAATTTCTATCAATCAGTCCTCTCTTCTTGATTTTTTCACAATTCCAATAGATAACATCCTAACCCAAAAAACAATAACAGGCGACTATGGCTATGAAGTAACCTCAGCATGTGGGACCAAATACATATTTCTTTTCACAGAAAATCTCAAAGTTAAAAAGAACAGAGTTCACCCAATATCGATTTTTCAAACAATACTTTCGGATTTTTTAGATGATGCATTATCTTTTATAAAAAGAATAGTTCGAATACCTTATAAGATCAAGCCAATGAAGGTACAGAGTAATGATTATATGAAAGGTATATTGCCCGCTGATCAAATAGTTGCCTTCAACAACTATACAAATTTCAACGGATACCTCGGTAATATGTTTGCGTTAAATCCCTCACTTGATGATTATTTCACAAATATGCAAGTCATTGAGGGATACAATCCCCAGACAGACACCCTGAATTTCAATAATATCATCAAGTTAGAAATCGCAAGATGCAAACTGGGATATATGCACATTGACTCGTTTGTAACAGAGTTTAACCAGAACCCAAAATTGAGAATTGAATTGGGCATACAATCTCAGGAGCAACTTACAGTTCGTTCTTATCAGAGGAATCTAATAGCAATCGGTTCGAGTTTGAACGAGTATGGGGAGATTCTGATACAAGAATGCAGGGAATTAAAACTTATTGGTGGTAAAATTTCAATATGGGATCGAAGATTCTTTGAATGCAATAGCAACGGCATGAAGAATAAAGAAACTGGAATGTCTTCTGATCCTGATTCTGGACATTATGTGAAAAAAACAGGTCAACATAGTGTCCTTGTAGGTAATGGATATACCGATACATGTATTGTCGATAACTGGTGGATGTTACCTGTTTACTGGGATGCAGTAAGTGCAAACAAAAATGATAATACTATATTTATAAGCACAGCTGAAGATTATCTGTCATCAACCACAATAAAACCAATTTTTTTGATCGGTGACGCAGGACCTGATAGCCACGATTCTAACAAAGTTGTGCTTGCTTACGAAGTAATTCCCATAATCGCAGCAAGGGCAAGTAGTGTTGGAAATATTCTAAAAACCGATTCGGGAAACCATTTTAGAGGAGAATATATTCCAAGGAAATATCACCGACTGCTGGGGAAACTTTACAATTTGAGAACCATTGTTGAACGAAAGAACTCAAATGAAGTGGTTGGATATCATCGTTCTAAAATGTCAAATGTGGGGATTGAATGGGCCAGGATTTTTGTTTCGGTTCCAAATATTACGGCTTTACTTACAGCATTGACGGCTTTTAAAGTGGGAAGACACGATTTGATAAGGGCACCAAGTGCTTTTAGAAGTTTGTTAATCTAAGGGCTTAAAGGCAAATTTTAAGGACAAGAAGAGTTCAGAGGGGTTATTTGTGGTTTTAAAGACGTTATGTGGGTTTTGCCGGAGGCTCATTTAATCGATTCTAAATTAAGTGCTAGATTCCCATTCCAGTAATTAAGAAAGAGAAGTGAAATATATAAACATATCTCCTGTCGCCCCTTTCGCCTCCACTCCACCCGGGTGCCCGTCCCGATCCGCTTCAACCGCCCTTGTGGTGTGGGGGCTGGCAGGCGCTTTTCGATTGTTCAGGTGGTTTTTTGGTTCGAAGCGAGTATGGATGCTTGTGTGGTGTTTTGCATGTGGGGGGCTCCACTGGATATATAATTTTAAGGTAACTATTCAGCCATA
>JAUWQD010000094.1 GCA_030611265.1 Methanosarcinaceae archaeon | reverse complement strand
CTAAAATTGGGAAAAATGTGGGTATTTTGTGTTAAATTAGGGGTTTTATTGTGATTTTTAATTTTTCAGAGGATTCGATTTTATTGAATTCAAGTGTGATGTTTAGATTAAATGTCGAAATTTAATTAAAGGACGGCCTCTCAGGTGTAAAAGATAAATGTCCGTATTGCGGTAGCAGAACATCAGAGGTTGATGTTATAGAAGAAATCATTGAGTTTGCCCAAAGAACAGGCACAACAATTGAGTTTGTTGAAGATGATCTTAGATTGGCGAAACTTGGTGGTGTGGGTGGATTGCTGAGGTTTAAGACTTAAACAGCTAACGATATTACTTTATCAGCCTTTTCGTAATCGATGCCATTCTCTACATACTGGTGTGGCATCTAAGATCATGTTGGTCGTATCTGGAAAGCAGGAATATCAGATATGATATCAGCTTCGATCTCTTCATACGACCTGGGACTGACTTGTTTTTGCATGATATTCCATAATACAAATAATGTAGATGCAACAGTAATGATTATATTCAACAACACGAGCCATAAAACGCCTTCAGGTGACAGGTTATTGAAATAGAATAACAGCCATGACATTACGAATCCAGTCGCAGCTAAAATAATATATTTAACCATTGTAAGTAGTACTTTGAATTTTCCAGTGGTGGTCAGGGCTTTTGTAACATTATAATTCTTAAAATATTTTCCAATTTCCTTGAACAATGGGTCAGAATTAACGTGTGGGATATTTTTATCCAGCAGGAATTGAATGATCCTGAAAAAGGTATATGGTGAAAAGGTATATTTGCAAAGAGGTATGAGTTTTTCTGCATCTTCAGGTAAACCCTGGGATTTGAGGTCCTTTTTCATCAGGTCTACGATCTCTCCTTTATAACTAGCGTCATCCTGGTAAGCAGCACATACAAGTATAGACAACCATAGTAAATGTTCATGTTCACCACTTTGTACCATTTCACGACGCACTTTCTCTATCTTATGCATCGGAACGTCAATATCCATAAGGTCACATACAGGATTTGATACCTTCATGATGGCAGCTATTTCGCCTGTTTTACCCTGTAAGAGCGTGATGAAAATGGGTTTTAACAAGGATAGTTCCCTGGTAGCTTTTTTATTTTTATATATGGTTATGACGGTTATTGATATTAAAAATAATAATAGCAGGGTCATCAGGTAAAGAGCTGTTATTGTCAATGAGAATATCATGGGTTGTTCGGGTATGGTGACCATAGTGTATAAAGATTGTTTAGAATATATAAGAAATGTGTTTTCATTTTCATGCTCAGGGATATCATTGAGGATAATGAATCTTTATGGCTTATAACTGGATTATGGAACAGTGCCAAACATGGCAAATAATTATCATATTTTCCACTAAAGAGATATTAATTTAATAAGTTTCTTAAGCATAAGTACCAACCTGATGCCCCGGAATTCCATTCCGGCGGTCCGTGACGAATTGTAATTGCATATCTTAATGGCTTTGTTTTAAAAATCGTAATATATCCCGACTTTATACACATATCCCTAAATTTTTTCACTGGACGTACTTCACACACAAACCCATCACAACCACAAACTATCTTTAATTTCAAAACTTATTGCAGGCAATGATCGAGAATGTAATCAGGATATTCAAAGATATTGGTAGCAAGGAATTCAGGATACTTACTATCATAGAGCTTGGGATGAAGAACTATGAATGGGTGCCTATGGAAGAATTGCAAAAATTCACAAAATTCCCATACGGAAAACTTGAGCACAAGATACGTTTACTCATGAAAAATAATCTTGTCGTAGGGACACACTTGCCATACGTGGGCTATCAAATATATTTCGATGGTTACGATGCGCTCGCATTGAACACTTTAGTAAAACGAGGCACCATCAGCGCGATCGGGGATGAGATAGGAGTTGGCAAGGAATCGGTTGTTCACGAGGCCATAAAAGAACCTGAACTTGCCATTGGTGAGCCGACTCCTGTTATAATAAAGTTTCACAGGGAAGGAAGAACAAGTTTTACACAGGTAAAACGAGTTCGTGAGCACCTATCCGACAAGGAGCATTTCTCATGGATATATGCTGCCCGCCTTTCGGCAAAACGTGAATATGATCTGCTTGTTTCTCTTTATCCAAAAGTATCCGTGCCAAAACCGATCGATCATAACAGGCATGCTATTGTAATGGCAGTCGCGAAAGGCAGTTTGCTTTCCAAAACCAGATTACTTCAACCTGAATGGTTCCTTGATGAGATTATTTCACAGATCGGGAAGGCATATTCACTTGGGGTGATACATGCTGATCTGAGCGAGTATAATATCTTCGTATATGAATGTGGTGTGGAGTTTATTGACTGGCCCCAGTATGTAGATATCGATCATCCAAATGCGGATGAATTATTGAAGAGGGATGTTTTTAACGTACTTGCATTTTTCAAAAGGAAATATGGCATTAAAAGGGATATTGATGACGTAGTTGCGGGCATCAAGCACGGCACATAGATTATGAAGTAAATATATAGTGCGAGTTAATGCGAACGAAGTGAGCATTTTCTCGTGTTGGTTTAGTTCCGGGATGGCATGTCGTGTATTTTTTGTGGGTTGGTATCGGTGAAATGTGCCGCCTGCGGCAGTTGTTGTATTGTTTTTTGTTTTCGCTTGAATAATCATTCTCGCAAACTCGTTGAGCGCAGCAACTACTCACCGCACCCGCGTTCCTGCGGCCACTTCTGCCTCAGGCATAAGCAACACCGCACCTTCTGTGTCACCTGCAAGCACCATACCCCTCGACTCCACGCCGCACAGTTTCGCAGGCTTGAGGTTTGCAAGAACAACGACCTGCCGCCCGATTATCTTCTCAGGGTCGTGTGTCTCCTTGATTCCGGCAACCAGTTGTCTTGGAGTTTCCTCGCCGATATCAACCTCAAGGCGCATCAATTTATTGGATTTTTTGACAGGTTCGGCTGTAACGATCTTTCCGATCCTGATGTCAAGTTTTGAAAAATCATCAAATGTTATCTCTTCTGTTGTTTCAGTCTCCGTTTCTTTTTCCATTTTCTTCACGTCTCCTTCTCTTTCTTTTGTACCGGATTCCTTTGCAATCGCTTCCGCCACTCTTTTATTTGAGATCGTTTCCATCTCTTCGGTCTTGTCGTCTTCGATCTTATCAAACAGGATCGTAGGTTTTGGAAGCGTTGTTCCGCTATTGACCAACACCGTTGCATCACTGTATGTAGCGGCATGAACATCGCTGCTCATTCCGATCTGTCCCCATGCATCCTCCATTTTTTGTGGCAACACCGGCTCGAACAGGAGAATGAGTGCCTTTGCAATCTGTATGCAGTTTGCAACCACCTTGCCACAGGCAGCCTTGTCTTCCTTGATAAGTTTCCACGGCTCATTTGACTGGAAATACGCATTCCCGTAGGATGCCAGAGCCATTGCAGAATCTACTGCCTTCTTGAACTCATATTCACCTATGGGTTCATTGACCTTAGCAATCGTATTGTTAATGTTATCCAGCACCTCCCTGTCGATCTCACCTTCCGGTATCTCGCCAAAGTTCTTGTGAGTGAACAGCAGCGTCCTGTACAGGAAATTGCCAAATACGGCAACAAGTTCAGTGTTGATCTTTTCCTGGAATACCTTCCATGAGAAGTTCAACTCCTTTGTGTGTGATGTGTAACTTGTCAGATAATATCGTAAAAGGTCAGGATGGAAACCATGGTCAAGATAATCCTCTCCAACCCAGACAACATATCCGCGGCTCTTTGAGAACGTCTTATCCTCGATCTTCACCATTCCTGAAGCCACGACACCCCACGGCTGGCTGTAACCTGCACCTTTGAGCATTGCAGGCCAGAAAACGCAGTGGTGGTAAGTAATATCCCCGCCAATGAAATGGATGATCCTTCCATCTCCTTTCCAGAACTTTTCCCAATCCTCATTATTCGCCTTTGCCCACTCCTCGGTAAATGCTATATATCCGATCGGTGCATCCACCCAGACATACACGACAAGTTCATCATGTCCCGGGAATTTCACACCCCATTCGAGATCTCGCGTGATGCACCAGTCTATAAGTTCCTTCTTAACCCAGCCGATAGCATAGTTTCTTGCGTTCGAGGTACCTTCCATGTGCTCAAGATGTTCCAAAAGGAAATCTTTGAACTCTGATAATTTAAAGAAGTAATGTTCCTGCTTACGATATTCGGCAGCACCGCCGCAGATCGTACACTTTGGCTCTTTCAGTTCACCGGGTTCGAGATGTTTCTCACAGCCCTGATCGCATTCGTCACCGCGCGCGGTTTCACCGCAATGTGGGCAGGTCCCTTTCACATATCTGTCAGGTAAGGATTTGTCACATTTCGGGCAGTATGCAATCTCTATTGTTTTTGGGTATGTGTAGCCGTTCTCAATGAGTTTGTTCACAATATCGAGCGTGCGGTTGTGATTTTCAGGGTCATCTGTAGTGCCGAAAGCATCGAAATGTACGTTCATATCCTTGAATGTATCATCGAAATGCTTGTGGTATTTCCGGACAAGTTCCTTTGGTGTGATATTCAATTGTTCGGCATTGACCACGATCGGTGTGCCGTGTGTGTCCGAACCGCAGACAAATGTTACCTCTTGCCCTTGTTTTTTCAAAGACCTGACAAAAATGTCGGCAGGTATGTATGTGCGTAGGTGCCCTACATGGGCTTTCCCATTTGCATAGGGAAGTCCACAGGTCACGAGCACAGGTTTATCAGATGGAAATTTGGACATTTTATTTCTCCATGTATTATTTTAAATTTATGACGTGTTGGATGTGTGCAATTATAAAATATATTTCGCTTGCGGCAATTAAGAGTAAATGGTAAGGGAAAGCTTTTGAATATATAGGTTCATCATATAAAGGTAGCAACATACATAATTGTAGAGGCACCAGATGAGTTCAAATTACACACCTTATCACCATTATAGCGAACAGGACGATCCTATTACACAGGAGAAGCCAGATCCCGTTCCTGAAAAAAGAAAAGGACGAAAAAAACAGTATATCGCTGTGGTCGTAGTTCTGCTACTGATAATTGGTGCAAGCTTTGCCGCGATATATTATGGGGCAGGTGGGGAATTTTACACCAAAGACAATAAGGTGGCAGTGATCTATGTCCAGGGTACGATGCTCTCTGGCAGTATGCCCGGTGGTCTTGGATATGTGACATCTGAGGAGATATCTGATTATATCCGGGACGCCGTTGAGGATGATTCGATCCAGGCAATTGTTCTTCGTATCAACAGCCCGGGCGGTTCACCGTCTGCGGCTGAAGAGATCGTCACAGAGATCAAGAAAGCGCAAGATGAAGGGGTGCCGATCGTGGTGTCCATGGGTGATGTGGCTGCAAGTGCTGCGTATTATATTGCTGCACCCACTGACATGATCTATGCGAATCCATCGACCATGACAGGAAGTATCGGTGTTATATGGATGTTTCAGAACATGTCGAGATTTTATGACGAAGAGGGTGTCGAGTTCCATGTAGCTAAATCGGGTGAATTCAAGGACATGGGCGGTTCATGGAGGGGCCTTTCGGATGATGAGAAGGAATATGCCGATACGGTCATCATTGAAGTCTATAACAGTTTTGTGGATGAGGTTGCAACTGGTCGTGACTTGAGCCGGAGCGATGTCAAGGACCTCGCAGATGGGCGCATATACACCGGATCAAAGGCTAAGAGTCTGGGTCTTGTTGACGATTTTGGTAACATGTATGATGCGATCGAGAAGGCGGGTGAACTTGGTGGCATCGATGGTGAACCTGCGGTCATTTACATGAACCGACCAACCCTTGCCAGATTGCTTTTTGGTTCCAATGCAGAGTCGTCACAAACCGTGGAACAGTTTGCTGCTTATTTTGAAGACAATCCTTTTGGTAAGATAATAGCTTAGGTTAGGTTTGAGTGATGCGGATGATTTTGTCAGGGAATTGCAAGATATCACAGATAAAGAACTTCAGGAAGCAAGGCAATTGATAAGAAAGTTTCTACAACATCCGTTAGTTAAATCTGATGTGAAAAGACCTGAGATCCTTCGGGATTTTGTCGCACTTGT
>JAUWQD010000058.1 GCA_030611265.1 Methanosarcinaceae archaeon | reverse complement strand
TTTTAAACTTTTTATTATCTTGGGGGGGTGCGGAAAACCACATTGTACACTCACCTCCTGGGTTGTTTTGTGCCTGCTACGCCCGCATGGCTTGCTGGTCAGGTTGGGAAACATATAAAAAACCACGACTCTCTGTGTCCCTCCGTGACCTGCACGCCTTGCGGGCGTAGCAGGCACTCAACTCCGCAGGAGGTGAGTGTCCTCTGTGGTTTTCCGAACCACCAGAAGATAATAAAAAGTTTCAAATTCTGAGACATTTTTTATCTTCCGGAATGGTTCAAAAAACCATTTACCCGGAATAAATCAAAAAATCATGATTAAAAACACGATAATTTGAATTACCAACCATGCAACCAATAAAAACAGCATTATTTTCCAGAATCCTCTCCACTTTTCAGGAAAACTGAACATGGACTTTTCTATATTTTCACTGTATCCGTGCAAAGCTTCCTTTATCTCCTTGACATCATCGGGATTATCAACTTCGATTATGAAACTTCCCTGATACCCACATTCCCTGCAAACGTACATCTGGCCCGTATGTAATGCGGGAAATATATGGCCGCTGTTGATACCAGCATATTCGGTTTTCCCACCGCAGAACGGACAAATCTGAAAACCTTGCATGGGTTTTATTTTAGTGAAATTATTAATGGACATAATACCTCTAACATCATATATACCGGGTCAACTTTTAATTGTAAATGAGCCGCTGGCATTTCGATTGAAAGTCACGGACCCCGGACGCCGCTATTGCTTTGTCAGGGGCATCAAGGCGGATGCTCATGTTTTAGTATTCTGTCGGTAAATGGCTTCAATCATTCGTTAAGATATTATTTCTAACAAATCCTTTTTAATATCATACCAATCTTGGTTTAAATTTATTGACATTATTATAATTCGATGAGTTTCATATTCATAACAAAATTTAAACCCCGTTTCAACAGCGGGATACAATAATATCCCTTCACAGGTTTTTGTAATTTCTAAATCGGATTCCTGATTCTTCAAGTATGAAAACAACTGGTACAGATGAGTTGAATCAAATTTTTCCTGTGAGAATCTAGTTTTAAAAGCGTCTTTATAATATTTTGTGTCAATTATTATTTTTCGAGTGGAAGAGTGCAGTGAAATATCAGTCTGCGATATAGGCAACATTCGCGAACCTTCTTCGTTTTCGCTTACAAAGTTCCATTTTATATTATCCCTTTTTACTTTAAAATCCGATTGCTCAATTTTATAAAAGTTTCTTACGAACTCTTCAAATAACCTTGCCATTGCTTTATCATTTCGTGTAAAATCTTTGAATTTATAGTTGCCCGATGATTCATCAATGAATAAATTATCATTTATTATTTGGCATACCTTTAACACAAAATCATAATGATAGTTATTCCTATGCAATCTTATTTGTATAAAGTGAGAATTTCGAATTTTTATTTCTGATATTGGGGGTAATTTTTGAAAGAGATGGTGTAATTCGATTTTTAAGCCTTCATCTAGTTTGTTTACCCTTAAAAGCTTAGAAATCGTTGTTTTTAAAATTTGGTTGTGTAAAATGTTATAGTCAAATTCATCATATAAACAAATTGTTTTACTAGCAGGGAGAATATTTTGTTTAACAGATGCAGAAAGATTTAATTTCCCCTTAATCCCATTTACAATATATTCATGTTCAACATAATTACGGTCTAACCCCTGTTTTAACAAACGAGCTGTACTATTTATCAAAATTTTGGCAAATAAATCAATAAGTTCGGTGGTATTGATTGCTTTAACATTCACAATATCGCTTTCGTCAAGCTTGTTCCATGCATAGCACAAAAGGTAATATATGTTTTGAATTGGGATTTGCATACTTTTCAATCGGTTAATAGGGATTTCACTTTATCTTGAGAGGTCTCTATATCATCAAACCAATATTCCTCCAAAAGAGGTGCTATTTCATATTTTACAATATCTTCAAACCATTCTTTTTCAGATTTATTATTCTTATTGCTACAAAAGAAGCTATGACCTATTTGGAAGCCTTCGCCAAGATTTTTATCTGATTTTATTTCTTCATTTAAGGTGTTAATTTTTGAAATTATACCTTTTACAAATTCAGGTGAAAAATCTTTTGAATCGAGTAGTTCAATAAATTTCTGATTAAAATTGGGTTTTAGTGTGATAAACCTGAACCGCCTGCGCAAAGCATAATCAACAATGGCAAGTGAACGATCGGCTGTGTTCATAGTGCCGATTAAATAAAGATTTTCTGGGACAAAAAACGGAGCATCGTTTTTCTCAGAGTAGGTTAAATGAACTTTGTATTTTTCTCGTTTATCGGTTTCAATCAGCATCATAAGTTCACCAAATATCTTGCTTAGATTGCCCCTGTTTATTTCATCAATGATGAAGAAATATTCTTTATTTGGGTCATTTTCTGCTTTTTTGCAGAAATCATGAAACACGCCGTTTTTTACCTTAAACGTATTTCCAGATGGTCTAATGCCCTGAATAAAATCCTCATATGAATACGATTGATGAAACTGCACCATTTCAATTTTTGTATCATCGGTTTTCTTCATCATCTCATAAGCTATTTTTTTGGCTACAAATGTTTTACCAACACCTGGAGGCCCTTGCAATACAACGTTCTTTTTGATTTTAAGAGAATGTATTATTCCGTTTATTTCAGAATCCTCAATAAAAAGCTTTTCAGGATCGGAATAGATTGAATAATCTTGTATGGATAAGTTTTCTTTATCTCCTTCATCTATTCCATTTTCCAACTCAGTGAATATAGGTTCATAAGAAGCGTCAACACTTAGATATTTTTCTTTAATATTCACCCATTTAAGAGTTGGCGAAAAAGTATCTGCTCTAAAAATAGAATTTTCAAAATCAACGAGGCGATTTATCAGCCATTTAATTTGTCTAACATGCTTATATTCTTCCCTATCACCATCAAAAATATATTCACTCGTAATTACCCCTATACCCAAAGCTTTGCTTCTCCCTTTATTTGCAATAATGATATCGCCAATACTCGCATCTCGGAAATTTTTAATATTCCAAATCTGATTGGAATTAGTAAGGTCATCAACATTTAAGGCTTCTGCGAGAGTTTCCGTTGTATAATCATTAAGGTTTCCTAAATTATCCCAACCAATTGCAATGATACCTTGTTCATAAAACTGATCCCAAAAAATTCCGTTTTCACCGGGTGCAAACTTCCAATAATTAATAAGTTTTTTGTTTATCTTTTCGACTTCATTTTTTGAACTTTTCAGTTTTTCAATTACTTCTTCAATAGTATTGAAATCTTCAAGCGTATTGGCTGATTTATCTTTTATATCCCAACCTGGAACGATTCCAGCTTCAATTTTCTCCCCATAAATACGTAAAAACAATTGGTAGGCTTTTCGGTGTGAGATTTTGTTTTTTGGAAATATTGCAATCCAACATGATGAAGTACCATAATTCTGAGATCCTTCAAATGAAACGATATGGCTTTTATATTGGTCTAATTGTAATTTCATCATTATCTCTTTTAAAATTGCCTCGAGAGCATTATTCGATTCAATTTTATTCTCTGAATGGTGAAAAAAAGGGAAAACAATGCTAAAAATTTTCTTCCAATTTACAAAAGGTGACTTCTTTTTTTGCGGATAGCTTATTAAACCATTTACTAATGATTCACCATATTTTGAAAAATAAACTTTGTCCTTGCGAATGATTTTATTTTTAATTTCTTCAATTAATTCAGGTGTTAAGGTAATATTTTCTTTTATTGTGTTGAGTATTTCAAGGCGCAAAAGGTTGACAGGCTTAAAGTGTTCTGAGGCATAATCATTTATAAGTTGTTTAACAATTTCAATATCAAGGTTATTTAACTGCTCGAAAAGATACGATTCGTTTTGTTCGAGTTTCTTTAACTTTTCCGCGTGTTTTTGAATTATTTCGATGGATTCTTGCATTTTATCTCCCACTGTTTAAAAGTTGTTAATGGTATAATAATTTTAATATAATCTATTTGGCATCATTCAGACAACATGTAAAAGGAAGGCAAATATCGATAAAAGGTTTGTTTCTTTTCTGATGCGAATTTCATTCGTTTTTCCTGGATATATGATTCATAAGTAGACTCTTTATCTTCGTATGACGTTTTATGGGTTTTTAAATAACTATCCCCGTACTAATAGTACAGAGTCTTCATATACTTAAATAAAACGATTTTTTGCTTTGAATCCTGAAGTGGTTACCAACCCTTACCCAAATCCCGTAGTGTAGGGCTTTGTGTATACAGTCAGGGCATAATTCGACTTTCCACACAAAGCCACCAAGAACCATAACTTTGATTAACTTAATATATCCCCCACACATTAAATGTCCTAGATAAAATGTCAGAACAAAACACCACATTACCACTAAAAAGAGAGATCCAAAACCTCACACAGTGTACGCATGGCGGGCTTATCAAAAAGGCCGCACAAAAGCACGGTATTTTGGAACAAGAGATGCTCGATCTTAGCGCAAGCCTCAATCCACTGGGAACTCCTTTTGAGTATCCTGTCGGCAGTCCATACTTAAATTTACAAGGAATATTACAAAAAGCGATTGTGCAAACCAATCAGTATCCTGACAACCGCTACATGGAATTTAGAAATGCTGCGGCAGGTTTTTTGGGGAATGAAATCCAGCCTGGCAACATCATTCCAGGCAATGGTTCATCAGAAGTTATCCGTCTTGTTGCTGAATGTGTGATCGAAAAAGGCGACATCGTGCTAATCCTACAGCCAACATTCGCAGAATATGAGCAGCAATGCAGGATATTCGGGGCAAATATCCTATATACCAAACAGGAAGACATCACCAATATCACAGACGACCTGCTTGAAAAAGCTAGAATTCTCTTTGTATGCAATCCAAATAATCCAACAGGAACATTGATACCACGCAAGGATATGCTTGTTCTTGCAAAGCGATGTGAAAAGAACAAAACCATCCTTTTTGTTGACGAGGCTTTCATCGAACTCTCCGACCCTGACCAGAGTATTGCGGATATTGCGGCAGAGAACGATTATGTGTTCGTACTTCGTTCACTAACCAAATCCTTCGCAATCCCGGGCATAAGGATTGGGTTCGGGGTCGCATCCTTGAAAATGGCAGAAAAACTTGGTGCTGCAAGACTTCCATGGAACCTTGGTTTCGTGCCGGATATGGTTGGCACCGAACTTATGAATATGGACGGGGGATGCAACAGCCAATATTTAATTGAATCAAGGGAATTGATCAAAAAAGAGCGAGAATATCTCACAGAGCGGCTCTCAAACATACGTGGTCTTTCGCCATTGCCAAGCAGTGTCAATTACATCCTGACAGATGTGAGTGATTTCCTGATGGATTCGGTCGAACTCACACAGCGTCTGGCATTCCATGGCATACTTATCAGGGATTGCAGTTCGTTTTACTCGCTTGACAATGACTATGTCAGAATCGCGGTGCGGACGCGGGACGAAAATGACAGGTTCATAAAAATGTTCGGTGAAGTACTCAACGAATGGGGAAAACAACACGCCGAAGAGGAACTCAAAAACACACTCGAAGCCGCTGCAAAAGGCACACATTCCGGCAGGGATACCTGTGAATACTATCCATGCCACTTTGATGATCAGGACTGTACCTTTTGTTTCTGCCCATTCTATGCATGTGAGGACGAACGCACAGGCGGCACGTGGATAGAACGCTCAAGCGGCGGAAAGGTATGGAGTTGTGTGGATTGCCACATGATGCACAACCCAAAAGTAGCACAACAAGTACTTGATATTCTGATGAATAAAGGGGATACTGAAGAGAACCTCAAAATTGCATGGGAACAGGCGGTGAAGCCGCTTTTATGATGTTCACTCCCCTGCCTGATGCCGGCGATCTGATATCTATACTTTTGCTTGCAGCCGTATTTGATATCATTATAGGTGAACCACCCGCAGCACTGCATCCGGTTGTGTGGATCGGAAAAGTTATTGATGCGCTCAAAAAGGTTGCGCCGACTAGCCACAGGAAAGCCTATGGGGTATTTCTTGCAGTGACCACCATTGTTTTTGCATCCTCGATCGGATATCTGGCTATGGTAATTTCAATGCATCCGGCAGTGCCGCAGACTCTTGGATACCTGATCGCAGCCTATTTCCTCAAATCCACATTCGCAATCCGAAGTCTGCTTTCACCCGCGCAGAAAATATATGAGGAGATTGTTAAAAACAATCTCAAAAATGCCCGTGCGGACCTCCCGATATACGTGAGCAGAGACCCATCAAAACTCAACACCGACCAGATGTCATCCGCAGTCATTGAATCCATGGCAGAGAACTTTGTTGATGGAATTTTAAGTCCCATCTTCTACTATATCTTGCTTGGACCCTTTGGACTTGTGGGTGCATATGCCTACAAGGCTGTGAACACACTTGATTCAATGGTCGGGTACAAGGATGATGTCCACTTTGAATTGGGATACTTCTCCGCAAAATTGGATGATGTATTGAACTGGATACCTGCACGTATATCTGTAATATTCATCGCAATAGCGGCATTGATTGTCAACATATCTGCGGATGGGGGCAGGATTTCGGTTTTTTTCAATTCCATCAAGAGTGCAAAAGTTGAAGGTCGCAATACACCATCCCCAAATTCAGGATACCCGATTGCAGCCGCATCGGGTGCGCTTGGAATACGTCTTGAAAAACCCGGCACTTACGTGCTTGGTGATGAATTAAACCAACCAAAACCCAAGGACATAAAACGAGCATCACAGTTGATAGGGACTGCGGCTATTTTATCTATTGCCATATTTACTATTACCATTCACATATCTACAAACATATTGAATTCACACATTTAATTTTAACTAAACCATGAGTGATTGACATGAAATTATCAGAAATCGAATCCAAAAACCACAAAGGTGATCAACCCTCTGAGCTAGACGGAGAGATCACACACGACATAATCGATATATTGGAAGGTGATGGCATAACTGCGGATATGCTATTGGAAACTGCAATGGAATTGTATTTCCCACATCCTGGCATCGAGACGCGGGAATTGGCTGAAGAACGGTTCAGGAAAGAGTTGAAGATCGCGTTGTCCGATCCAAACCTCTGCATCCTGATCTATTCAGGGATCCTACTTGAACGCGAAGGTATAGCAGGAACACTACCAAACATCAGTGTGAGTTCATACAAAAAAGACCTGACATTCATCATTGCGGACGAGGTTATAGGCATGAGCATTGCAAAGTACATCAGTGGTGACAAGGGCATGTTCGAGTATGTGAGATTCGACAAGGAAAAGCCGGGGATACTCTCAAAGATGGGACCGTTCATGGATGATGTTATTGCAGGCTTGATCGGCGGCGTATCTGCCAACATGTATACGAGAGGTATGGCAGAAGCAAATACTGACGACAGCGAACCAAAAAATAAGCCTGATAAGAAAAAGAAACAAAGCAGTAGTGCTAGCGTCGGCGGTGTGATTGCAGGATGAGCTCATTCTTACTTGCAGTACGGTCAGGTTTTGGATTCCTTTCAACGATTCCGGTGGGAATTACAATGGAAGGGCTTGATGAACTGATGAAGAGAAGTTATCTATTCACGTTCGTGGGCGCTGTGCTTGGTCTTATCATAGGCGGGTTCGCTTTTTTGTTCGAGACTATTTTTCCACCGCAGATCAGTGCTATTTTTATCATCGTATCGATCTACTACCTCACCGGCTTAAATCATCTGGATGGCCTGTCCGATTTTGGTGATGGTGCAACAGCACACGGTTCATTGGAAAAAAAGATTGGCGCTTTAAAAGACATGTCACTTGGCATCGGTGGTGTGGCTTATGCCGCTATCGCACTTATTGCATTATATGCATCCATAACGGCACTGCAAAACGAAGCGGCATTGTTTAGCAAAGGAGTAAACACAGCAGCTATTGTTCTCATATCAATGTTCATTGCAGAGGTAAGTGCAAAACAGGCAATGCTGACAATAGCAGCGTTTGGAAAACCCATTCATGAAGGTTTGGGTTCAATGGCGATCAATAATACAAACCTGACTAAATTTATAATCGGGTTGTTATTTGGTGCTGCAGCATGTATGCTTGCGTTTGGTATTTTTGGAATTTTGGCATTATTGGCATCCATAATTTCTGCACTTGTGGTACTGAACATATCAAACCGTCATTTTGGCGGTGTCAATGGAGATTGTATTGGTACGGCAAATGAGATCGGGCGCATAGTTGCATTAATGACAATCGTGGTTCTTATGCATATAGTTGTCACTAAAAGTGGCACATGGAGTATTGCATGGATGCAATTGTGATGGCAGGGGGCCTGGGCAAAAGACTTGGCATGGGTGAGAAGCCTTGTATTGAGATATTGGGCAAGCCTCTTATCAGTTACGTGGTGGATGCGCTTGAAGGATCTGAAAAGATCGATCGTATTTTCGTAGCTGTATCACCTGCTACACCAAATACGGAATCAATTGTCTTGAACCGCTACGAAGGACGTGTTAAAACTATAAGCACAGGTGGCGGAGACTATGTCGGGGACATGATGTACGCTGTTGAGAATGCAGGCATTGTTGATCCGGTTCTTGTTATAATGTCTGACCTGCCGCTAATCCGACCTGATCTGGTTGATTCGATAATAAGTGAATATGAAAAATGCGGCAAGCCTGCGATGTCGGTGCATGTTCCAATATCAGTATGCAAGAATCTTGGGATCAGGCCGGACACCGTATTCAACAGGGATGGAAACCTGATCGTGCCTACCGGCATAAATATTCTGGATGGAAAGGATATACATCATGAGCAGGAAGATTTCAATCTGGTATTGGAAGATACTGAATTGGCACTAAACATAAATACAGTTGATGATCTGAAAAGATGTAAGGATATGTTGAAGTGATGTGCTATTTGGGGTGTTATTGCCATACCAATAATATGATGTAATTAGGTGAAACTGGTCAAGACAGATGCTAATAACGGCGCGACCACACGCGCGAGAGCGTAGTACGTCCTAACAATACGATATACAATACGTTTTTCAAGCGTCGGAGTATTCGCTGTTCTGAGATTTGTATGTTTGGGCTTGGTGTTTGGTAGTAGTGGGATGCGCCGCCCTACGACGGAAACTGATGCTACGGTTTTTGTAGTTTCGGTTAAATCATGCACACACAACTTGTCCTTGGGTGAATAGGGGGGAGTCATGGTGGGTTATGTGAGTGCCTGAACTTTTTAACAACACTCGAAGGCATGCCGGGCCACAGGTATTTCATTCATTTTTCCACCAGCCATTTCCACAATGGCGTATAGATAATATTCATCCCATCTATTACGTCTTCTGCCTCATATTCCCAGGTTATCACAAGCAGATCGTTGCATCCAAATTCTTTGCCTGCTTTTAGGAGTGCTGTTATCTCTCTTTCTTTTATCTCTTCCTTATTTGATGCATAGGTCACCTGGACAAGTTGCTCCACCTCAAGTCCTTTTCTTATGACAAAATCAACTTCCCTGTCCTGCGAATCTTTCCAGTAGAATAGCCCCATTAGCGGATTTTGGGCTTTATCCCTCATAAGTTCTATTGCAACAAGGTTCTCGATCAATCGTCCCCGGTCTTTTGAGAATTTGAATCCTGCGAAATTGACAAAACCTGTGTCGATGCAATAGATCTTGCGTGGGTACTGCATAGCATCTTTCACTTTATAGGAATATATTTTCAGGTCAAAGAACAGAAATGAATCTTTCATTATTGTGAAGTATTTTTCCATTGTCGGAACCGAGACATTTATCCCGATTGATTTTAACATGCGGGTCATTTTGGAAAAACTTGCAAGTTTCCCTGAATTTGAGCATAAGAAATATGCCAGATCTTCCACAATCTCGCTTCTTCGTTTTGTTTTCGGGAGGATGTCCCTGTTTATTATGTCCATGAATAATGTCTGGATCAATTCTTCTTTATCCGGGCCGGACTGGACAACTTCCGGGAATCCGCCGTATTCCAGATATTCCCGCAGCATCTCTTTGATGATTGCTATGTCCTGTTCGATGAAGAAGTCGCTCTTGATGTTGTATTCTTTGAACGACAGGAATTCTTTGAAGCTTAATGGACTGACCACTGTGGTGAGGTGCCGCCCTGTCAACAGGTAGCCAAGGTCTGATTCAGTAAGTTTTGAGGTTGAGCCTGATATGAATATCTTGATGCGTCCTTTGAATTCATCATATATGCTTCGTACATATTTTTCCCATCCTTCAACTCTCTGGACTTCATCAAGGAAGATATATACCAGATCATGTTGTTCCATGAGCTTTTTTGCATAGATAATCTCTATCAGGTCATTGAAGTATTCCTGCGAGGGGGGCAATAATCTTCGGTTTTCGAAGTTTATGTAGATGGTGGCATCCTTTTTAACGCCATTTTCCAGCAGGCGTTCGATGATGGAGAACATGAGGTATGTTTTTCCAGCCCGCCTTGGTCCGATGATGTCGTTAATCAGGTCGCTTTCAATTTTCAGGCGTAGCATCCGCTCTGTTGTTGCGGGTAAGTCTTTTCTCCAGTATTCTTCCACAATAGTTCTTAATTTATCTTTACGATTTTGCATCATATCATAAAGATAACTTTACGATATTTAAGGATATGGTATTTTTGCGAGTATTTTAGTTTTGGCGTTGGTTGTTTTATACTACTCCGCAAGTATAATTTAGAACTATATCTGACAGCCACAGAGCGCACAGAGTACACAGAGGGAATGTTGCTAAGTTCTCTGTGCGCTCTGTGGCAGAAAGTCCCAAAAAATAGATATTGTTTAGTATATAACGAGAAAATTGTTATTATACTGGACAATGCAAGGTACAATTATGCGATAGTTACAAGAGCTTTTGCAGAAGAAAACAATATCAAGTTACTATTTTCACCACCTTATGCACCAAACCTTAATCTGATTGAAAGATTGTGGAAATTTACAAAGAAGCATCTGGTAAATAACACATATCACGAAGATTACACTCAATTTGTCAATGCAACTGATAGTTTCTTCAACAATTTGGATAACTATCATCAAGAATTATCCAGTCTTTTTCGCACAAAATTTCCAAAATATACATGCGGAGTAGTATAGTATTGATGATTTCTATCGAAGTCATCTATTAAATATTAGGTACTTAATTATAATGAATTTCATGATAAGGAATCCTGTATCAGACCTCACATGTTCAATACATATATATACGTATGTTGTATATAATATAATTAATAAAAGATATGTGACATGATCACAAACTACAAGCAAACATATATTACTATGATTAACACATCACATTTAACTAAAAATGAAGGGTGACCAACAAGATGTTTGACGGGGCTATTTCTGAAGAGATCTCAATGGATGACGCAACCAATAGAGTCAAAACCGGCATATCCGGCTTTGACGAACTCTGTGGAGGTGGACTCATCCGTGACAACACGTATTTGATATCAGGCACATCCGGTGCAGGAAAAACGAATTTCTCAATTCAATTCATCTACAACGGCATTGTAAAATATGGAGAGAATGGGATCATAGTTGCAACTGAAGAACGACCCGATCAAATCAGGGAGAACGTATTAAGATTCGGATGGGACCTTCAGGCACTTGAAGACGAAGGCAAACTCGCAATCATCGATGCATGCTCTACAAAAATAGGAATACCTTCACAGGAAAAATACGTAGACGTGCGCCCATTCGACATGCGCTCCATGATGGACCAGATCATTGCGGCACAAGAGGAGGTAGGTGCAAGACGTGCACTCATCGATTCATCCACATCCATAGGATTTAACCTCCATGATCCGGCAAAGATCAGGGTGGAACTTCTCAAACTCAGCACGACACTTGAAGTGCTCGGACTTACATCAATGATGACATGTGAGGTCATTGATGATACCCAACAATCACGGTTCGGTGTAGAGAATTTTGTCACGGAAGGAACTGTTATGCTTTACTACAAGCGCCATGAGAACGTGCGCATGCGCAGCATGGAGATCTACAAGATGCGCGGCTCGGATCACAGTAAAAAGATCCATCCGTATGACATCACGCCAACCGGGTTCGTGATCCATCCGCACGAAGAAGTCTACTCAATGTTCTGATATGGGTATTACGCAATACCCTGCTTTTTTACTGAATGAAAAAAAACTCAGTTGCGGTCGGGTTTCATTACGCGCATAACAACACAAGTTATGCATAAAAACAATTCATATATCAGGATATGTCTCTTCTTCCCCACATTCAACACACTTGTAAACAACAAGCTGACGTCCAAACTGGTCGTGACGTTTCATAGTAGGGAATCTCCACCGATTCATTTTTCCTTCACATATCTTGCATCTATAGTTCATACTTGACTACCTCATATAATCCATTTGATACTTTTATTAAATTGGCAAGTTAATATATTTAATCCACGCTCAACGGATCATCGAATTCAAAAAATGAAACAAAATGAGAGGTGCAAGACCTCTCATTCAATCACTCAATTCTTGTCTTGTTTTCTTACAAGCAATGTGACTAAAAGCAGTCCCATTACTGCAAAGATTGCTTCAAATCCGGGTAGTCCGTTGTCTTCTTCCACAGGAGCCGATACCTCCGCAACCACTTCAGGCGCAGGCTCTTCAACAGAAACCGGTGCTTCGATCTCATCCACAGTCTCCGTCACTGCAACATCTTTTGCGACAATTGCAAAGGTCGAGAAACCCAGTGTCCTTGCCGAGAAGTGCACGAAGTCATCGTCCCCGTTCAAAACAGTTGTTTCAAGCTGTTGCCATACGCCTTCGCTGAACCGCGCAAGCAGGACATTATCCTTGCCAATGTTGTTTTGCGAAAGCCATTTCTTTTCGACCTTAAACGCAATGTTGGCACCTGCGATGTTATCTGCATCAATGTCCTTCACATTGATGTTAAGGTAACTGTGTACACTACCAGATGGAGACTGTGGTATGCTTGTAGGTTTGCTATCAAGTTTCTGGACAGTTATGTACACGCTGCTCACCTCTTCTTTTGCTTCAACTTCTATTGACATAATGTCTTCTTTGGTGAAGTCTACCGCAATTGTAGTGGCAGGCTCAGAGAGTACTATGCCTTTAGATTCCTGACTCAAAACAACAACCCCTTCGGTATCCTCTGTAGTTGGAGTTTGCAAGAGAGCACGCCCACCTACTGAACTGCTGCTATCATCACTGGAGGACGGCGCAGTTGATACAGCAGTAAATGTAGTTGCCTGAACACCAGTACCGTTTGCAATTGCAGTTACATCGTTTGCTGCCATATCATCAATTGCAGTTGCCGCAATTGTAACATAACTTGTTGCTTGACTTATGGCAAGACCTGCATCAGCAGTAAGTGCATTGAAATCTGTTGTTGATAAATCAATTACAATAGCAGCACCATTACTGCTTGCAGTTGAGCTGTCAGTGAGTACGTAAGATGTTATTGCTGTTGCCGCATCCTGTATTGTAACTGCAGTTGAATTCAAACTTGAAGCATTAACTATCTCGCTGAATGTCAAAGTTGCAGTTTGTGCATTCATGTCAAGAACCCAACTGGATAATGTAGGTTCCTTTGTATCAATTGCATAGTTACTGGAATCAGTTGTACCAACACCCGCATTAGTTGCAGTATCGGCTACACCAGTCATTGCTACAGTAATTACATTCGTAGCATCTTCAAGATCATCTGTTGGTGTGAATGTTGCAGTCCATACTGTACCTGCACCA
>JAUWQD010000021.1 GCA_030611265.1 Methanosarcinaceae archaeon | reverse complement strand
CCCACTTCTACCCAATATACCAATGACCTCTCCTTCATTGATATCAAGGTTAATGTTGTTTAGTACCTTGACCCCTTCGTATTCGATGGTCAGGTTTTTGATCTCTATGAACAATGCCATTTATAGATTCCTCCGCCAAAGATAGGATGATGCGATGTTTTGTTTTAATTGCTATTTAGTTTAAGTTACTTAAGAGTTTTGTATAGTATGCGCAAAACCCAAATATCCTATTATTACTATCATCATTATTATATTTTAGAACATTGTCAATTAATTAAATTGACATAAACATCAATTACAATATAGAAAGCACTACATAAACATGACGCATTATTTATGCACTGTGAACTTCTGAAATCATATGCAGTGGACATCATTTGACATTTTTATAATGGTCTACAAATTGCTAACTATATCGACAACTTCCACTATGTCCTTTATCACAATATCTGCAGCATTCTTAAGTTTTTGCGGTCGCACATCCCCTTGCTGAGTGGTCATAACCCCCACATCTGCCGCCCTCAATGCAAGTATGTCGTTGATACCGTCCCCCACCATCAGCACGGTATCGTATTTTTTCTTCATTTCAAGGACGATGCGTTCTTTATCGTGTGTTGTTGCAATATCAAAGACCCTTTCGATCGGGATCTTTACACATTTCGCAAGCTGCCGCAGGTTGTGCATGCTGTCCCCGGATGCGATATATGTGTCAACTCCCATTTCACCCAATGTCTTGACAGTCTTTGGAGTGTTTTGGAAAACACGGCCTCCCGTGCTCAACACATAAGGGATCGTGTCATTCTGCGAATCCGCAATAATACCTACTGCAAGATAAAATGCATTCGGGCACTGTCCTGTCACACATTTTAGCACATCATGAAAATCGCCTATCATAACCTTGTTCTTTTTGATGACATCATATGCCATATCGATCGTAAAAGGACTGCTTGAGCAACTTATGTCGATCGAGATGTCATTGTCATTTATGAACTTGATAAGCGAAATGTCAGGATCATGTCTCAATATCGTTTCAGGATCAGTATGAAGAACAACAAGTGCTTGATGTGGTTTTTTTGCAACCAATGCAGTGCTTTCGATCTCATCGATCATACAATCGGCATGTGGATCCTTTGCCACACGGTACATGTGCAGGAGCGTGCCAGCACTATCGAATATCACAGCAATTCGTTTTTGCATGGAATGATGATTGAACTAATACGTAATTACCTTTACGACAAAATTCCAGATACCTCAGTAAAACGGCGAACCTGACAGCAGACACCCTGCAACGTATCCCAATATGGCACCGCTGTTCAAAAATGGAAGACCTGCCTGTGGTTTACCTTTCATGACAAACATTCCAAGTGCAAAGAAACCGACAGTTGTTCCGATCATAGCACCGAGTGCTGGATAGTGTATGGCTCCAATCTGGTCTATGAACATGTATGCTGATACCACGAGTATGGTTGGCATCACTGCGTCACCAAGTCCCATGAAAAAGGCCTCTTTTTCACCTTCTTTGTTGAACTTTTCTGTCCTGAACGAGTAGCCAAGACGTTTTGGAATTACAAACAATATCGGAAGTTTAAGGTCCATCACACCATCTGCCAGTGCGATCATGTGTTTTGTTTTGTAAACAGATATCGCATCGTATACTGCCAACAATACCAAAAGTACAATGGTTGGTATAATTTCAAGTGATATCCCAAAAATTGCGGCACAACCTGCGCCGATCATTAACCCGAGAACATCAATAACATACCATTCAGGAAACTTGTATAGGACAACAGTCGCACCTATGGAAAACAAGATCGACACCATCTCGTTGGTAAAAGGGGAGATCGATGTTACCGAAAGAAGCGCATAGAGTACATAATATATGGTAAATGCGACTGCAAGCAGTATAGTAAGTTGTATTATCCATTTCATGTTTTTCTTGATTGCAACAAGCAACATGAGTGTGAATACTAAAATGAAAGCGATGTACAATAGTGAATTTGTTGTTGCTGAGGGGTCTTCAAAAGCTACCATGTCTTCCGCATACATTGGTGCTGCCAAGAGAAGGGCAAAGACCTGCACAATTAAGATGATGGCTGCCATTACAACTATTGGCATGTAACTTGAAAGAGTTATTTTTTCAGGGGGCTTTTCAGAACTCATCTGTTTTGGACTCCATTGTATCAGTATGACTATTTACATTGTGATGAGATATAAAAGTTTCAATTAAGTTTGACATAGTTATTGATGTATGAGAAAATACTCACTTCGTTCACATTAATTCGCACCATAATTGCGTACTGTATTTGCACACCGTGCCAATAGATCGAATTTGTGGCAATTCAATCAACATTGAATAGTATGTTTAAAATAGTACTAATAATTAATAGAAAATACAGAATGAATATCATTCAAAAGCATGCAAGAGGGTAGATGATGGAAACGCGTGACATAATTTTCTCAGTTGTAATGGTAGTATCGTCCTTTGTGCTAACATATGAATGGCTTGGTAGGTTCAAATACAGCCCTGCAAATTCACTCATCATATTATCAGCAATGGTCATGATCGGCGCACTGGCTGCCATGATCTTATCAGTCGATATAAGACTTAGGAAGATCGACAAAATGATCGATACAAAGGAACGCTCGCTGCGTATCAACATCCAGAGTGTAGAGGATAATACAGCCAAAAAAATGAACATGGTCATCAACAGGCTGGATGACGCAATGGAACAGGTCAACCGCAGGCAATATCGGTAAAAGCATCTTTTACCATTCTTTTAATTTTTTCCATAATAAATCTTGCATCCGCGACATCTGCAGCTCTTCGTATATCGATCCTGCCATTTCTGTATAGAAGTATTGTATTGTCACCCAGTTCAAATCTTGCAACCCCTAACCTTTCGGAACACTTGAGTTCCGAGATATTTGCTTCCTGAATGTTCTTTTGCAATATGCTGCAAAGCACATCCATCAAAAATCCATTCGGATACTTCGATTCTGCAATGTATTTCCCAGGCTCATCAACACACGGTCGCGCAAGCTGTATCGCATAATCTGATGAACTGCCGGATCTGGCAGTGCCGCAATGGTTGGCATTCATAGTGTAACTGATACGTGTGTTTATAAAAAAAGATGCCTATGCCGTGTGCTATGATGTGAACTGCGCAGTGCACGCTGGCATTAATTGTGAACTCAATGTTCAGTATCAAATATCCAAAATTCAATCTCCAAAGGCTTCCCTGAAACTATCCATCAGCTCTTGTGTATTGCGCACCCGTTTGGAATGTTTCGTCTTGCCTTTGACAATGTCCATGTGAACGGTGGGCGTTTCAATGGGTTCCCCGAAGATGCCCCGCATGATGCCTGCAAAGATGTTCTGGGTCTTCTTGTCTTCCAGATCAAGCATTCCAAAATGAGCAAACCAGATGCTCAATTTGTTGTCACCGGAACTAATGGATATCTTCCTGATCCTGTGCTCCCACCATGTATGGACTTTAATGTTATAATCCATGATGTTATGTTTGATTTTAGGTGGATATAATTCTTTGGAACAATGGAAACATGTCAGTGTTGAAGTGTAGATGCATCTGCTAATCGATTTTATATCTGATTTGAGCCAATGGCATTTCGATGTAAATGCCCTCATTTTCAAAATCCTCTATGTACATCTATTATTACACTTAAAATTTAATTTTTAAGCATCAAAATACAATTTTAAAAAGAAATATAAAGGATTACGCTAATTAGAATATTTAATCAGTCCTAATGATAAAAATAACTCTAATACGGACACAACCCATGATTACAATAGTCGGTAAAGGGTATAGATACATATTGGTTCAATTAACCGACTTTATGCCTATCCCTGCCTTGAACTTTGCGCACACACCCTGTTTGCACAAAACTCACGTGCTTCCTTATCTTTGTCCTGCTCTTTCACCCGAATCATCCGCCAGCCGCACTTCTCGCACACCTGCTTGAGTATGGTGAGCCGCCCGTTCTGAGGCAATGACTGGCTGTGCCCGCAGCGTTTAGTGCATCCCAAAAAGCGCGTGTTCTTTGACTTAATATCGATCAGGAACATGTCCCCGTCACATTTCGGGCACGGTCCCACAATCTCCGGCGGGAAACATTCTTTTTCCATCTCGCAGTTGAAGCATGGACCGATTCCAACAGCCCAGTGGTACTTGTTCCCGACCTTGACGACCGCAGCACCGCCTTTTTTGCATTTGCGGCTTCGCAAAATATTAATGGCACCTGCTTTTGGCAGTGAATATGAATTTTTGCACTGCGGATATCCGGTGCAACCGACAAATCGCCCTTTGTCAGTCGTGATCATATGAAGAGCCCGACCGCATTCGGAACACTCACCTATGTAGTTCTTTTTGTCAACAGCAACGGCTTCGTCCTGTATTGTTCCTGCAAGTTGTGATACAAGTTCATTCTTGTTTGATGACAGTTGTGAGTACATTTCCTTGATCAGCGTTGTCCCCTCAACAAGCGATGCTTCAAACTCCTTTTTGCCGTCCTCCACTTCTTGGATTAGTGCTTCAATGCGTCCGCGGATGTCTGGTTTGACAAGTATGGGGACCGAGTTGTTCAGGGCATCCATCAGCGTAAAACCTGTTTCGAGAATGGAGACTGATTTACCTTTTGTCTCGAAATACCCGCGCTTTTTGTTTGTTGCGATGTGCGAAGGGGCGGTTGCTTTGGTGCCGATTCCGTGCTTGTCCATCAGTGTTAGGAGTTCGGCTTCGGTTAACTTTTTCGGGGGTGATGTTTTGGATTTTGTGTTCGTGATCTTCTTAACGGCTACGTTCTGTCCTTCATCCACAAGTGGGAGGAGTTTGTCATTCTTTGTTTCGAATGGGTACACTCGAAGCCAGCCCGCATCTTTTTGCACAGAGCCCATTGAATCAAATATCTCATCCTCTACTGCAACTTCAAGGCGTGTTTTCTCAAACAATGCAGGTGGCATCAGGTTTGCAAGGAAATGGCGGGCTATGAAGTCATATATTTTCCATGCATTCGACAGATTGATCGTTTTTTCAATATCGGTCTTGGATGCATATCGTATTGGGTGGATCGGGGGGTGGTCATGTCCATCTTTTTTGCCGTTCTTGGATACGATATCCCCTGAAAGTATGGAAAGTGCATATTCGGCATACTCCCCTTTTGTAAAACCTACAAGTATTGGTTTAAATTCAAAGTCATCTGCATATTTATTGGTCTCTGTTCTGGGATAACTGATAAAACCTGAAAGGTATAGTTGCTCTGCGATCTCAAGTGATTTTTCGGGACTCATTCCCAAAAACTTTGATGCGCGTTTTAAGAATTCGGTTGTATTCAATGGATATGGCGGCGCGGTGCTTGTTTCTTTTACGCTCTTCTTTGCGATCGTTGCCACCTTGCAATCCTTTATCTTTGCAAATATGGCATCGGCTTTTTCTTGTTCTGCTATGTTCCCGCCACGGTGTTGTCCTTTGAAATCTGAATCGTGTGTGCTGAAAATTGCTTCAATTTTCCAGAAATCCTTTGACTTGAAATCACGTATCGCACGTTCGCGGTCGTATACGAAACCGCAGGTCGGCGTCTGGCACGGTCCGATCGACAGCACCCCTTTGGTGCGTACACGTTCACGCACAGACAGCGTCACATATCTGGTAAATGCGGCACCCATCTTCAGATCAAGTATCTGGCGGGCTTCTGCTGCCATTGCCATATTCTCATCGGGTTCGACAAGATTGTCGAATGCCCTGTTGATCTCATTTTTTGAGAGGGATGAGAAACGTGCACGTTTTACGGGTGCTTTGGATACCTTTTCTGCAATTGATTTTGCTTCAAAACCGATATTTTCCCCTTCGCGGTCAAAATCGCATGCAAGGATGAGTTCATCAGCATCCTTTGCAAGATTTATTATGGCACTTCCAAATTGTGCCCTGGTTATGTTTTTCACAGGCGGGGTATCGAGAAGGACTTTAGGGTCAACCTCACGCCAGTTGTTGAATTCTGCAGGATAGTCGTATCCCATGATGTGACCGGCAAGTCCCATTATTCTCCAGTCTTTGCCGTTTCTTTTGAGGTCATATACAGCAACCCCACCAATTGATGAGCATCTGACATTTCCGCCGGCAAGTATGTTTGCAATCTGGGCTGCTGCTTTGTTTTTCTCTGTGAATACGACTGTAGTCATGGATTTGTTAGGTACGTGGTTATGTTAGATAAATGTAGTTTAATGTGGTGCAAAGTCGCCATAGCATCAAGTTAGGCTTGTAACTTCGTAAATCCCCCATTGTTTTTTCGACTGGAAAAGCACATCTATCGTCTCAAAATCACTCAATAATCCAAAAAGAAAGAACGATGTGCAATCTGTAGTCAAAGATTCACAGTCAACTATACCTATGCACGACAAATAACAACCCTCCATGGAACAAAACCTGTCAAAGTATTATATCTAAAAACTAAATTGGTGAGACAGTAGGTTTATTTTTTGCGCTTATCCATTTGCTCATCCATCTTTGAACCCTGTTCAATATCCTCTCGTATCTTTTTAAGATTCTTTCTGGTTATGTAGTAGTCTGCAAGAACGATTGCCGCACCAAATGCCAGAATGCTGCCTACGATCAATAGCGTTTTTGGTGCTGATATAGAATAATACTTCACCATTATGGATCTTGGCATAGGCATATCTTCATGTTCATACCAGATTAGAGTCTCCCGGCCATCCTTATCGAGATATGTTTCGTCAGGTTGTGGTCTGGAAATTCCGATCAATGGATTTCCTGTGGTATAACCCACGGGCAAGATAAATCGCACGATAGACGGGGATGATGGGATGTATACAAAATCCTGTCCTATTGGCACTGGCATCGTGTATGCCACAAATCCTGTGATGGTTTCATTGAATTTCAGGTAGGTATGTTTTTGTCCACGAATTACATCTTTTGAAATGGTATGGCCAATATCTGACACCTCGCTCGCGAGTGAATAACTGTTAAACACCTCGACCGATGCATCTGTTGTGTTAGCATTGTCGGCGATGATGACAATATTGTTGAGTGACTCCTGATTTGAACTCATATCATCAATAGGGACAATATCGATGAGAGTAGTGTTTACAAGCATGTGAACTACCCTGACACTTGCATCTTTTGACAGGTAAAAGGTGGTTGTGTTTACAACGACATCACTGTTTGCGCTTTGGTTTACGAAAACATCAAATTCATAGGCAGAGATGTCCGTATTGTTCGCATTGTCCTCGACCGGCACAAGTTCGTCAATGCATCCTGCCGCAATGGTTGCAAAAATAAGGATTAACAGTGTCAATATTGTCGCGTTTCTCATTGTGACCTATAAGTGATCGTGTATTAAATCAAGTTTTCGCCATTATTGGATAGAGGGGGTCGATAGAAATCATTGATTTGTGATTTTGTATTTGTATAGCTGTGGTAATATAGCTATGTGAATGAGATTGTTCTATCTGAAACTAAAAACAATTAAACCGCCGCAGGCGGCGCCCCCTCCGTTACCAATTAACTGAGGCCCAAGCCTACACATAACGAATTAATTTTTTTGCCTCTTCGCTACTCCGTGTGGGTAAGACTTTCATTGCAGTAAATTCATGCCTGTTAATCCCATAAACAATAATCAGAAGGAACAAAAACCTGTGACCAGTCCTCTAATCTCGTTGGCAGTGGTGGGTGAATTTTATCGGTGATGTTTAGAGTTGCTTCAAGATAGTCTTCGGTTTTTCTGGAAAGCATACTTAATATTAGGGCCCCCTATATTTTAAAGGCTGCCCTTATTCTCAGTCGTAACTTTCCTCCCTTACCCCTTGACACTGATTGACAACTTCGTTTTGGTGATAGGCACCAGTGTCGCGTCAACATCCAAGTGTCATTAATAGTTAAGTACATAATTTTGTCTCAGGCCCAATGACTCAAAAGTGTTAAATCTAATAACTATTACAATAAAACCAACTGTGGTAACACAACCAATTGCGCTTGTGTTACTTATATTAAAATAACAATGAGGCATAATATGAGTGAAAAATTAGGAGTATTAGCAATCGGGCACGGCAGTAAACTTCCATACAACAAAGAGATCGTAGAAAGCGTTGCCAATAGTATCGCAGGTAAACATACGGATGTTGTTGTAAAGGTCGGATTCATGAACATGAACGAGCCAAGTATTGGGGATGCACTTGCATCATTTGCAGGTACAGGTGTCACAACCATTGCAGCAGTTCCGGTATTTCTTGCATCCGGTATACATATTACAAAGGATATACCAAAAATACTCGGTCTTGAAGAAGGTAGTGAGAAGACAAGCATCCAACTTGATGGCAATAATGTCACGATCGTGTACGGAAAGCCTCTTGGCGGTGACGAGTTGATCGCTGACCTTGTGTTCAAAAGAGTACAGGAAGCATTGTAAACCGGAAATTAACGCGAGAAAATTCTCCTTCCGGTCGAATTAACTTGCACTATATATTTGTAAAATATATACTAAAACAAATTAACAGAACATGGCTACAGGTCAAAATAACGCCGCTGTGCTTGACCTGACACACGGCGGGATTATCATTGCACAGAAATTGGTACAACTCGGCTACAACGTGAGCGCTATTGACATATATAATACTGTAGACCCTGCCATTCTTGCTGACCTGCAGGACAATTTTGATATCAGGACATCAAAAGACCCGATCCCTGTCGACGATCTCGACATAGTCGTTGCACCCGTGCATCTTGACCGAAATTATGAGATGTTGCAACAGGCTCGTGACATGGGTAAAAAAATTGTCACACATCATAAGATCGTTGGCGAGATACTATCCCACGACAAAACGATTGCAGGTGCAAAGATTATCGAGATCACAGGCACAAAAGCAAAAACAAGTACGGCATCAATTCTTGCTGACATGCTGTCACGCAAATTGAGTGTTGTACTCCACACAACCCGCGGACTCGAATACTGGGAAAATGGCACACCGTCCCTGATACATCAGGGACTTAGCATTGCACCCGGGAGTATCCTTCATGCAGTGGACAAGACTGCATCATACATATCAGCAAATTCCAAACCCAAACCCAACATTGCACCGGACGTATACATATTTGAAGTATCGATTGGCGGCACGGGATATGCTGACATCGGCATATTGACCACATTCACACAGGACTACAAGATTGCAAATGGAACGGCATGGGCAAGTGATGCAAAAATGCAGATGCTTGACAATGCCAAACCCGGTAGTACCGTTGTCATAAACTGCACAGACAATGTAGCGACATGTCGCACACTGGGTGACATGGTGAAGAAGGTCACCTTTAGCGATTCAAAAAACTGCCCAGGTGATGTGAACCTGACACTCGACAAATATGCGATTGTCATGAATTCCGGTAATTGGATATCTGTCGCCAACGCACAACTCGGTTATGATGTTGGATCATATACTACCGCAATGGTTGCTGCTGCAACTGCTGCACTTGAGATGGGTATCGAACCCGATGACATCAGAGATACATTATCCGACTTTGAAGGTCTTAGTGGCAGAATGTGCGAGCAGGTATTTGAGGGCAAGACATTGATCGATAATTCCAATTCAGGAATGAATATAATATCGGTGGAAAGATCACTTGCATACGCAAATACACTTCAAATTAAGAAAAAAGGTAGGATCATCATGGTACTTGGAGAAGAAGCCGCACAGGTGTGTGAAGGATTGCCCCCGGAAGATGTATCGGAATTCCTGCGACAGCAAGGTAAAAACATCGATGAACTGGTCCTTGTTGGTAAGAGAATGCGTGCGGTCAAACATAAAAATTCATATTATGCAGATTCACTTTCAGAAGGGGTGTCTATTGCATCTGAAATTGCCGACAGCAATGACCTGATATTATCCTGTGTCAAGTGTTTCAGGTAGATATTAAAGTGATTTATCCAAATTATAGTTAAAAACCAAACCTAACTAATATCATGCAAATTACAATAAATTAAAGTATTAACCGCAGAGAACGCGGAGGACACTCACCTCCTACGGAGTTGAGTGCCTGCTACGCCCGTAGGGCGTGCAGGTCGCAGAGAATCGTTGATTTTTCTCTGTGTCCTCTGTGGTTTTCCGAACCATTTCAGAAGATAATAAAAAGTCTCGAATTCATGAACAACTCTGCGGCCCTCTGCGACCTCAGCGGTTAATTATTTGCCATGCATTCCAGACAATTAAAAATTATGTACATAACTATAATAATTAAGAAATAATACGGCGTACCAAAATGAGGAGATAACATGGAGAAAGATAAAAAAGAGATTTCGATCATACACCCACGTCCCAGTTCAATTGTTGCCGCACTTTACACATTGCGTGACTTGAATGTCGATGTTGCGATACTGCACGGACCTCCGGGATGTTCTTTCAAACATGCAAGGTTGCTTGAAGAAGACGGGATACACGTAGTCACGACATCTCTTGATGAAAATGGATTCGTGTTTGGCGGACATGATGAACTTGTTGCGCTTTTGGGAAAAGTTACTGAGATGTTCAACCCGAAACTCATTGGTATCGTCGGAACATGCGTAAGCATGATTATCGGGGAAGAACTGCATGATGCCGTTCTGGAAGCAAACCCTGATGTGCCTGTCATTGAAGTGGAAGTACATGCAGGATATCGCAACAATACCAAAGGTGTACTGTTCGCACTCGAATCCGCACTGGATTCAGGGATTATTACTGAGAAAGAATTCGACCGCCAGAAAATTCTGCTTGAGGAAGCAACCATGGTCGAGAAACGCCACGGTGCAGCGAGTAAGGAATATCTTGCACCATCACGCGGCGATGTGAAATATAAGGTTGCACAGCGTATCATCGAACTTTTGAAAGAAGGAAAGCGCGGCATTACCATCATGAATGCGAAAAAGGAAACGGGATACATGTTTGCCGACATCACGGTTGCTGTGAATGAGATTGCAAAACAACTTGGTGTTGAATCAAATATCGTGAACATGGCAAATATTGATGACACACTTGGGCTTCCACGTGTACGCCATCATGCAAAGTGCATCATGGATGACTTCAAAGAACGCGGTATCAAGATTCATCATATCATCGGTGGAATGGATGAGTACCCGATCGCAGGTGACATCGCCGGCAAACTCATTGAGGAAAAGTACAGTGATTACGATTTCGTGGTTATAACCGGAGTTCCGCATGCAATTCCTATGGAAAGCATCTCGGGAATGGAAATTGTTTCAGTGACCAACGGTCCGAGACAGGTCTTGCCTATGAAGGAAATGGGGCATGATCACGTGATCGTTGAGATCGACCTGCACCCAAAGACACTTGGAGTAAACAACATTGTGGAATCCGAGTTTGGCGCAACATTGCGTGAAGTCGCAAAGGAAGAGTGACTTACATTAGCGATAATAGGGATGAAAATATGAACGATTCTAAAAAACCGAAGATCATAGCAATATACGGCAAAGGCGGTATCGGAAAATCAAGCACGGCATCCAATGTTGCTGCCGCATGTGCTGATGAGGGTTACAAGGTTATGATTATCGGATGCGACCCAAAAAGCGATTCATCCATCACACTGCTTGGCGGCAAAAGAATTCCAACGATCCTTGATCTCATACGAAAAGGTGTTGACATCACAGAAGATGATGTGGTGTTTGAGGGTTACAATGGCGTCAAATGTGTAGAAGTCGGCGGACCTGAGCCCGGAATAGGATGCGCAGGACGCGGGATCATTGTGGCTATCCAGAAACTTAAGAAGATATCAAAGGTGCAGGATGAGTGTGATCTTGTCATCTATGATGTGCCGGGCGATATCGTATGCGGAGGATTTGTGGCACCCATCAGGAAAGGACTTGTCAGTGAGGCTTATGTGCTCACATCCGGTGAATATATGCCACTGTATGCGGCAAACAATATATGTCGCGGCCTGTCCAAGATCAACACACCGCTTAGTGGTGTGATCTGCAATGCCCGCAATGTCAGCCGTGAAGAAGAGATCGTCGGTAAATTTGCCGAGGAGATCGGAAGCGACCTCATCGCATTCATTCCAAAAGAGCAGATCGTCCAGGATTGTGAGCGTGACGGATTTTCAGTTATGGAGAAAGCACCGGATTCCGAGATCGCACAGGTTTATCGAAACCTTGCACGTGCGATCATGTCAAGGAACAAGTCAGTAATGGCAAATGCACTTGAGGATGAGAGGCTGCGCGAACTTACACGATGATATCTTTAAAATTAACCGCAGATAAACGCAAATGAACGCAGATATAGATACACTGGAAATAAAATCAATCCCGCGCGTGCTGTTATCGGCAGACCGCTCATCGTCAGGGAAGACAACGATCACCATCGGATTACTTGCAGCACTCATCAAGCGCGGGTATAATGTACAGCCATTCAAGGTCGGACTGGATTATATCGACCCCAGTTATCACTCCGAGATCACAGGACGGCGCGCAAGGAATATTGATGGGTACCTGATGGACAAAAATGCCGTACTGGATGTTTATACACACGCATGTGAATCTGACGGCGGCTCGGATATTGCGATAATTGAAGGTGTTCGCGGATTGTATGAGGGATTTGAAAGTTTCAGCGATCTTGGAAGCACTGCACAAATAGCAAAACAACTTGATTGTCCCGTAATTCTCATTATTAATGCAAGAAGTATAACCCGCTCTGCTGCGGCTATCGTCAATGGTTACAAGAACTTTGACCCTGATGTGAATATTGCAGGGGTCATCCTGAACAATGTCGGTGGCGGACGACATGCCAAAAAGGCAAAAGAAGCTATTGAACACTACACCGGTTTGTCCGTTATAGGAATAATCCCACGGGATAATTCCATGCAAATATCAATGCGACATCTGGGACTTGTTCCTGCGCTTGAGGGGCGGCGGCGGGTGGATGATTTTGATGAACGGATCGGTGCGATCGAGAATATCATCACGAAAGGAATTGATATTGACCGGGTGATCGATATAGCGAAAAGTGCCAGACCATTGGAAAAACCAAAAAGTACTAGCACTATATTTACGCCACGTTCACTAAAAGACACCGGCACTCGTCCAACGATCGGTGTTGCACTGGATGAGGCGTTCAATTTCTATTATCATGATAATATCGAACTGCTTGAACTTGCAGGGGCGAATATCAAATACTTTAGCCCGATCCATGATGCACACCTGCCGGATGTGGATGGACTCTATATCGGCGGCGGTTATCCTGAACTGTTTGCGGCTGAACTGGAAGCAAATGAGTCTATGCGAAATGACATCAAAGAGGCTTCTACCGCCGGGTTACCGATATATGCGGAATGTGGCGGATTGATGTACCTGACCGAAAAACTGACAACCGGTGTCAAGGGAAAAGGTACATACCACATGGCTGACATGCCGGAATCCACGCACCGGATGGTTGGTGCACTTCCGGGACATACACTTATGGGACACACAAGGGTTGTCAGTTACAATATCGGAACACTGGAGATGGATACTGTCATAGGACAGAGCGGTAATTCTTTTAAGGGACATGAATTCCATCATTCCGAGATCGTGGACCTGCCCCATGATGCAAAATTTGCGATCAAACTTTCCCGCGGGGTTGGGATTATTGATGGCTGGGATGGGCTTACGGTTAACAATACGATAGGGTCATATGCTCATTTGCATGGGGTTTCATACAGGGAATTTGCAGGATCGTTCGTCAAGTGTGTATCAGGGGATTGACTGCTGAATTTCTATAGTTTTAAGTACTTGTAAGTTCAATTTTAAGTATAATTATAGTTACAATTAAAATTGAAATTATATGTACACGTCCTGAAGGGGATATTCATAATGAATCTGGAAATATTCAAAAACTGCATCGATAAAGAAGTTACGATCGAACTTAGTTCCTTAATATTCAGGACTGGAAGGATTACAGAATTCGATGATTTTGGAGTACACTTCATACCATCTGATAATACATCTGATATGATGATCGCATGGCACGACATCAATAAGGTAATCAGGGGATGTGAAAAATTTGTTGTTGTCGAACCGTTTAGCGGAATATGACTTTTTATACTGAACTTATGTGTGCACCCAAATGTCGCATGAGCTTCAATTTTTTTTGTTTGACCTTTTTTTAGGTGACTCAAGTGATAGGTAAATTGACCAAAAATGTTGTTGTGGCCGGTAAACAGGCTATTAATGAACTGTATAATGTGGGATACTACGGGCGACCGAAAGGAGATATTCTTGAACTGACGCTTATCGAGGCTGCATTCCTACTCTACCGCAACAAGATCGATGTCGAACTGGATGGTGAGATGCTTGATTTTGCCGACTTTTTTAAGATCGCATCAATGCGACAGCAATATTTTGAGCTGAAGTATATCGTATACAAGGACCTGCGGGAGAGAGGATTGTACGTTCAGCCCAGCGTTACTGATTTCAGGATATATCCAAGAGGCGGACACCCCGGTAAAACGGCTGCAAAGAGTTTTGTATACGTTCGCACCGAGCGCATACCAATGCCACTTCGTGATTTGATGAAGTCATTAAATGCGGCTTCGAATGTTCGCAAACAGATGATACTTGCAATCGTTGATGAAGAAAGTGACATTACGTTCTACGAAGTCAAGTCCGTGAATCCAAAAGGTGAAATGGATGAGATATATCCAGATATCACAGCCGAGGCTACACTTTTGGAAGAGCGTGTGATCGTCTGGGACAGCGATGCATCGAGCACATTGTTTGAGCACGGTTTTTACGGCAAGATGCTTGATGACAGCAGATTGCAGTTGTCATTTGTGGAATCCCGATATCTGCTTGAGAATGGTATTATCGAGATACATGACCGCGAGTCAGATGCTGTTTTGGATATTGATGAGTTCTCAAAGCGTGCGTCTGCGATAGAACCTGAATTTTTCAGCAAGTACAAAGTGTACGAAGACCTGCGAAACCGCGGGCTTGTCCCAAAGACAGGATTCAAGTTCGGAACCCACTTCAGGCTGTACAGCCAGATAAGATCACTTGCCAAGATGCCGCACTCTGAGAATCTTGTACATACGATCTCACCTGATCATGAGTTTGCACTGCCTGTCATGTCACGGGCTATCCGGGTGGCGAATAGTGTGAGGAAGCACATGGTCTTTGCAGTGCAGAGCGAGAAAGGGGTTGATTATGTCGATATTGGCCGGATAAAGATGTGATTGCGTGGGGATTACAAAATATGGTTATTGGTTTAGTTAAACTAAAACTAATGATGACCGCCGCACGCGGCGGCATCCCCGTACCACTGATCTATGTACAATTGTGACGTTTATGAGGATAAACTTGTTAGGATGTATGGTTTTTATAGAAGTTAAATCGAAAATCTCAATAATACTTTTAAGGTGATTACACATGGAAAATTCAAAATTTAATGATCTGAATATATCAAAGGAAATAATGCGGGCAATTAAAGACATGGGTTTTGAGGAGCCCACTCCTATTCAGGCTCAGGCCATTCCGCATATGCTAAATGGAGAGGATCTGGTTGGACAGGCACAAACCGGCACCGGGAAGACTGCGGCTTTTGGAATTGCAGCGTTGGAGATGGTTGATCCGGAAAATAAAAGATTACAGGCTGTGATCTTGTGCCCTACACGAGAACTGGCAGTTCAGTTATCTGAAGAACTGAAAAAGCTGTCAAAGTATCAAAAGGCTATTCAAATATTACCGGTTTACGGCGGACAACCTATAGACCGCCAGATCAAAGCGTTGAGAAAGGGCGTACAGATCGTAATCGGCACTCCCGGTCGTGTTATGGACCACATGAATCGCCGTACATTGAAAATGGATAGCGTGGAAATGATCATACTGGATGAAGCAGATGAAATGCTGGATATGGGATTCAGGGATGACATTGAATTCATTGTTGAGAATATGCCGGAGGATAAGCAGACCATTCTCTTCTCTGCAACCATGTCAAAGGCAATTTTACGTATGGCAAAAAAGTATCAGGACAACCCACAAATAGTGAAACTGGTACACAAGAAAATGACCGCCCCCAATGTCAAACAATTTTATTGCGAAGTTAAAAAACATGCGAAAACTGAAGTTTTGTCCCGTTTGATCGATATTCATGATTTCAATTTATCTCTCGTGTTCTGCAATACTAAAAAACGTGTGGATGAATTGGTTGAAGATCTCAAGACAAAAGGATATCTGGCTGAGGGATTGCATGGTGATATGGCACAGACCCAAAGGGATCGAGTCATGGCGAAATTCAGAAGCGGTGATATTGACATATTGGTTGCCACTGATGTAGCAGCCAGAGGGATCGATGTAGGCGCAACAGATGCTGTTTTCAACTATGACATTCCCACAGATGTCGAATATTATGTACACAGGATCGGAAGAACTGCCAGGGCCGGAAAAGCAGGGCATGCATACACCTTTGTTTCAGGAAGGGAAGTGCACAGGATCAGGGGTATCCAGAAATTCACAAAGACTAAGATCATATCCCAAAAAGTTCCTTCTGTCAGTGATGTCAATGATATAAGAACAAATCTGCTTATAGAAAAGGTAAAAGGGATCGTAGAGGAAGGTCATCTTGGCAAGTATGAAAATCTGGTTGAAAAGGTGATCCAGGAAGATTATGCTTCCTTTGATGTGGCAGCTGCTTTGTTGAAGATGGTGGTCGAAGGCGGTAGTAAAAAGTAGAATCTTCTCAACATAGAGTGGGTAAATATTAGACGGGATTAACAGGATGGGGCAGACCACTTATATCCTGTTCATCCTGTCCATTAATTCTGGCAATGCGATTCCATGTTTGACAATATATCCTGAAAGTGATGTTACCTGAGCCTCTGTTAGTAATGTAAGTGTCATCTCTTGCGCCCATCAGGTGATTCGGTGCATGCCACTCTTGATGGTTGAGTGGGCCTTATGCACACGCAAAAACACGACTATACTACATGAAGTTTGCCTCCAAACATGGCATCTGGCATTTTGCACATAAACCAATACCAGAAACTAAATAAAAGGAGTTGTACAATTAGGTACAATTTCATTTGCTATAACCAATTATCAATTAATCTGCATAATCAATATTTCCAGTTTCATAGAGGTGTTCAATGAAAGTCAAACTTACAGAAACCATTCTTCGGGATGCACATCAATCTCTTCTTGCCACGCGCATGCGTACGCGTGATATGATACCAATAGTCGATAAATTGGATCAGGTCGGATATTTTTCCCTTGAGATGTGGGGTGGGGCAACTTTTGATACATGCATAAGGTACCTTAACGAAGATCCATGGGAGCGCCTGCGGGAACTTAAAAAACACATGCAGAATACTCCTGCACAGATGCTTCTTCGGGGTCAGAATCTGGTGGGATATCGTCATTATTCCGATGATGTGGTAGACAAGTTTGTCACAAAAGCTCATGAGAATGGTATTGACATTTTCAGGATATTCGATGCAGTAAACGATATTCGCAACATGGAAACCGCAATCAAAGTAGCAAACCGCGAAGGTGCACATGTTCAGGGTACTGTTTGTTATACCATCAGTCCGGTGCACACAGTTGAAAAGTATGTGGAACTTGCAAAGGACCTTGAGCAACTTGAATGTGATTCCCTGTGTATAAAGGACATGGCTGGTCTTCTTTCACCCCATGAGGCACATGTTATCATCAAAGCCATCAAAAAAGAAGTATCCTTGCCAATTGCACTTCACTGTCACTGCACATCAGGTATGGCACCAATGAGCTACATGGCAGCTTGCGAGGCAGGTGTGAACATTCTTGATACGGCATTATCCCCATTATCGGGTGGCACATCGCAGCCACCAACTGAAACAATGGTTGCATCACTTGCAGCGACTCCTTATGACACCGGGCTTGACCTGGAACTTTTATCGGAAGCTGCAGCGTATTTCAAGAAGTTAAAGGATGAATATCGTGGTATCCTTGACCCGATCTCAGAGCAGATCGATACGAACGTGCTCTTGTACCAGATACCCGGTGGCATGTTGTCCAATCTTGTTTCACAATTAAAAGAGCAGAATGCACTTGACAAATATGATGATGTGCTTGCAGAGATGCCAAGGGTTCGTGCTGAACTTGGGTATCCGCCTCTTGTCACGCCAACAAGTCAGATCGTTGGTACGCAGGCTGTTATGAATGTGCTCATGGGCGAGCGGTATAAGGTTATCCCAAAAGAGGTCAAGGATTATGTGAGGGGTCTGTATGGTCGTTCTCCTGCACCTATCAGTGATGATATCATCACGAAGATCATAGGTGATGAAGAGCCGATCACATGTCGTCCGGCTGATCTATTGGAACCTGAATACGAGAGCCTGAAAAAAGAAGCGGCAGAACTTGGTTTGGTGAAAAAGGAGGAGGATGTGCTAACCTATATTCTCTATCCGGCAATTGCTCCGAAGTTCTTGAAAGGTGAAGCGGTAGAGGAAGCTCTCATGCCTGTCCAAGCGGAAGTAGCCGTTTCTGCACCATCAGCCGCGATCCCTACGGAATTCAGGGTTGAGGTTGATGGCGATGTGTTCGATGTAAAGGTAGAACCTACAGGTGCCGTTGTGTCGGTTGCAGATGCACCAACAAAAGCGACGCCTGAATCTGTAGCGGGTGCGGTCACCAGTACCATGCAGGGCATGGTGTTATCGATAGAGGTTGAGATCGGTGATACTGTTGCAGAAGGGGATACGATATGTGTAATTGAGGCAATGAAGATGGAAAATGGAGTGCATGCAACCCACGGCGGCGTTGTGAAGGAAATATTCATTGCTGATGGCGATTCGGTAAGTTCCGGCGATGTGCTGATGGCGATCGAATAAAGTGAGATCGGAAGGAAAGAAGGAACATGTTTAACAAAGTGCTTATTGCAAACAGGGGCGAGATCGCGATCCGTGCTATGCGTGCATGCCGTGAATTGGGTGTCCCTACTGTTGCCGTGTATTCGGAAGCGGATAAGAACGCTCTTTTTGCTAAATACGCAGACGAGGCTTATCTGATAGGTCCGGCACCATCCAGCCAGAGTTATCTGAATATGGATGCGATCATTAATGTTGCAAAAGAATCAGGTGCTGATGGCATTCATCCCGGATATGGATTTTTATCTGAGAATGCCGTTTTTGCAAAAAAGTGCGAAGATAATGGGATTATATTTATTGGTCCTTCCAGCAGTTCTATTGAACAGATGGGAAGCAAGATCGCTGCACGTACTGCAATGAAAAAAGCAGGTATCCCTGTTGTGCCTGGTACTGAAGACCCTATTGAAAGTGTGGATGAGGCTATTAAGGTCGCGAATTCGATCGGATATCCCGTGATCATTAAATCATCTGCAGGCGGTGGTGGGATTGGTATGAAGGTCGTGCATTCAAAGGAGGAGTTCGATCATGCTCTAAGTGCAATCAAATCGGTAGCAGAGTCTGCGTTTGGAGATTCAACTGTTTTTATTGAGAAATATGTTGAAGAGCCAAGGCATATCGAGTTCCAGATACTTGCAGACAAGTATGGCAATACTGTTTATGTTTCAGACAGGGAATGTTCCATCCAGCGCAGACATCAAAAACTGATCGAGGAAGCTCCATCTCCTGTTATGACTCCCGAACTTCGTAAGGAGATGGGTGAGACTGCTGTAAAGGCTGCAAAGGCTATCGGTTATGAGAATGCAGGCACGGTTGAGTTCTTGTACTCAAAGGGTGATTATTATTTCCTTGAAGTCAATACACGTCTTCAGGTTGAGCATACTATTACTGAGATGGTGACCGGCATCGATCTTGCGAAAGACCAGATGCATATTGCCTGTGGTGATAAGTTGGCTTACAAGCAGGAAGATATCAAGATCAATGGTTGGGCAATTGAATGCCGCATCAATGCTGAAGACCCTTTGAACGATTTTGCACCATCCCCGGGTAAGATTAAAAAATATCGATCGGCAGGCGGACCAGGTGTACGTGTGGATAGTGGGGTACATGTGGGGTATCATATCTCGCCGTATTATGATTCTATGATCTCTAAATTAAGTGTCTGGGGACGTGACCGTGATGAAGCAATCGCTCGAATGAAGCGTGCATTGTATGAATATGTGGTTGTGGGTGTTACGACAAATATTCCGTTCCACAAGGCTGTGCTCAGGCATGAGGCTTTCAGAAGTGGTAATCTTACAACTCATTTTATTGATGACTATAATATACTTGATGATGTGAAAAGGGTTGTTGAGGAAGATGCCGAAAAAGGCGCTACACTTGCGTCTGCACTTGATGACCGAGAGCATAAGGTTGCAGCGATAAGTGCGGCGGTCGGAGCTTATGTCAATGCTGTCAAGGATTCGGCGAAGCAGTGAACCTTCCGATTTTTCGAATTATTTTTCTGACTTGACTTTCAAAGAAACGCAAATCTCGAAAAAAATAAAAAGTCTATTAGATTTAATACTCAATATTCTTTTTTAGTATTAGTGACGTAACATATCATTGATGAACATACGACGCTTTGTTCCAGATGATTTTGAAGAGGTCTTTTTAATTGAACAAGAGGCTTTTAGTGACCACGATACTTTTGTTTACATCAATTTCTATGAAATGAATATGAACGGATTTCTGGTAGCCGTAAAAAACGATGAAATTGTTGGCTTTGTGGTGGGATACCAACTAAATGAGAACGAAGGACGCATATTCGCACTTGCTGTCAAAGATGAATACAAAAGTCGTGGTATTGGAACCCAGCTTGTCCATGCCATATTGAAGATATTTTATGAAAACTCAATCCAGTATGCCGGCCTTGAAGTTCGTATAAGCAACGTGCGCGCACAAAAGTTGTACCAGCGAGTTGGATTCGTGCCTTGCTGGGTTGAAAAAAAATATTACTTTGATGGGGAAGATGGAATTATCATGAAGATACGCACATCTCCACAATGTTTATTGTATGCTTTGGATAATCCATTGCAAAAACAGGTCATCCCCATCAGAAATGGACCTGCTTTCAAGACTCCGGATTCTATTTAGTTACTGTGAACAATCTCAGAACCGGCGCGTGATGCAAGTTCCTGCATCCTTGCAGATGTTCTTCCAACACCTGAGTATTCGTCATCAGATATTATAGAAGCAAGTTCGTTTCCAAGAACAAAGATCGCATGTTTGTGTTCTGCCTTACTGCGATGGATATGTACAGGACTTATGGACAATGAATGATATTCGTTGAAATCGCGACCGGATTCGTCACATTCAAAGTGTTTCTTAATCTGTGCCATCAATGTATGTAGCTGAATTAATTCATCTTTGTGCATATATTGCTAACCTACCCTTATAATAATTTATAATTCACAGCCTTAGCCAAAATGGCTAACATATAATTACTCTTTTGACTTGAATAAAACCGTTGTTGCCGGAATGTCATTTCCTAGCGGTGGTATATAAACATTTATATATGATGCTTATGATTAATCGTTATAAACCCGTAGGCTGATGGCGTTTTTATATATATATTTAAAGTGTTGATAAAAGAAGCCGACAGGAAATATTTGTAAAAGCCTTCCAGCACATTTCCCATCTCAATTTGTCACAATTACTATACTGTAAATACTTTCACTGCTGCAGGGCTTTTTGATATATTCCCTACCTTAACACCAACAAGATTCTCAATTCCCTTATCTGCCGCAATATCAAGTATCCTCTGAGTTATTACGCCGTCGAATACAACACTTTTAACAATTTCACTGCTCTCTTTTAATGTGTGTACAAGATCGCGAACTGCAGTTTCCACAACGACATCATCATCTGACCCTAACAGGCGCGCTCCAAGTGTGCCCGCCAATGCATCCACATGAGATTTGAATCTGTTACCTTCCATTGCTTCCTTTGCAGATACTGCAGCTTTTGGCTTTGATTCAACTTTTTTTGCAGGTGCCCTGCGGCGCTGTTGTGATGGCTCTGACACTGTCCGCTCGCGCAGTTTTGCAGGAACCGTCTCAACCTTTTCAGCCACAGGCCTCTTAACTTCTGCACCTCTTCGTTCACTCCGTTTCGGCAACCTTGAAACCCTTTTGGCCTTTTGTGAATCGGACTGGCGAATGGCATATTTCTCCATAGCCTGTTCAACAGGTACCTTCTGGCGCAGTGCCCGCACGATCTCCCTCTGGACAAGGTCTTCCACACATTTTCCATCAGGCGCCCTGGCAATATAATCAATATCTGCAACCTGAAGAAGTTCCTTAATGATAAGTTCACCTCCACGGTCAGCATCGGTGAATGCAGTAACTGTTCTTGTTTTGGTAAGTTCTGCAACTTCAGGCGGAACATTCGTACCGCCGACACAAACTGTGTTCTTAATACCATAGCGCAAAAGGTTAAGCACATCAGCACGCCCTTCGACAACCACAATAGCATCCGATTCGAGCATATTAGGACCGCATGGGATCTTTTTCTTACCGTAATATTGCATTTCCTCAATGCGCACGGACTGACGTACCTCGTCAGCGATCTCCTGTGATTCAGGCAGATTCACATCGAACATATCGGTGAGAATGAACTTAGCCCTGTCAACGATCTGCTGCCTCTTTGTAGCACGTACATCCTCAACGTTGGTTACCTCAATATTTGCACTGCAAGGACCGACCCTGTCGATCGTTTCAAGTGACGCTGCCAAAATTGATGTCTCAATTTTATCAAGACTTGAAGGGATCAGGATGTTTCCTCTTGCTTTTCCGCTTTTTGTATTTACAATAACCTCTATCCTGCCTATACGACCTGTTTTTTGAAGGTCGCGCAGGTCAAGGTCCGAGCCAAGCAGTCCTTCGGTCTGACCAAAAATGGCACCTACTATATCAGGACGCTCAATTACCCCGTCCGCGTTAATCTTGGAATGAATGATGTATTTTGTAGTATCTGTGTTTTGCATATTTTTATTCTCCACAATTTAATTATCTTTTATTGTGCGTTTTTCATTGTATATAATTTGTAAAATTATGTATTCCAAGTTAATCTGAGCGTCAGCGAAGATTTTCTTGTAGTATATGTTTTATAAACATATAGTGCAAGTTAATCCGAGCATAGCGAGGATTTTCTTGTCTAAGCCTATGCAAGAGGCTTGTTTTATACATTATCGAGCAAACACTCAATTCGTTCGCGTTAAATCTGAGACCTTGTACTTTGTGCAAGGAGTCCGACGAAGTCGGACTGACATAATTTTACATTATGTACTATATACAAAAATAGTAGAATTAAAATAATTTACAACATAACAAGGGAAATGATTTCTGATGTATCTACCAGTCAGATTTGATTTTCCCTCAAATACTAATACTGTGCTTGTACAATATTCCGTACAAGTTGTTGTCCGTGTTTTTATGTGTCGAACTTTTTCCACAATGTCACAATAGAAACAATGATTGTAAATGTTTTTGCATCATGTTGTTTGCATGTTAGATTCGATATGAATACAACCCATTTATTGTTGAATTGCTGAGAATCCTGAACCAGACCACTCTTCTTGTCCTTACAGTCATGTAGACTGTTATGGAGTGCCTATGCTCCTGCAATTTTAGGATTTAGGATCTTTATTTAAACCCTGAAAAATGCCTTTGTCAATACCCACCATCATATCTTTTTTATCTGCTAAAACTTCACCCTGTGAATATACTTTCTTGCTCCCTTGTATATATGACATTTGAATTATTTAATGATGTTGTAAATTAAATATTACTAATGATTCTAACTATTATTGTAAATGTGATTGTACCAATGAAATATTTGAGCGTTTAGTTACGCTATTTATTGATTTTCAATCACGAATGTAATCTGCATTAAGTGATTACACATTGTAATAAGTGGTTGAAGGTTAATAAACTTGTGGTTTTTGAAAATTTACAGAGACTTTTTATTATTTTCTAGACGATTCGAAAAACCGCAGAGGACTGCAGAGAATAAAAATAGAGGCAACTCTGCTGCGGTTGGGACAAAACATAGTATTAATTCTTAAATTTTAAAAAATTCATATACTCTAAGTAAATCCGACCGGATGGAGGATTTTTTTCACATGCCTCAGGTCGACAGCTATTCCGCGTGTAGATCCTTCCATCTCTTTTCCGCTCATCACCGCGCGCCCGACACAGAATGCTTTACTGCCTGACACAAGCACTTCATCGTTTGGTCTGATATCAGGGTCTGCACCGGTTACACCGACAGCAAGTATCGAGCCCTTTGGCACGAAATCCTCGATCGTAACCACATATTTGTTACGTGGCAGCAACATCTCTGCTCCCGCTATTGTAATTGCCAGTGTGCCGTATTGTGGCACAAGGGTTGCGACATGGGTCTTGTCAATATACACCTGATGTTTTGGAAATGGAGCCTTAATGACCGCACGTTCAGGTATCAGTATCTCGCCAGCCCCATGTCCGAACTGGTAATCTGTGATCTTACGCAGCATGTCTTTTTTTACGGTCTCAGCCGAACGTTTGCGCCCGTCGCAAAGTTCTAAAACAGTATCTTTTAAATTCCGTAGCGATTCATATGATGTCACATTGCCGCTGCTTGTGTAAATAAACTCCATACCAAGTTCCTTGCTCACAGTTTTGCAAATATCACGATACGCACCTTCCACATGAGCAACAATGGTCGAATAACTGTTCTTTGAGAGATAATTGGCAAGACACTCACTAACCCATGCTTTTTCCTCTGCATCCCAGTATCCTGTGACAGCAATATCATAATGCGCGGCAGGATAGGTTAGTTCAAGTTCACGCGGAACAATTCCAAGCGGGGATGTGATAATGACCTCGTGAACGAACTTGCGTCCCTTCCCAAGTGCCCTGATAAATCTCTGGTGTGAATTTGAAATTCCATAAGGTTTCTTTGCAGAGCATGGCAACAGTAGCAATATATCAGCATCAGGCGGGGTGTATCTTTCATTGATCCGGTTTGCAAACCGCACAACTTCTGCGCGCGTCTGCGATTCACCGGTATTTGCTATCATCTGGTTTGAGCGTACGATCGGTGCGCGCTGCTCGATATAACCATATTCGGAATCTGCAATTCTCAAAAGCGCTGTCAGCCAGGGACGCGTCCTGCATTGTCCTTCGACATATTCCCGCAGGGTGCCTGCACGTATCTTTTCCCTCACAAGTGCGAGTTCGGCTTCAAGCACGTTCCTGTTATGTTTTTCAAGATGCTGTGCGCGCTTAATTTTATCCATATCCCTGAGTTCTTTGATATCAAGATGCGCGCATGTTTCACATTTGCATGGAAGTTCTGCGAGTGAATCGAGATAGAACCTGCCGGATGTTGTGAGATAGATGTCGCTGTATGCGGCAACCACCGCGCGCGTATCATCTACAATATCGATTCCGAGGTACACGAGCATTGCCGCGTTTTCGGGCAGGCACATGTTCGGCGCATACACCGCCGTATCGGGAGGGACACTGTTTTTCAGTTCCAGTAAGGTATTGAAGAAACGCCTTGAATTGTTCTCAAGACTTCCTGCGCCTTCCATTACATACAGGTCGCTTTTTATGACCTGCCGCCCTGCACGGAACGTAGATCCAATGGCACCACCGGTTGAAAGATCAAGAGCATCAGCAGTCTTCACTGCTACGTCATCGGGTGCAGCAAGTGGGAATGACTGATGCGGGAGGATGATCAGTGTATCACCACCAACCTTCGCACGTATCTCATCAAGATGCTTTTGTGCACTTTCTTTTGATCCTAAACTCCAGAGCGAACCTGCATCAAGTATCGGATTGTTTCCATTTTTCCATTTTTTGAGTTGGCTGGTCTCGATAATATGTGGCGTGCGTATCTGCGTGCCAAGTAATAACTTTCCTATTCTTGCGGCACCATCGCGTTGTTGTACTTCAAAATACCTTGTCATTGGATGTAGATTCTCCTACATAGATGTAAATGTTTGGCATAAAGCACCGCAAACTTTAAGCATACCATAACGTCTCAAAAGAATTAAGGAAAAATGGATTTAATTACAAAACTGCAGGAAATAGTCGGAATTGACAGGGCAACAGCGGCACCCGTGCAGTTATACTGTTATTCTTCAGATGCATCCCAGATCCGTGGCACCCCTGACTGCGTTGTGCGTCCGCAGGATACTGAACAAGTTTCACAGATACTGCGGGTTGCAAATGAGCATGATATTCCTGTGACAGCACGTGGTGCCGGAACCGGTCTTGCAGGCGGGGCTGTCGCGCTGGAGGGGGGGATCGTTCTTGACCTTTCAGGCATGGATCGAATACTTAATATTGATATTAGTAACCTACAGGTTGCGGTCGAGCCTGGTGTTATACATTCAAAACTAAATGAAGCGCTAAAGGCGGAAGGTTTCTTTTTCCCGCCTGACCCGGGAAGTTCGGCTATGTGTACGATCGGGGGATTGGTCGCAAACAATGGGAGCGGGATGCGTTCTGTGAAATACGGGACCACAAAAAGTTATGTGCTTGACCTTGAGGTTGTCATGGCAGACGGCAGTGTGATAAACACGGGTTCAAAAACATTAAAATCATCAGCAGGTTATGACCTGACGCGGCTAATGGTGGGTTCTGAAGGTACGCTTGGCGTGATCACAAAGGCGGTGCTCAAGGTACTTCCGCTTCCAAAAGCGCGGACTGTTGTTCTGGCATCATTTGAAACTCCTGAACTTGCAGGTGAGGCTGTGGTTAAGGCGCTTTCGGCAGGTGTGATACCGTCTGCATGTGAGATACTTGACAGGACAACTGTCGAGGTGTTGAATGCTTATGATCCCAATATCTCAATTCCGAATGCCGGTGCGACGATTTTGTTTGAGTTGGATGGAACACAGAGTTCTGTTGTGGAAGAATCGGAAACTGTTGAGTCGGTATGCAATCCTCTGGCATCAGGTATTCGAATTGCGGCAGACAGGGAGGAGATGGAGGAAATATGGTCGGCGCGCAGGTTGGTTGGTGCGGCAATTTCAAGGATCGATCCAAACAGGACGCGGGTTTATGTTGGGGAAGATATTGGTGTACCAATAAAAGAAATTCCGAGGATGCTTAAACTGGTGCAGTCAATTTCAGATGAATTTGACCTGCCTATCATGACATATGGGCATATCGGGGACGGTAACTTGCATACGGGCATGTGTATTGATATGCTGGATAATGAGCAGTGGGAAAGACTGAATCTTGCTGCGGATAAAATTCACAAAACTGCCATCATGCTTGGTGGGACTGTGAGTGCGGAGCACGGGATAGGCAGCGCGCGGTCTGAGTATATGAGGCTTGAGCACGGGGGTGCTTTGGATGTGATGATCCTGATCAAGCACGCACTTGATCCCAAAGGGATATTGAATCCCGGGAAGTTGGGGGTGTAAGTTATGCTTGGATCGGATCTCAGGTCGATATTAAAATGCGTCAGGTGTGGTGCATGCCGCTCGGTCTGTCCTGTTCTGGAGGAGGTTGGATGGGAATCGGCCGGTGCGCGCGGGCGTATGCTTGTTGCACATGGTCTCTCGCAGGGGCTTGATGTTGATGATGATGTGCTTGAGAGTATTAACACCTGTATGACGTGCGGGATGTGCAAACAGATGTGTCCGGCAGGTGCGGATCCTATTGATGTTATTGAGAATACCCGTCACAAGCTTGTGATGAATGGTAATATGACCACGGCGCAGGAGAAACTCCATGAAAGGATAAACGGGACCGGCAATTCGCTTGGTGATGTGTCGGACAGGCGCGCGTGGCTTGGTAAGTATACGGGATCGATAAAGGAGACTGCGGAATATGTGTATTTCGTGGGGTGCCTTGGAGCATATCGTTATCCTGAATCATTGATTGCGATTTTTGATGTTCTGAGTCATTTTGATGTTACTATACTGCCTGATGAGGTGTGTTGCGGTTCACCTCTTATTAGAACAGGTTTTAATGTGGATGAGAATATTGCACACAATGCAGATCAGATGCGGAAGGTGGGTGCGCATACTATCATCACGAGTTGTGCAGGGTGCCACAATGCCCTGACAGAGAGTCATTCTGATGAGTTCGAGGTGGTGCACGTGTCTGAGTTTTTGGCGGAACGCCTGTCTGAGATGGAACTTAAGCGTCTTGACCTTACTGTAACGTATCATGATGCATGCCATCTTGGACGATGGAGAGGAGTATTCGATGCGCCGCGAAAGGTAATCGAGGCTGTGTGCGATCTTAAGGAGATGAAGACGAACCGCGAGAATGCGCGATGCTGTGGCGGTGGAGGCGGTGTTCGCACAGGGTACCCGGAGCTTTCGCTTGCACTTGCAAAAAAGAGGCTGGAGGAAGTTCCCGATGGGGTGGATTATCTTATTACATCGTGTCCGCTTTGTACCAAGAATTTGATAGAAGGCGGGAGTGATACGGATGTTATTGATCTGGTGGAACTTGTGAGGCTTGCGATGGAGTGATGATTAATTGTTTAAAGTTACCATCTTTTTTTAAATGGGGTGAAAAATGAACAAAAAAATTGTTGTAGTATTGGTGGGTCTGACAATACTAATATTAGGATTATATGTCGCATCTCCTTTCGTCCAGAAGGCTTTACTTTATCCTCGTGAGGATCCACTGCCACTATTTGGTATACAAAATCAGGATTTTAACGATCATAAAATAGTAGTTGAAGTATTTGATTCACATAATAGATCAATACTTAAAGAAGAGTTTTTAGTATATCCAAGAACGTCTGCAACCTGTCCTAAAACACTCCGGTTAAAGATTGACCGATGGTCAGAATACACCTTTAGAGTTACTCTTGACGATAAAATTACAGAGACACATACTACAAAAATACATCTTTTGAAAGCTATAGCCATAATAATATATTATAAAGGGAGTGAAGATTATCCAATATACATAATAGAGGGTTTTTTGGAATAGATATTATGTTGACGTGTTATCGTGTCCGCTTTGTACCAAGAATTTGATCGAAGGCGGGAGTGACACGGATGTTATTGATCTGGTGGAACTTGTGAGGCTTGCGATGGAGTGATGTGGGGAATTGTATTTTTGGTATTTGGAAGGTGTCAATACATCGTAAACAAAAAAAGCTCCAAAAAGCTCAATACATAACGTTTCAGATCCCATCGCATGTCTTTAGGTGGCCATAAGTAATCTCAATGGTATTGAGTTCAGGATCACGATTCTCGTAATTTCCATATAAACTGAAATTGGTTGTGTCGGTGTGCAGAATATGGTTGCCAAATGGAACGTTTTTCATAGTATTCCTTCTCCCAATAATCGTTCTGTTGGAAGGTTTTCAAAATAGTCAGAATAAAGGTACAGTCGGCTTTCGTTGAATCCCAAACCATTCAAACACATGGCTTTGATTACTGTGGAATGAGGTAAATTGTGCTTTTGATTTTTTGGCATGTTGGCATCTATTAAGTCTGCAATACCAAGTTCGTCAAACGTTCCGCGAACTAATCCTAAATGAGATAGTGATATTGTTGTTATATTCATGCAGTAGTCACCGCCTCAGATGAGTTTACTGATGAAATGGGTGAAGTTGACAAGAAAATCCTCGCTATGCTCGGATTAACTTGCACTATATATTTATAAAATATATACTATTAAAAAGATTCACTTTTGGGATTTACCTGCGGAAAGTGCGCTTAACAGAATCTCCATGTTTTTAACCGCAAATCATGGACTCGCATATAAACCTTTAATATAGATGAATGCGTATAAGTGCAAGTATTGATAATTACTAAAAAATAGGTTCTAGCGAAGTAAAAAGAACATTTCTAAAACATTATTTTCATGCAATCATTTAGTGTATATTTTGACGATTTGGAAAGATGAAAACAAAGATTTTAATTTGAAATTTGTTAAAATTATAATTCAAAATATATTTCAAAAATATTTATAATATTATTATGGAGAACGATCACAAATGAGTGACAAAGAAGCTTACGATGCAACGCGTATTCAGGTTCTTGAAGGTCTTGAAGCTGTACGCAAGCGGCCAAGTATGTATATTGGTAATGTCGATAACAGGGGACTTCACCATCTGGTATACGAAGTGGTCGATAACAGTATCGATGAAGCACTTGCCGGATATTGTAACTCTATCGATGTAGTCATGAATGCCGATGGCAGCGTGATGGTTGAAGATGACGGCAGGGGAATTCCTGTGGATAAACATCCAAAATACAACAAATCCGCACTTGAAGTAGTAATGACCATTCTCCATGCAGGCGGTAAGTTTGACAAAGGCAGTTACAAAGTATCCGGTGGCTTGCATGGTGTTGGTATCTCTGTTGTCAATGCGCTCTCAGAGTGGATGACAGTAGAAGTTAAACGTGACGGTAAAGTACATTACCAAAAATACCTGCGCGGGGTTCCTGAAGAAGAAGTTACTGTGGTCGGTGATGCGACCGGTACAGGAACCAAATGTACTTTCAGACCCGATGCAAGGATATTCGAGACTACTGCTTTTAAGTATGAGTCACTCGCCACAAGACTTCGTGAACTCGCTTTTTTGAACCGTGGAATTAGAATCACCCTGTCGGATGAAAGAACACCGGACGGTGAACATGAGGTATTTGAGTACAGCGGCGGAATTGTGTCATTTGTGGATTACCTTAACCAAAACCGAACACCTCTTCATGACAAACCGATCTATTTTGAAAGGGAAAAAGAGGAAACATCAGTTGAGATCGCAATGCAGTACACTGACAGTTATTCGGAGTACTTCTATTCTTTTGCCAACAACATAAACACGCATGAAGGCGGAACGCACGTTGTTGGATTTAAGACCGCCCTCACACGTGTTGCAAATGATTACATCAAGCGGAACAATCTCGAAAAGGGTGATGTTAAACTTTCAGGTGAGGATATTCGTGAAGGACTTACGGGTATTATCAGTGTAAAATTGATGGAACCGCAATTCGAGGGACAGACAAAGACCAAACTCGGTAACAGTGATGTGAAGGGTATTGTGGAATCGATGGTATCAGAGGGACTTGCTGAGTTTTTGGAAGAGAACCCGAAAGTCGCAAATGCTATACTTCAAAAAGCACTTGTTGCAAAACGTGCAAGGGAAGCAGCTAAAAAGGCTCGCGAACTCACACGCAGGAAAAGTGCACTTGATATCGGAACACTGCCCGGCAAACTTGCAGATTGTTCAGAGAAGGACCCCTCACTTTGTGAGGTATATCTTGTAGAAGGAGATTCTGCAGGCGGTTCTGCAAAGCAGGGACGTGACCGTAGTATTCAGGCGATATTGCCATTTCGGGGCAAGATCATAAATGTGGAAAAAGCACGTCTTGCAAAGGTTTTGAAGAACAATGAGATATTGTCATTCATAACCGCTCTTGGCACCGGTATCGGTGAAGATATGGATGTTTCAAAGGCAAGGTATCACAAAGTCATAATCATGACCGATGCCGATGTGGATGGTGCACATATCAGGACACTTATCATGACATTTATTTTCAGGCACATGAGACCCCTGATCGAATGTGGATACATCTATATTGCACAACCTCCACTTTACCGCATTAAGAAAGGAAAAGCGGAACATTATTTGTATTCTGATGAGGAAATGAAAGCGAAACTGGAAGAAGTGGGTGAAAAGGGTGCAATGGTCCAACGCTACAAAGGTCTTGGAGAAATGAATCCCGAACAATTGTGGGAGACGACCATGAACCCGGATACAAGGACACTTCTTCAAGTCACTCTGGAAGATGCATTTGCAGCAGATGAAATGTTTACAGTCCTTATGGGTGATCAGGTCGAACCACGCCGTAAATTTATTGAAAAACATGCTAAAGATGTTGTTAATCTGGATGTGTGAGGTGAGAAAAGATGGCAGAAGACAACGATATTAATGCAAATGCTGACGTTAATGCTGATGTTAATGTTAACGATAATGACGAAACATTGGATACACAACCGGATGAAGAACAACAAACATTCGATCTCCAGACCACAGATACAGGTGAAAAGATCATACCCGTATTGATCGAAGATGAGATGAAAAACTCATACATCGATTATGCGATGAGTGTTATCATCGGGCGTGCACTTCCTGATGCACGTGACGGTTTGAAGCCTGTACATCGCAGAGTCCTGTATTCCATGAAGGAATCGGGCATCACATTTGAGAAGGCTTACAAAAAATCCGCACGTGTAGTGGGAGATGTAATGGGTAAGTACCACCCACATGGCGATTCGGCTGTTTATGATACGATCGTCAGGATGGTACAGGTGTTCTCATTGAGACATCCCCTAATTGACGGACAGGGTAATTTTGGTTCTATTGATGGTGATTCCGCAGCAGCAATGCGATATACCGAAGTCCGTATGGACAGGATATCGAATGAGATGCTTGGGGATATTGACAAGGAAACTGTAGCATTTCAACCAAACTATGACGGATCACTTGAGGAACCCAGAGTGCTTCCTGCAAAACTACCAAACCTTTTGATCAACGGTTCAACAGGTATTGCAGTAGGAATGGCTACCAACATGGCACCGCATAATTTAGGTGAAGTTGTTGACGCTACCCTGATGTTGATCGATAATCCGGATGTGACAATCCCTGAACTTATGACCGTCATCAAGGGACCCGATTTCCCAACTGCTGCGACAATACTTGGTACACAGGGTATCAAAGATGCGTTTGAGACCGGTCGTGGAAAGATACGATTGCAGGCAGTTTCTAGAATCGAGGAAATGAAACACGACAAGAACAGGATCATTGTTACGGAACTTCCATATCAGGTCAACAAGGCAAGACTTATCGAGAGTATTGCTGCATTGGTCCGCGAAAAGAAGATCATCGGAGTTTCCGATATCCGTGATGAGTCAGACCGCGATGGGATCCGTGTTGTGATTGAACTTACACGTACTACCAATCCGAATGTTGTATTGAACCAGTTACACAAGCATACCTCGATGGAAACCACATTCGGGATCATCAATCTCGCTCTGGTTGATAATGTGCCAAGGGTACTGAACCTTCGTGAGATATTACAGATATATCTGCAGCACAGGATCGATATCATCCTTAAGCGCAGCCAGTTCGACCTGAATAAGGCAGAGGCAAGGGCACATATCTTAAATGGTTTGAAGATCGCACTTGACCATATCGATGAGGTCATTGCACTCATCCGTGCTTCAAGGACTGCTGATGAGGCAAAGGCAGGTCTTATTGAGAAGTTCGGGTTGGATGAGTTGCAGGCAAAAGCAATTCTTGACATGCGCCTGCAGCGTCTGACCGGACTTGAGCGCCAGAAGATCGATGATGAATTTGATGAACTGATCAAAGTTATCGCAGAGTTGAAAGATATCATTGCGAGTGAATCCCGCAAATATGAGATAATCAGGGAAGAACTCACAGAGTTGCGTGCCAAATTTGCAGATGCCAGAAGGTCAACTATCAAGATATTACATGATGATGTTACTGATGAAGATCTAATTCCGGTAGAAGAGGTTGCGGTCACTGTTACAAACAGTGGTTACATCAAGCGGTTGCCTGTTGATACGTACAAGCAACAGCACCGTGGTGGTAAAGGTGTTATTGGAATGGACACAAAAGAGGAAGATTTTGTCGAAGACATCTTTGTTGCATCCACTCACGATTATTTGCTCTGTTTCACGAACAAGGGCAGGATACACTGGCGAAAGGTGTATGATATTCCGGCTGCGAGCAGACAATCACGCGGAAAGGCGATCGTGAACTTCCTTGAACTTGGTGAGGATGAATCGGTAACTGCGATGATCCCTGTGAGCAAGTTTGAGGATGACAAGTACCTGTTAATGGGTACAAAGTCAGGTACTGTGAAAAAGAGTGCACTCTCTGATTTCAGTAATCCGAGGAAAGGCGGAATTATTGCAATTACATTGCTTGATGACGACGAACTTGTAAATGTCATTATGACAGACGGCTCAAGAGACGTTGTTATGGTATCAAGACACGGCAAAGCCATTCGATTCCTTGAATCCGATGTGCGTTCCATGGGCAGAAGCGCTCGTGGGGTTCGAGGTATGAGGCTTGGAGAGGGTGATGCTGTTGTCAGTATGGATATTGTGGATGAGAATGCCACCCTTTTGACAATTACCGAAAACGGATTCGGAAAGCGTACCGAATTTGGAGAGTACCGTACAATGCACAGGGGCGGACGTGGAGTTATTACGATCGTCACCAGTCTTCGAAATGGTCCTGTGGTGAATGTCAAGGCTGTCGAGCAAGATGATGAGGTTATGCTAACCAGTTCTGACGGTATAATCATACGAATACCTGTAAAGGGTATTCGCGTGCAAGGCAGGAACACACAGGGTGTTAAGATCATGAACATAAAATCAGGTGATGCGGTCGTTGGGGTCGCGAGGATCAAGCCGGAGAACGATGACGAATAAGGTCGATATGTTGGAAGTAAACGCTTTTAACTATTGACCTGTATTTAGTAGATTTAAGTTTAAGATGGGATAAATTTGACTATTGCTTTATCGCACTGATAGTATGAGGAGATTATAATGGAGCTTGAGAAATTACGACATGGTACTGAATTGATCAAACGCGGCTTTGCAAAAATGCAAAAAGGCGGCGTTATTATGGATGTCACGAACCCTGAGCAGGCAAAGATCGCTGAAGATGCCGGTGCTGTTGCGGTCATGGCACTTCAGTCTGTGCCTTCCGACATCAGAAAAGAGGGCGGAGTCGCAAGAATGGCAGACCCGGCAATGGTTGCTGAAGTCATTGATACTGTGACGATCCCTGTTATGGCAAAGGCACGTATCGGGCATTTTGTTGAGGCTGAGATATTGCAATCCCTTGGTGCTGATATGATCGATGAGTCAGAGGTGTTGACACCTGCTGATAATTTTTATCATATTGACAAGACAGAGTTCACAGTACCATTCGTTTGTGGTGCAAGAAACTTGGGCGAGGCTCTTCGAAGGATCAATGAAGGTGCTGCAATGATACGCACAAAAGGCGAAGCAGGTACCGGTGATGTTAGTGAGGCCGTACGCCACATGAAGCAGATTATGGGTGAGATACGGGAACTCAAGGGCAAAACAAAGGAAGAACTCATTATGGTCGCTCGCGATATTGAGGCACCTATAGAACTTGTTATTGAGACTGCAAAGATGGAGCGTATTCCTGTAGTCAATTTCGCTGCGGGCGGAGTTGCAACACCTGCAGATGCAGCACTTATGATGCGCCTTGGTGCAGATGGCGTGTTCGTGGGTTCAGGTATTTTCACGGCAGAGAAACCTGAAGCTATGGCAAAAGCTATTGTCGAGGCAGTTAACAATTACGACAAACCTGAAGTGCTTGCCGAGGTTTCAAAAGGTATCGGATCCGGTATGAAAGGGATCAGTGTCAGTTCGATCCCGGAGGACCAGGTTCTCCAGACACGCGGCTGGTAATCCCACCGCAGTCTTTTTTATTTTTATATTTAATATTGAATTAATTATTGGTCTTTATTTTTGATGGTGCTTTAATTATGCGTATTGGTGTTATTGCTATTCAGGGTGCTGTTTCCGAACATGTTGAGGCACTTGAGCGTGCACTTTCCGAGCGTGGAGAGAGTGCCGAGATAGTTGCCATTAAACATAGTGGGTTAGTTCCTGAATGTGATGCTCTTGTCCTGCCCGGTGGGGAGAGCACAACACTTGGCAGTTTGTTGGTTCACGAGGGGATTGCAGATGAGATCAAGGAGGCTGCTGCGAAGGGTATGCCAATAATGGGCACGTGTGCAGGATTGATACTTCTTGCAAAAGAGGGAGATTCGCAGGTTGAGAAGACGCACCAGAATTTACTCTCGCTTATGGATGTCAGAGTTAACAGAAATGCATTCGGGCGACAGCGTGAGTCATTTGAAGCAGAACTTGATGTTTCGGTGCTGGATTCACCGTACAATGCAGTGTTTATTCGCGCTCCTGCGATTGTGGAATTTGGGGATGATGTGAAGGTGCTTTCAAAGATTGATGAATTTGTGGTGGCAGCCGAGCAGGGAAATGTGCTTGCGCTGGCGTTCCATCCTGAACTTACGGATGATTTGAGGTTGCATCGGTATTTTTTGGATAGGGTTTTTGGGCGGTAACACGCTGCTTTGACTAAACTAAAAAACAATACAACAATACGCCGCAGGCGGCGCATTCTCTTAATAAATGCAGATATGGGAAGTATATCATATTTACCAAATAGGAACCTATATGGGAAAATGATACACTCTTATATAAATGAAATTAATTTGATTGTTGAATTTTTCCCCTTTAAGATGATATAGGGGATAAAATGAACTTTTTGAGTTATTCAACTATCCATTTCTCAAAATCATTAAGATCATAAACAAAGTAGCCGGCATCGGTTAATTTTTCCATTCCCTTCCCCTCTATTGTTCTGGCTATGATTCCATAATATTCATTTCGATGTTCATTGCGCCAATGGACATGCTCAGATTTTTCCTTTAACTGCCCGATCAGGCTCAATGCTTCTGCCTCAGTCATGTCTTTCCATTTCACTTCACAAAAGAAAATGTTGGATTCATCATCAAGGGCTACAATATCGATCTCTCTCTCTTTGTACCACCATGATCCAAGTTTTAAAAATGAAAATGGCACACCTTTTTTTAAGTTCATGTCCCACAAGAACTCTTTTGCAATCTCTTCAAATGTTCTGCCAAGATAAGAGTTAAGCCCAGTTTTAATACGTTTCAACGCAACTTCTCCGCGTCCAAGGTCGATCAGATCCTCGCTGGGGAAAATGAACCGGAACCAAAAAGCGAATGCATTATCCTTTATGGAGTAGAGTCCTTTTTTGGATCGGATGGATTCTGTTACCGGAATTTCCCGTTTTATTATTCCAAGATCGATAAGTACACTCAAATATTTGTTTACGAGACTGCGATCAAGTCCCGTATAATTCGTGATCTTGCCAAGGTTTGTGCTACCGCTGGCTATTGATTCAAGCACTGAGAAATAATATCTGGGCTCTTCAAGTTCTTCAAGCAGGATAAATTTAATATCCCTGTAGATGAACGAATCAAAATTCAATATGTTCTTGTCGATATTCCAGTATATGTCATGTGCAGGGTCGGTTTGTGTGATATATGCAGGAGTGCCGCCAAATACGCTGTACATCTCCACTGCTCGCTTTATATTTCCCACATAGCCTGCTACGTCCTTAAATGGCAGTGCATCAAGTTTTATCTGACCTGTGCGTCTTCCGTAGAGGGGGGCACGATATGACATGAGTTTTTCCATCATGGCGATGCTGGAACCTGAAAGGATCAGGAATATGTTGCTGTCTTTAAGTTTGTTGTCCCAATAATCTTGTAATATGGAGGGTAGTGCTTTGTCGTCTTTCACAAGGTATGGAAACTCATCAAGTGCCAGAATGAAACGCTGTCCTTTAGCCTGTTGACAGATGTATTCAAAGAACGCATCCCAGTCTGCAAAACCCTGTATTTTCAACAGTTCGTCATTAAAATACTCGGCGAGTATCCTTGAGTAGCGTTCAAGCTGGAGTTTCTTTGATTCTTCCCTGCCAATCAAGATTATGCCGGGATGTTGTTTGGAGATTAGGGTTTTTATCAGTTCGGTCTTGCCAATCCTTCGTCTGCCATAGATTATCAGGAATTCGGCTCTGCTGCTTGCAAACCTTGCTGAGAGGGTTTCCAGTTCTCTTTTTCGACCAATGAAATTCATATACTTTGAAGTATTATACTTTGAAGTATATAACTTTTATGAACTACATGTTTTTATAAAGTGCACCATTAGCGATATTTATAATAGAGAGAATGAGCAATGTACATTAGAAATGATATATTAAAATCCGGTGATATTTATGGAAACTTTAGAAATACCTGCAAATGTCTGGAAACCCATCACGGGCATGGTACACCATGGCTTATTCAAAAATGAAAGATCTGCCATTATAAATATAGTACATGATCTTAGTTTGTCAAAGATGAAAGAATTCGAATCATCCATGCAAGATTTCGAGACAAAATATGGCATTGTTTTTGAAGATTTTGAACAACAGATCAAATCAGCTGAAACCGAAGATTTTGAAAAATGGGACGATTATATTGAATGGAAAGCATATTCCAAAGCATATAATTACTGGAAATCTACCCATGGGGAGATATCACCGTGGTTGTGATCAGGACTATAACTATTCTAAGAAACCATAGTGTTGTTGTTGATCTTAATATCACAAAAACCCTGGTCGAACCTGAAATTGAAATGATCAGAGCGAATGCAACTCTTACAGATGAGTCTGTATTATATGTATCTGAAATCATGGGAGAAGACTGGCGAGAATATTCTTATCACTGGCAAAAGAACGGCGTCTTGATAAGAAGATGGGATAACGCCCCACATCACAGAAATCTGTCGAATTTTCCACACCATGTTCACGATAAAAACGATGTCTTACCGAGTGATGATGTGAACTTAACCGATATACTGACATTTATCGAGACTCAACTGAAAAAGCAGCAATAAGTAAAAAAACAAGTGGGATTTCAATCAGTTCTCGGTTTTATACAGTGTCAAATCCCCCACATCCTCTTCCCTCAAAATTTCGTCCCGCACCCCGAGCAGAATGGCTCCCCTTCTGTTTTTTCCATTCCACACTGCGGACAAGTACCAGTATCACCGTTTCCAACATTCGATTTATACACAAACGAATCCTTCACTTGCGTTCCGATGTTGTCACCATAGTGATAGAAGTTCTGCACGATACTGTCATTAATATATCCTTTGACCTGCACACGCTTTTCCAGTTCATCAAGTATTCCATGATAGAATCCTGTTAATGCATCCTCGCGCTCTGCCCATGCTTTGAGTATGAGTTTTGATTTCTTCGCGCCGCCAACGACCTCGATCTGCGCGGCGTATTTCAATTCCTTGACACCTTCGCCGTAGAACCTTGCTACACCGTTGAATAACTGCTGGTCCCCTGTTATTTCGGGTTTAAGCGAATACATGTGCATGTCTTTCACGATGCGAGACAACATCGCGAATAACGTCTCTGCCGGCATATCGATCTCCCTTGTATTTTCTTCTGTTTCGACAAGGCTCCCGACAACATTGTGCCATTCGGACTCGTTGATCTCTTTTACTTTCAGCATGGGGCAAACGATGCTCAGGCTCTTTGAAGGAATATCTATCTCGCTTGTCTTTTTGGTCAAATAATCGTAATATATTACTTTGCCAGACACTTCACAATCGCCACATTCCCCTGTTGGGCGTATCTCAAAAGTTACAGTCTTAGCCTCATCCGGTTTTAACATACCAATTGTTTTGGTGATTTCCGATACAAGAAACACATCCGGCACATAGAGATTTACTTTGATATCACCGATTGGCTCAGGTGTGGGATTTTCAATTTTTATCTTATATTGGATAGTCGCGCCTTTATAGCCGAAGGCAGATTTTATGTTGATACTCTTTTCTTTTGATTCGATTGCAATTGTCGGCTTTGATGTGTTTTGTTTTTGTAAATTTGTACTATCTGAACGCACGGAGGTGATTGTACTATCTGGCAAAACATTTGAATTTTTTCTCTTTCTAAAAATGAAGCCAATAATGGGAAATAACAATAGAAAAAGACCACCAATAACTAAAATTGGGTCTATGGATAATGTTTTCGAGACCTGTGCTATTTTACCCGAAGTAACAGTCACTGACTTAGAAACATCACTGTACCCTGTTTGTGCTAATTTGACCGTATGTGAACCTATTGGAACGTTGCTCAGAGTTTTTGGTGTAGTTCCTTTATATGTCCCATCGAGATATATTTTTGCACCACTTGGATTTGATGATACACTGATAGAACCTGTTTGGCCAGTGAGTGTCTTAGAAACAGATGATGTTTGACCTGAACCTACAGTTACAGTACTGGATACATCATTGTAACCCGATTTTGCTAATTTGATTGTATGTGAACCTATTGGAACATTGTGTAACGTTATCGGTGTAGTTCCTTTGGATGTGCCATCAAGGTAAACATTTGCACCACTTGGATTTGAAGATACACTGATAGAACCTGTTTGAGCAGTGAGTGTCTTGGAAACAGATGCTGTTTTACCTGAACTTACAGTTACAGTACTGGACACATCACTGTAACCAGATTTTGCTAATTTGACTGTATGGGAACCGATTGGAACATTGTATAATGTTGTCGGTGTAGTTCCTTTGTATGCACCATCAAGGTAAACATTTACACCACTTGGATTTGATACTATTTCTATGGTACCATATTGATCATTCACATAAAATGTTTTACTCAAAGTAACAAAATAAGGTCCATAAGTATCAATATTGAATATATCCATTTCATAATATCGAACAGTTATGTGTATAGTTTTTTCACCTGATGGCGCATTATCCAAAACCTGTATTGGAAATGCAAAATTAGCAGAAGATAATTTGTTAATTCGTGCAACAGTATTTGATGTAGTTTTCGATAAATATATGCCATCAGAAGGTGATACACTAATCCCAACCGTTGCATCCTTTATCCAGTCGAGACCCCCTGTTTCTGAAACGACTATATTTAACTGAGAAGTATCCCCTGGATCAACATGACTGGAAAAAGATGTAGATACTGATACTTTTGGTGCGGCTGCATCCACTGGAATCGAAACAGATATTAAAATAATCAATGCTACGAACAATAATAAAAATGGTCTGTTATTCAGTGAATTTATTTTCAGCATATTGATCACAGTTAGGGAAAATACAATAAATCTACATTAATATAATAGCACATTTTATATATTACTTTAGTAAATATCATAAACTCTGTGCGAATTATGAAAAATATCATTTGAATTGATTAAATATGTTTTTTGATGTGAATGCGATTCTCAATAGTTATGGATACATTAGTCTATTTGTAACAAGTTTTCTTGCTTCGACTATACTTCCATTGGGATCTGAAGGATTGGTCGCATTAATGGTACTAAATAAATTTGATTTTATGACAGTTGTTTTTGTGGCTTCAATTGGTAATTATTTAGGTGCATCGCACTTTCCGCACGTCTTTCATCAAACATAGTATTTTTCGCATTCTTTCCCCATCAGACTTAATATATCCCATAATTCATCAGTCATATTTGCCACCCTTTTTTCAACAATCCCATCAAGTGAAATTTCCAATTCCGTAATCCTCCTAAACAAGAAAAATACCCATTTCATTGTTGGACTCTGTGTAGTCTTCTTAACCTGATTCTGGACACATTTCTTAGTCTCTTTTAACTTACTTCTCAACTTCCATTGAGCAATTGAATAAAGGAACAAACATAATACCATAATCATTGACAAAGCTTCAATCCTACTTTCCTTCTTTAAATACACCTCTGAAATATGAAAGCTCTTATCTTTCAGAAACATGAACCCACGCTCAACATTACCCTGATTTTTATAATAAGACAATATTTCATCAACCGTAAGATCAAGATCATTTGTAGCCAGAACAAATCTCCCAAGTGTTTTACGTTTTTGTGTTATTGCTTGTCTACTAACTTTAATGTTTGCCTTAATCAAATAAACAGTTTTAACTTCTTCTCCTTTCTTTGGCCGTCCCTTTTTACCATCAATCTTACGTGATTTTGATTCAATTGATAGCTGTTTAAATTGATACATTTGGTGTTCTTCAAGCCATTTTTGTGCAGCTTGATTTGCATCTTTTTCACATGCATGCTCCACCCTTTTCAATTTGTTAAGTGATTTATTTGCAGTATTCAGATTCTTCTCAATATTGTTGTTAAATGTCTTCACCTGTCGTTTTTTAGTCGCTTTAGATTGAATCAATACCCATTTTTGTTCAATTCCACCATATGACGATGTCGTTTCATAATACGAGTATCGCTGATCTGTACAAAATTCTAATTCAACATATGTATTCTGAAGATCTTTAACTTCATTTATTGTCGCAGGCGGTCTTGTGATCCAAAGAGTTTTTTCCCCTAACTCTGAGATGTTCTTGTCACTGTAAATCGCACTATCAGCAATGTGATACACTTTTTCGTCCAAATCAAGACTATTCTGTATTTTCTTGACGTTTTTCACTAATGTTGTTTTATCAGAAGCATTTCCCGAAAGGGTTTCGACAAAAAGAGGTATTCCTTCCTGATTACAAACCATGTTCAGTACAAAACGTTTCAAATCCCATCGATTATCTTTAGGGTGGCCGTAAGTAATTTCAATGGTATTGAGTTCAGTATCACGTTTTTCGTAATTTCCATATAAACTGAAACTGGTTGTGTCGTTGTGTAGAATATGGTTGTCTAACGGAACGTTTTTCATTGCTGTGAGGACTATCTTATTGAAAAGTTCAGTACAGCCGTGTTCATATATTTTATCAAGTGTTCTTCCAAGAACGTCGTCGTTTATGTGTTCTGGAAGAATTCCTTCACCCAATAATCGTTCTGTTGGAAGGTTTTCAAAATAGTCAGAATAAAGGTACAGTCGGCTTTCGTTGAATCCCAAACCATTCAAACACATGGCTTTGATTACTGTGGAATGG
>JAUWQD010000014.1 GCA_030611265.1 Methanosarcinaceae archaeon | reverse complement strand
CGGAAGTACTGGAGTCATGGAAACGGCCATCTAATCATATATTCTTTGATCGTGCTACGCACTCTTCGTACATATCAATCATGAACACTTTGAAACTTACCTCCTCTTTATACAATACAACCCATAGCAGTTGCAACACTTGTTCATAAGCAAAATAAAAATACCTGATACTGACATCCTTTGATTTTGACATTATACATGCCTCATCCTGAACACGGAAACCAGTTTCAATTCTCCATCTCCGTTTATACGATGCAATAATATAATCCAGATTTATGGATGATTGGTTTGTGGCAAACGCCCAGTCATATGATTTATCACTCCTCTTGTCGAATATTTGTTTTAAAAGTGCAAGAGTAGTTTCACCTCGGAGAACTGTTTTATTTTTATTGAGTTTGAACTTATGTTGCAATGTTTTTCTTTCATTGTCCTTCATATCATCAAGTTCATCTCGGATCTTTGAATTCTTTGGAACAAAAATCAAATACGGGTGCTTTATTTTTGCCAACGTTAGCATAAGTTCCTTGCTGTAAAATCCTCGATCGAATAAAATTAGTGATATTGATTTCACCAATGGTTCTATCACACTCAAACACCATGCAACAGTATGTGCCATATTATGTCCCATCCTTACCGGTACGGATATCAACGGGATTTTTTGAGGAATGTCAGAACTGACTATTGCACATGTCAAGAACTTCCATTTACCAGTTACTGCTTTTTCACCAGTCCAGCCGTGAATCCAAAACCCTTGTGGGTCGCCATAGAAATCCTCATCGGTATAATCAAATGCTAATACGACATCTTTCTCATTTAGTCCAAATCGTGTTCCCAATATTTCTACAGTTTTCAGGTATTCCCAGTAAATGTTTGATATTGGTACTTTTTTTATGGCCAAATGAAGTGAATCGGCACGATTTCCAACGGTTTCTATGTAAGTGTTTGCAACAGAAGCTTTTAGGATATCTCGCTCATAATGAAATCCGGAAAGAAATTTTCCTTTTGGTTTTAGATCTAAAGAACGATCGATGAATGTGTCCAATGTTTTTAGCGTTCTAAAAGTCCGAGTTGGATCAATTGTCATACTATCACCAGATAAACCGTGCGTCCAAGATACTCTTTTGGACAATCAACTTTGGCGCTATTTCCAAATTTTGTTACTTTACGAACTATAAATCCTTCGATTCCTTTTATTTCCAGATGATTTTGTGGTTGTATCTCTACTTTTTTCATAGGATATCCTATGGATATCCCATGTATATAAAAATTACGATATTTGATCGAGTATAATCGATTAGAGTTCAAAAATTAGGGGCAGGGAGGACATATTAAACAAAGTATAGTAGTTCTTCGGAGATACTGTTCTATCCTAAAGACATTTATATAACACTATATCCGAATCATTACATTCGCTAGAGTCACAACAAACAAGGTGAAAATTAATGAACCTATGATTTTCTCTAGCATAACTGCTTTTTGATATCTATTTTTTGAATATGAACTTTCATAATCAGTTCCAATAAATCGCCCAATACTAAACCAAAAAGCATCGCAATAATCTTTACAAAATACTTTCAACTTACCTAATAAATACAGCACATCGTTTTTTTTAGCAATATTGGTTGAAATATTTCGATTTTGCCACTTTTCCGACAATCTCAAACTTGATATCTCGTGCTCTTTAAAATAATAATATCCTGCAAACCCTAATACAACAATAAAACCTGTACCTATTGAATTCAGTGGTTTAACGCCATAACCACATATAAGTAACACCGCCCGGTCTAAAAACCACATAATTGAATATTTATCATCCCTTATATTTTTTCTATAATTATAATAAACATCATCAGAATCCGTATATTTCTCAAGTTTGATGAAGTTCTCTCTGAGTTTTAGATAAAGTTGACCATCGAAAGTCAACGAATCTTTGATATTGTCCCATTCAACATACATTTTTGAAAAATCTGCTTTGGTCAATGAAACATCTTCAAATCTTGTGTTAAGGAAATTCACTTCATTAAATTCTACTCTTTCAAAATCAGCTTTCTTTTTAAAAGTTGCACTGTCAAAATAAGCACTATCAGTGAAAACCGCTTTACTGAAATCCACGTTATTTAGAAAAGTAGTATTAGTGAAATAAGCATCACTGCTAAATTTTGCATCACGAAACGTTGTCAATCCGTTAAAATTAGAATCAGTGAATTCAACGTTTATATCCTCAAAATGTACATTATAAAAAGAAGTGAAGTTGCTAAAAGTTGATTTTCGAAAATCACCAAAAGTTTTAAAAGTTGCACCATCAAAAAATGACTGGTTTGTGAATGTTACATAATAAAAAATCGTCCCCGTTAAAGTAGATCCATCAAATAAAGTGAGACCATTGAAGATTGAATTATCAAAATGTGATTCAAAAATATCTGTTCCCCTAAAATCGGTTTTTTTGTGAAAAATAACTTTCGAAAAATTGCAATAAATTAACTCCGATTGTTTAAAATTGACATCTTGTTTGAAATGAGATTTACTAAAATCGACCTTATATAAATTACAGTTATTAAATTCAATTTTATTTTCAAATTGTGCATTTGAAAAATCAGCAGCCTTTTCAAAACGTGAATTTACAATTGTTATTTTACTTCTAACTATTTTTAAACCACTTTCTTCATCTTCACTCAAATTTGCATTGCTTAAATTAAGTTTTCCTTTGATGACGGAATCACTGATGTATACATCCTCGCCGTTTTCTATTTGCTTTAAAATGTCAGATGAATTAACTTCTTGAGAATAATCTGGTTGAGCAAAAGAAGATGTCGAAAAAAGAAGGGTAATAAGCAAGATACTGATGATGATTATATTTGATGTTTTCATTTACAATCCCTTTTTATTAGTGTACATTTCACTTAAAGCATAGAACAAAAAAATCAAGTCGTTTCTGAATTTTTTATAACCATATAAATTAAAACCACTTATATAATTATCTCTATCGAAACTATTAACACATTTGATACGGATGCAAGTTTAACAATTGAAATTGATATAAATATCCAATAAAGTTCAACTAATAAACCCATAAAACATCAATCTGAATCATTTTTTGTATATCCTATCATGGTGGTCAAAATCAATGAAATAAACATAACCATCATTTATTTTATAAGTTAGAACAAAACTCTTCAATATGTGTACTCTTCTTTTTCCCTTATCAGGATACTTCAATGGCTTAAAATGTTCAGGAAAAACGAGTATTTCAGATATTTTATGTTCAATGGCGTTTTTTAGATCTGGATTCTTTTTACAAGCTTTATTGATCTTCCTTTTACAAATTTCTTCAATAAAGCAATCCATCTTTAATCCTCGAATATATCATCAATGGAATTCACTTTAATAAATTTGCCTTCATCAGCTTTCTTCAATCTATCAATAAATTCTTTTTTCAAAGGAAGGTCATCAACAGGGTGCCAGTCAATCCTATCGCAAAATTCCCAGTCCTCATCGCTTAATTCACCGGTTTTAAGGTATTTTTCGAATGTTGCCCTTTTAAAAACTTCTTCTCTGGCAACTTCAGACCAGTTAATCCAAGAAAAATGTCCCAATTCACTTTTTACATGATCGGAGACAGTTAGAACTACATTTACCACCTACAACACACCCTTATTTTTGAGTTCTTCAAATCTTTTCAACTCATTCAAACGTTTCAGTATTCCCGCTTTCATCACTTCATTCCAATTTATGTCTGGAAATTCAGCCTTTGTCTTGTTGAATATACTTGGCATTGATACTGTTATTGTAGACATAATGTCACCTTAAGATATATCGGAGTTACAAACATATAAACATTTGCATTCACAGGTATCTGTGCTTACACAGTTATTACATTAACCTAAAACCTCTCCCACGCCATCCCTTCAGCCCTTCGGATAACATCCTTAAGCGGCACCCCACAAACCTTAGCCACCTTCTTGCAATCCTCAAATTCAGCCGAGATATTGAGCAACGCGCCGTGCGTATCCTGCGCGATCTTGACAGCGATCTCAAATTCCTGCCCCTCAATCGTTATCTTAACACTACTCATACGCCGATCTGCTATCAAACGATGGCGCGTCGGGATCACACGAACCCCCAGCGAGCCGGTCTCAGTGATGATCTTGCGTGCAAGTTTTGAAGTGTCGTGTGACTTTGCAATGACATGGATAATATGACCGGTCCTGCCTTTTTTCATAGTCGCAGGGGTTATCGTAACATCCCGCGCGCCCATCAAAAGCAGTTCATCGATCAGGTTTCCAAGGACTTCACCCGTGACATCATCAACATTGGTTTCAAGCACCTCAATGTGATCCTGAATCAGTGCATCATCCACATCAGCCAAAACCGCGCGCAGTACGTTTGGATGAGGCGTGTCCGCATCCCCTGCGCCGTAACCTATGCGAGTTGGAGTGGATTGAGGAAATGAATCCACGGGTGTTGAAAAATGAGACAACAACGCTGCGCCCGTTGGGGTCAGCAGTTCACGCTCGACTGCGCCTCCTTTGAACAACATCCTGCTGACGCGCAGTATCTCAAGGGTTGCGGGTGCCGGAACCGGCAATATGCCGTGTGCCGATTCAATAAAGCCACTGCCAACAGTAATTGGCGTGCAGTGTATCTTCTCCCACTCAAGTTCATGGATCGCAGTACATGCGCCAACGACATCAGCGATCGCATCATTCTGCCCGACCTCGTGGAAATGGATGCTCTCAAGGTCCTGCCCGTGAACCTTTGATTCCGCATCTGCCATCAGGGAAAAAACCGCAAGTGTGTCCATTTCCACCTTTTCGGCCAGGGATGCTGACTTTATCTCATCTATCAATTCAAAATAACTGCGGGAATGTTCTTTTTCACCATTAACGTTGACGTTAACCTTGACATCAACTGCATCAATACCGCGTTTTATTACACGATCAACGGAAACCGAGACATCAGCAGCCGATTCCATTGCCTCACGCACTGCGGTTGCATCTGCCCCAAGGTCGACCAGACTTGCAATTATCATATCTCCCGAAGCGCCCGAAAAAGGGTCAAATATCAATGCCTGCATCAAAAATCACTATCAACCAATAAATTTGAAACCATATAGTTTTTATGTATTGGATAGAATATAAGCATCAGATAACATAATTTTACTGATTATATATTGATTGTATACCATATATACTGCAAAATCATAAACAAAATTGTTTTTCGGGATGAACTCAATGGATGAAATACAGATAAAAGTTGAAAAAGCACATCCGAGCGACTTCGGACGTGGCATCATTCGTCTTGACCCAAGCACTCTTTTAAGTCTGCAACTATCCCCCGGCGATATTGTAGAGATTACGGGTAAGAAAAAGACGGCTGCAAAGGTCTGGAGAGCAGACAGGCAGGACTGGGGACAAGGCATCATTCGAATTGACGGTTTTATCAGGCAGAATGCGGGAGTCGGTATCGGTGAGCGTGTCACTATCAGAAAAACCGAGGTTATTCCTGCAGAGCGTGTGCTGTTGGCTCCACCCGAAGGCGTGGATGTGGAATTTGGGGAAAACACAGGCGATATAATTAAACACAACATCCTCAAGCGTCCTGTTATCAAAGGCGACGTTATACCAATAGTAAGTTCAATGACCCAGCCAATGGCTGGTCCAATGGCAAGCGGACAGGCAATTCCATTGATCGCAATCGAAACCGATCCCGAAGAAGGTATCCTGATCATAAATGAAATGACAGAGGTAGAACTGCGCCAAAAACCTGTCAGGGGATATGAAAGCGCAGCAAGGGGATTTACCTATGAAGATATTGGAGGGCTTGGGGATGAGATCCAGCGTGTTCGTGAGATGATCGAGCTTCCGCTCAAGCATCCTGAAATATTCCGGCGACTTAATATAGAACCACCAAAGGGCATAATATTATATGGTCCACCGGGTACCGGAAAAACCTTGATCGCGAAGGCTGTTGCAAGCGAATCACGTGCAAATTTCATCTACATCGCAGGACCTGAGATTATGGGGAAATATTACGGTGAAAGCGAGGAACGTATCCGTAAACTATTCGAGGAAGCCACAGAAGATGCTCCATCCATTATTTTCATTGATGAGATCGATTCAATAGCACCAAAACGTGAAAACGTCACAGGTGAAGTGGAACGAAGAGTCGTTGCCCAACTTCTAACAATGCTTGATGGGTTGGTTGAGCGTGGTCAGGTAGTAGTTATTGGCGCAACTAACCGCATTGATGCTATCGATCCCGCACTCCGCAGACCAGGCAGGTTTGACCGTGAGATCGAGATCGGGGTTCCAGACAGCGCAGATCGGCTTGAAATATTGCAGATACACACAAGAGGAATGCCGCTTGGAGAAGACTTGGATCTTGAATACCTTTCAAATCATACACAGGGTTTTGTTGGTGCCGATCTTTTGTCACTGGTACAAGAAGCAGCCATGCGCTCTCTACAAAGATTCCTCCCTGATTTCAATCTGGATGAAGACATCCCACAGGAAAAACTGGATGAGATCATCGTATCAGCCGAGGATTTCGAAAGTGCCCTATGGGAGATCGAACCATCTGCCATGCGTGAAGTGCTGGTTGAGATCCCATCTGTCGATTGGAATGATGTGGGCGGACTTGACAATGTCAAACAGGAAATCGTCGAGGCTGTTGAATGGCCTATTAAAAGACCTGAAAAGTTTGTCGAAATGGGAATAAAACCTCCAAAAGGCATTCTGCTATTCGGTCCTCCCGGTACCGGAAAAACACTGGTAGCACAGGCTGTTGCAAACGAATCGAATGCGAATTTCATTAGCATAAAGGGACCACAAATGCTTTCAAAATGGGTTGGGGAATCAGAAAAAGCGATACGTGAAACGTTCAAGAAAGCCAGACAGGTATCTCCGTGTATCATATTCTTTGATGAGATCGATTCAATAGCACCAATGCGCAGCGCAACGTCAGAGGACGGAAAGGTGTCAGAGCGCGTTGTCAACCAACTTCTGACCGAACTTGACGGACTTGAAGCGTTAAAAGATATAGTTGTTATTGCTGCAACCAACCGACCTGATATCATTGACCCTGCACTTTTGCGATCGGGACGTTTTGACAGGCTGGTTCTGGTAGGTCCGCCTGCACGTCAGGGAAGGATCAAGATATTCAAGATACATACAAAAGGTATTCCGCTCGCGGATGATGTTAACATTGAAACGCTTGCAGACATGACTGAAGGGTATGTTGGCGCTGATCTTGAATCCGTGTGCAGGGAAGCAGTTATGCTTGCGCTTCGAAGTGACTTTGAGACCAATATCGTAACAATGGCACATTTCGAGGAAGCACTCAAAAAAGTGAGACCAACAATATCTGAGAACATGGTCGAGTACTACGAGAAGATGCAAGACCTGTTCAAAGGCGGCATACAGAGCGCAGAACCAAGTTCTTATATAGGATATAGGTAAAGATACGACTAATAACTATAATTTATGGAGTGATGAATATGTCAAAAGTGTTTGCAAAAAACCTGTCCAGCAAGCAAGTTATGGCTACGGATGGGACTGAACTGGGTGTATTGTTTAATATGGTTATGGATGTAAAGACCGGTAATCTGGTGGACTTACTTGTAAAACCTGATCTGGCACTGGATACATCAAAGTATCATACAGATGATCAATATATAGTCGTGCCATTTGAAGCCGTCCGTGCAATAAAAGATTATATCGTTGTGGACAAAACGCTTGCAAAAGGATTACCTGCAGAAGTTATAGAAGCAATTGCATAAGTCTAATTTAGGTTAAGTTAAGAGTTAAATTTGGCAATTGATCGAAGATGATTTGGGATGTATCTATATACAGCCCTTTGACCTCACATATTCAATAGCCTCTACCGCACCATCGCCAAAGGATGCTTTCGTCACATAATCTGCAGCCTTTTTAGCTTCAGCATCCCCATTTGCAACAGCGATTCCAAAACCTGCAAATTGGATCATTTCAGCGTCATTTACAGAATCTCCGATCGCAACAAAATCAGCTGGGGTCAAACCCATAATTTTTGCTATATTTCTTAAGCCTGTACCCTTGTTAATTTTATTGCTTTTGATATGGATCGCATACTTGGTATCGATGATCTCAACCTCAAAATCCTGAGACTTGAGCAAACCCTTAGCTTCTTTCATATCAAAATCCCTGCTAAGAGCGATTTCAGTTTTGCGATATTCAGGATCCAGCTTTGTCAATTTATAGTGCTGTGACAGGAACGTAAATGCTTTTTCACATTCCTCAATATTATTAGAAACAATGGGTGGTTTATAGTATCCGGTAAAAACCAATCCACCATTTTCAGCGATAACATAACCATTAAGACCTATCAACTTTGCAGCAGCCATTGCATAACAGGATATGTTGCCTGTTGCCAGCACAACGGGAATATTAAGGGTACGAAGCGTCTCTGCTGCCCGAAGGTTCAAACGTCGGTCCTTGTGTGTGATCGTACCGTCAATATCCAGAACAATGGCTTTGAACTTCATACCCAATAGATTGCATCGCATGGATTAAACAATTGCCCTATATCCAATCCAATATCAGTGGTATTGTTGTTATTGTTGGTATTATTGATCAACCAAACCTTCGGTCGTTACAGATATTATAGCCTCTCCGTCAGGTAAATTCGGTGAGTCCACAAGACGTATGATCCTCTTGTCGCCTTTTGATTTCCTGAGATACAGCCTGAATGTAGCAGTGTGTCCCAATATGTGTCCACCTATCGGTTTTGTCGGATCGCCAAAGAATGCATCGGGTTTTGACATGACCTGATTCGTAACAACCACTGTGGAATTATAGAGGTCACCGAACCGCTGAAGCCCGTGCAGGTGCTTGTTGAGTTTTTGCTGCCTATCAGCAAGGGTTCCCCTGCCCACATACTCTGCCCTGAAATGTGCTGTCAACGAATCCACGATCAATAATCGAACTGGTTTATCGGTTTCCTTGAGTTCATTTGCAAGCTCCATTGCAGAATCGACAAGAAGTATCTGGTGATTTGAATTATATGCGCGTGCCACGTGTATATTTTTAAGGAATTCCTCAGGATCGTAATCAACACCCTCTCTTTCCGAGAGACCTTGTACCATCTGTTTGATCCGCTCAGGTCTGAATGTGTTTTCCGTATCTATCATTATTACGGAACCGTCCAATCCTCCCTGTTCTCTTGGGAGTTGAACATTAACAGCAAGCTGGTGTGCAACCTGGGTCTTTCCCGAACCGAATTCGCCATACATCTCTGTGATCGCCTGGCTCTCAATTCCCCCGCCCATCATCTCATCAAACTCAACACATCCGGTTGATAGTTTCCCGACAAGTTTCCTGCGCTCAAGGACCATATCCCCTGTCTCGAACCCGCCAATATCAGCAGACTGTCGCGCAGCATTGATGATCTTTGCTGCCGTTGATTCTCCTATCTCGGCAGTGTTCGCAAGTTCTGCAGGTGATGCAACCGCAACCGCTTCAATGGTATTGAACCCTGCTTCTTTCAACTTCTCTGCCGTTGCCGGACCAACACCCGGTAGTTCCTCTAATAATATTTCAGACATTTTTAGTAACTCCTCTCGGTGCACATGGTTAGTTTAGGTGCACATTTTATCAAGGCAATATAGTTTTGTGAGTATATATAATTGAGGCAAGCGGGGTGAAAGTATTCCATGTCAACCGATGCCGATGTTCATACCGGTGTAATATGAGAATGATTGAAGGATGGTTGACAAAACACTTATTTTACTTGACCCCTATTTCCAACCATGTCAAAGGTCGCAGTAGGCGGAACATTCGAATATCTCCATGACGGTCACAAAGCCCTTATCAAAAAGGCTTTCGAACTTGCAGACGGAGATGAGGTTTATATAGGGTTGACCTCCAACGAAATGGCACGGCAACGCAGTCGCGATGTTGATGATTGCCAGATACGCAAGGCTAATCTTTTGCAGTACATCGAAGGTCTCAATCTTCCGAATAAACAGTATACCGTTGTGGAACTGACAGACCCCTATGGCACAACCCTTATCGATGATTTTGATTATATTGTAGTATCACCCGAAACACTTCCGGTTGCGCTTAAGATCAATGAATTACGTGAGCAGGCAGGATGCAGTAAGATCGAGATCGTCAATGTTGAATACGTGATGGCAGATGATGAAGTGCCGATATCCTCAACACGGATCGCATGCGGCGAGATCGATGAACACGGGCATTTAAAGAAATAAATAATGATTGGGAAAACAAAACAACAACCCGCCGCGGGCGGCGCGTTCCAATCACATTCAGCACATATGATTCTTTTACACTACCCTCATAATAATCGAGCCATAGATGGTTTCGATAGAAATCCTTCATAATAAAAATTCGATACGTTTCATGGTGATGCAAGGTTGCGCCGCGCTAACGCGCGTGACTGCATCGGTTTTTTATATCCGCTACTCCCACGTCTCTTTTTTACATCCACGCATATGTCGTACCGAACGAATATTGACAAATGAACAAACAGGCAAAAAACACGAAAAAACAAACAATCAATATTTATAAATCCATTCAGCATAACAACTCTATATGCATCGCGAATTCACTGACAAGGAAGTTGAGATATTCAACAAACTCGCACCGGAAGCAGGCGGAAGCATGAACTCACAAATGGGCCACCCTTATCCTTTCATCCTGCGCCCCATATCCCACAAGTTTGCAGAATCGTCCGAGGATTTTGGAGATAGGCTCAACAGGCTGGATACAGAGGAACTTGATCTTCTTTCTGACCTCATACTTGAAGGAAAAGAGGAAGTACGGTCACTCGATCCTGAAGACGTTGATGTCCTGATGGAGATAATTGCCGAAAAGATATCCTCCGAACGTGCCGATGAGTTAAAGGATTATCTTGGAATTCTTTGATAAATAGAATAGGAGCGGAATGGGGACACACATGCCACACAAGAGTTTACTGTTCGGAACCGCAGGTACGCCTTTGAGCACGAAAGAAAGAAGCAGTGCTGCAGGAATTGTGCGCATACGTGAACTCGGGCTTGGCTGCATGGAACTTGAGTTCGTGCGCGGCGTGCGGATGGGGGAAGCGACTGCGCAGGTCGTTTGCGAGACCGCCCGGGACGCAGATGTGGCACTCAGCGTGCACGCGCCGTATTACATCAATCTCAATTCGAAAGAGCAGGAAAAGATCGATGCAAGTGTTGAGCGAATATACCAATCCGCACGCATCGGTGCTCTGTGCGGGGCGCAGTCCATTGTGTTCCATCCGGCATTTTATCTTAAGAACAGTAGCGAAGTAGTGTCTGCAAGGGTGGCAGGACTTTTGGGCGACCTTGCGGCGCGTCTTGATGATGAAGGTATCAATGCCGTACTCCGCCCTGAAACCACGGGAAAACCTTCGCAATTCGGCAATCTTGACGAGTTGCTGCAACTTAGCAGCGAACTTGAAGGCGTCATGCTGTGTGTCGATTTTTCTCACCTGCATGCAAGAAGCGCGGGTGCCGAGAATTCCTATGAGGAGTTTGCTGCGACACTGGGCAAGGTCGAGGATACACTCGGGCGCGAGGGTCTGGATGATATGCATATCCATGTTTCAGGCATCGAATATGGCAGAAAGGGTGAGAAGAACCACCTGATCCTTCAGGATTCGGATTTTAAGTACGTTGAACTGATGCAGGCATTTTCCGATTTTAGTATCAAAGGGCTTGTGATATGCGAGAGTCCGAATCTGGAGGGGGATGCGGTGTTGTTGAGAGATACGTTTTTAGATTTATCATAGTGATGTCAGAACGCAAGCAAAAATAACCAGAGAGGAACAAACGTAACTCGAATATCTTCGATATTCTTCTCATCCAGCATTGATTTTGTTACAACAAATGCATGCTTGTTATCGAATTCCTTGCAAAAACCTACAAGACCTTTGAGGTCTCTTGCATCGAATGATTCCCTCTCCCTATATTTTACTTCTATCGGCGTTACCTTTGATTTACAACTCATTATGATATCAGTTTCATATCTGTTTTTGTCAAACCAGTAAAACACCTTTCCGAACAGGTCTTGTGAAACTCCTTTCATGCAATGTAGGAATGCGGAATTTTCAGCATCAAAACCTATATCCTGCTCCCTTACAAAAGAGTTTTTAAGTCCGATATCACAGAAATATATCTTCTTTTCCTTTCTCTCTGCCGCTTTTTTGCTTTTTGTGTAATAGCCTGACAGGTATACCATACGCGAATTGGCAAGATGATACAGGTATTGTTTTGAGGTTTCCTTATCGGCACTTATTTCCTTTGCCATCCCAAGATAACTGAACCGTTCTCCTGAATGAGAAGCTACGAACTTAAAAAGAGATTCAAGAAGAAGGGGGTCACGTATGTTGAACGCCTTTACAATATCCCTGTACAAAAGTAGGCTCGTGTATTCCTCAGATAATATCTTAAACCACCTTTCTTCATTCTTTACCTCAAACCATTCGGGAAATCCTCCGACTTTGAGATACTGTGCGAGATAACCCAGTATCTCGTTCTGCTTCAACGAAAGTTCGTAGTATGCATCTTTTAATGATGGAAGGTCAAGTTTCACTTCAGGCACACTTACATTATTGAATTGCAGAAATTCCCTGAAAGTGAGCGGAAATACATCAAGGAAATCTATCCTTCCAACAAGGCTTTCGGATGAATCCTTATAGATCAGGCTGGATGATGACCCCGATACAACAAATTTTGCGGCATATTTCAAGTCATAATACTTTTTCAAGAGCAACTGCCATTCCCTGACATTCTGTATCTCATCAATGAAAACATAAGTCTTCTCGTCTTTTAGCGAAACCATGTTCTTCTGCTGGCAAAAATCCAATGCACGCTCAAGATTCTCTCTTGCAGGTTTTCGCAAATCGTCCGCATTGATGTAAAATATGTTTTTAGAATTCACACCTGATGCCAGAAGTTGGCTTATCGACTGGTACAAAAGTGTAGACTTACCACTCCTTCGAATTCCGAGCACTGCAAGTATCTTCCGATCTTTGAGCCGCCCGTCTATTTTTTCAAGATATTCTGTGCGACGAATGCCATGCAGTACTTCAGGCACTTTCCCCGTCACCCACCACGGGTTTCTCTCGATGATGCTTTGTTCGTATACCATGCTGATGTGCACCTTTTTTAGTTATTACTATCATATTAGTAATAATGTATATATTTATTGCTATTATGATAGTAATAATTGGGTAGGGTGGAAAGAGAAGGAGAGGATTTACAGGATCTACAGGATACAGATAGCTCGCCTCATCCTGTAAATCCTATTCATCCCGTCTAATACACACCCATTTAATGTTGATGAGATTCAGAATTAAATGCATTTTGAAATCGAGATAAAATCCCGTTAATCCATATTTTCCTCTATACAACTCGACAATAATCCCCAATTATCCTCTACGACTCTCGAAGCATATATATACTAACTTCACTAAATGAACATATATGCTTGAACAAACAATACGTCAGTGGAACCCATGGTGGGCAGAAAAAAAAGTGCCACATGAACTTACCGGAATAAAACGAGAGGTAACAGACTCCATCATAAAGACACTTGAAACCGCGCACATAAAAGACGTTATCGGAGTCAGGCGCTCGGGTAAGACCACGGTGCTCTATCAGGTGGCAGACCATCTCATAAACAGCGGTGTCCCTCCAAAAAACATCATGTTCCTAAACTTTGATGACCCCACGATCAACGCTACATCACTGGACACGATCCTGACTGACATCTACAAGATCAATCCCGATATCTCGCATCTTTTCCTTGATGAGATACAGCAAAAGGATGGGTGGGAACAATGGGTCAGGGTGCTCTACGACACCAAACGATTTGCCCAGATATTCCTATCCGGCTCATCTGCAAGTCTACTCTCATACGACATCGGTCGAGTGTTGTCCGGCAGGCACATCACATTTGAAGTAATGCCGCTATCATTTACCGAATATCTCCAATTGAGGGGATGGGATAATCTTGAACCTGATAATCTAATCTACAACAGGGAAAAACTCCTGCATTACCAAAATACCTATCTTGAAGAAGGAGGGTTTCCCGAATCTGCTGGCGTAGACAAGTTCAACCACAAAAAAATATTGACAATGCTCTACAATGACATAATTGCAAGGGACATAACCTCAAGGTTTGGTGCATCCTATGATGTCACAGGCAGGATATGCCAGTTGATGCTCACAAATACCACAGGAGAATATTCATTTAACAGCATTGCCAAAGCTTCACATGTGGCGGTTGAGACTGCCGAAAAATACATCGGATACCTCAAAGAATCCCTGCTGATAATGGACCTGCCACTTTTTTCGTATAAACTAAAGAGTCAATTCAAGCAAAACAAAAAAACATACGCCATCGATACCGGACTTCGAAATGAAGTTTCATTCAGGTTTACATCAGACATAGGTAAACTTGCCGAGAATGCAGTTTTTCTCGAACTCAAAAGGCGCTCTGACGAGATATATTACTGGAAAAGCAAAGACGGATTTGAAGTCGATTTTGTGGTAAAAAACGGTCAGGGTGTGCAAACATTGATACAGGTCTCATGGGATGTGAAAAACAAAAAAACACGGCTGCGGGAAGAACGTTCACTTTGCCACGCATGCAAAGAGTTTGGACTTTCAGATGGTATGATACTCACAGAGGATGTCGAAAATATTATTGAAACGGATGGATTGATGATACGGTACTACCCACTCTGGAAATGGCTGCTTGGGATATAGGTATATTTCATAGTGTTTCAATTACTATATTCAAAAATTAACCCCACAGCCACTTCAGTATAAAACTGTTTCATCGGTGTTCGGTTAACAGATTGTATTACAATTGTTATATTTATATATAGTGAAAATAATTATGGTTAATGAGGTGTGATGACATGGTTAGCCATAAAAAAGAAGTAGATCCAACTGTCAAACTTCTTCTTCAGATATTTCCGGAAGAGTTCATCTGGAAAACTGCTCGTGAAACAGGCGCTTTTAAACGTGAACGTAAGATTGATTCTGTAATATAATACTGGGTTTTTGTCCTTGGATACGGTGTCGATTTTCTTAGATCAATTCGGTCATTGAATCGAAAATATGAGGTTGAATCAGGTACAAAAATAAGCATAAGTAGCTTCTATGCTCGATTTACACCAGAGATGGTAACATTTTTCCACCAATGTGTTATTCATGCAATTGAATTTCAAGCACAGGAACCATCTCGTGCATTAGGTAAAAAATTGGATGGTTTCAAAGACATCGTAATTCAGGACAGTTCAATCATTAGATTGCACGAGTTTCTTTCTGACAAATGCCCTGCTGCCCGATCAAGGAAAGCTGCAGCAGGTGTTAAAGTTTCGTGTGTAGTCAGCGCGATTGCAAATGGTCCGAAATCTGTGAAAATATTTCCAGAAAGAGTTGCTGAGATTAAAACACTTAAAATTGGTCCATGGGTTAAAAATCGGATACTTCTTATTGATCTTGGATTCTTTAAATATGGCATTTTCAACAAAATTGATAAATGTAACGGTTATTTTGTTAGCAGACTGAAAGCTAATGCCAATCCGACAATCGTCAAATTAAACAATATATGTTGTGGAAATTCTATCGCGGTTGAAGGCAAAAAAATAAAAGATGTACTCCCACATCTTAAAAGAAATGTGCTTGATGTGATGGTTGAAATTACATACAAGAAGCGGAAATATAAAGGAAAACAAACGTCGGTGACTAGATTAAACATATAGTGCGAGTTAATTCGACCGAAGGGAGATTTTTCTCGTAGTATATAATTTATAGAATTATATAGTTCGAGTTAAATCGACCGAAGGGAGATTTTTCTCGATTCCAGCGTGATCATTGCATACTAAAATGCCGATGATACATATCACACAAAATCAAGTACCAATATTTAATAAGATAAACGTATTTGTTTAAAAAACGAAAACTAATATTATGACAGCCGTAGGTGGCACATTCCACCGTCATCACTAACCTACAAAAAACATAATAATCAATTTAGTCAATTCCATAACTATGCCGAATTGGAAAACGATTACTTTGTCATGCATTGGACTGCAATTCATTGGTGGCGACGAGGTGCACCGCATGCGGCGGGTTGTTAACTCGGAACCAAGAACGAACAAACAAACAAACACAGATGAACAACAACACCTGAAACAACATGATAAAAATAACGTCCCCATCCAGACTCCACCTAACCCTCATCGACCTAAACGCCGAGATCGGCAGAGTTGATGGCGGTGTCGGGATAACGCTGGATTCGCCACACATACAAATATCAGCCGAAAAAGCGGATTCCACTGAGATTATCGGCAAATCACACCTTTCCGACAGAATGCAGGCAGCAGCAGAAGCCATCCTGCCGGATAGTGAGGGCATCAGGATTACTATTGAAGAAGATATGCCGGACCATGTGGGGCTTGGTTCAGGCACCCAATCCGCATTGTGCGCCGCTGCTGCTGTTAATGATTTATACGGACTTGAAATGAGTGCAAGGGAACTTGCAATCGCGGTCGGTCGCGGAGGCACGTCAGGTATTGGTGTTGCTTCATTTGAAAGCGGCGGGTTTTTGGTGGACGGCGGACACAGGTTCAGCGACAAAGGCGCATTCTCCCCATCTGCTGCGAGCCGTGCAGACCCTGCACCGATCCTGTTCAGGCATGATTTTCCAGATTGGGATATTGTGCTCGCAATTCCCCACACAAAAGGTGCACATGATGTGCAGGAAGTGGATATATTCAAGCAGGAATGCCCGATCCCACTGCGTGAGGTACAGGATGTTTCACATACGATCCTGATGCAGATGATGCCTGCGATCATGGAAGGCGACATTGAAAGTTTCGGGTGCGCGGTGAACCATATCCAGACCGTGGGGTTCAAGAAACTTGAGGTTGATCTCCAGCCGCAGTCAGTCAGGGATATTATTGAGTTTATGCAGGACAGCGGCACCTACGGAGCAGGCATGAGTTCATTTGGACCTGCCGTGTACGGGTTTGTTGACAGCAAAACACAAGGTAAGCAGATACAAAGGGATGTGCAAGATATGCTGGATGAGACCATTGGCGGCAGTGTTATCATCACACGTGCGAACAACAGCGGTGCAACAATTACAAACACGGAGGCTTGATTTGAAGATCATTACATGGTTTGGGACACTTACACTTGATGATGGCGGCAAGGTGGTGGAATGGGATATGTTTTCCAAAGATACAGATGCGCTCGCAGAGAGGTTGATCCAGCCAAAAGAAGCGGACATGGATATACCGCCTGCCGGTTTTGACATTCGCGCTGCTGCAATCGAATGTGGTTTTGTAGCATCGGATGACGAATACGACAATCTCCTGAGGGATGTGAGCATCCGTGCAGCAAAGAAACAAATATCAAGCGGTACGCCGGATATGGGTATCATTCAGGCGGTTGAGGCGCTGGATGACATTGATGAGACTGCAAACACCCTGTCCGAGCGACTAGCGGAATGGTATGGAATGTATTTCCCTGAAGTGGGGCTGTCTTCCGAACCGCTTGCGCGGTTCGTTGCTAAATATGGTTCAAGGTCTAATGTTTCGCCTGACGACCGCCTATATGAGAAAGCGACCTCTTCGATGGGGGCTGAACTTACGGGATTGGACGAGGAACTTGTCAAGGGTTTTGCAGAGAATATATGCACCCTGTACGACAGCCGAAGCCGTCTCGAAGAGTATCTTGTAAAAAGCATGGAAACTACTGCCCCGAATCTTGTCAATATCGCAGGCGCACTTATCGGTGCCAGATTGGTAAGCATGGCAGGTGGACTTGAAAAACTGGCACGTTTCCCATCAAGCACCATTCAGGTGATCGGTGCGAACAGGGCACTTTTCAAACATCTACGCGCACGCGCGCCGTCTCCAAAACACGGAATCATATTCAATCATCCGCAGATAAAGAATTCTCCGTGGTGGCAGAGGGGGAAGATCGCACGGGCACTTGCTGCAAAGATATCCCTTGCAGTTCGCATGGATGTGTATTCCGGCGGCGGACTTAATGAATCGATAAAGACCGAACTTGATGCGAAAATTGAGAGTATCAAGGCAACCCACCCAAAACCGCCAAAGCGGGAGAGCAAAGGTGGCAGTGGAAAAGGAAAGGGCGAATATAAAAATAAAAACAAAATGCAAAACAAAAAAGCGGGAGGCAGAAGATAGATGGCAGCAAAAGAAGTATCCTCCGGTGTTTTTGAGATCACTGAAAGAGGCGGGAAGCAACTTGCTACCAAAAATCTTGTTCACGGCATGAGTGTTTATGGGGAAAAACTCATTGAGATCGAGGGTTGCGAGTATCGGATATGGAACCCCAAACGCAGCAAACTTGCCGCAATGGTAATCAAAAAGTTCAACATTCCGATAAAAAGGGATTCAAAGGTTCTGTATCTGGGTGCCGCGTCGGGTACGAGCGTGAGCCATGTTTCCGATATCGTTTCAGACGGCATCGTATATGCCGTGGAATTCTCACAGCGCACTATGCGAGACCTGATCGGACTTTGTGACGAGCGTCCAAATATTGTTCCAATACTTGCAGATGCCAATAGACCGCAATCTTATGCGCATATTGTCGAGGAAGTGGATGTGATATTCCAGGATGTTGCGCAGCCGAACCAGAGTGAGATCGCAGCAGTGAATGCGAAGCAATTCCTGAAAAAAGACGGGCATCTGTTGCTTTCCATCAAGGCGCGAAGCATCGATACTGCCGCAAATCCGAAGAAGGTATTCAAGGATGAGGTCAGGAAACTGGAAAATGACTTTGATGTCGGGTTTGAGGTGCTGGATAGTCGGGAGCTCATGCCGTTCCATGAGGATCATCTTGGAGTTATGGCGCGAGTTCGAAATTAAGTTCCCTGACAATTTAGGGATATTAGGGAATCAGGTTGTAGAATTTGTAGACGAGCCGATTAATATCGCTTTCCGGTTATGATTACGATTGATTAATCTTTGATTTGATTATTCAATTTCTTCTCAGTTAAGTGAAGATAATTCTCATTTGAAACAATAGTATTTCCAGTTTTTTCCTCTATTTCTTTCCGTGTATTCTTTGCGATAGCACCACCTTCAAGAGCAGAATCTTTGCATTCATTAAATCCCCGTGAATCTTTTGATGTTGTGATGTCTGTTGTTGCTTTTTCGCCAACCATTGTGAGGATTAACTCCCAGTCAGTCATATGGTCTCTAAGGTTTTGGTTGTCTCTATTTAAGTTTTTGAATTTTTTATATTCGCCTACTGTTTTGCCAAATGTCGCTTTCGATATCTCATTTGTAAGTATCGCAAAGTCTTTTTGTTGTTGAATGTCCCTGTTTTTCCATTCATAGGTCAAATCCTGCCGGATTGCTATGCCCCTGAGTCTCTTTTCAATCCAGTCCGCAGGGTATCCTTTAAGCTCGTAATAATCCTTGACCCTGTCCTGTGCAAGTTCCGGATTTTCTATTTCCTGTATTCTTTCATATCCTACTTCTGCAAGCCATTGCTTGAATGGTTCTGCTTTAGGGGAAGGGATCGACTGGATTATCCTGAATATTGTTTTTGTGTTCGCACAGTCAGTTTTTCTTAGTTTGCCATCTTCAGCAGGTAATTTCAACCGGTGACAATTTGTCACCACTTCGCTACCCTCTTCTCTAAGCCTTTGGCTTAGTTTATTCCAGTACTTTCTTGCTTTTTGGGCATCATCTTGCTCAGTCAGAACTGCAGCTATATCTATAACCGAAAAAAACCATTCTTCATTATGCCAAACTCTTCTTATTTTCTTGTCCTGAAAGACGATTAATGATTTTTCCGAATCCATCTGATTTTCCGTCATTTTGTTATTTTTGTCATCTCTGTCATAATTTATACCATATAGCCATTGCAATCTGAATATATTTTCGATGGATGAGCCTGTGATTGAAATACATCTCTTCACCCCTATTTACTACTGAATTACAAACAGCGCAGTGTTTTTTTGAGACATTACTTTTCAACTTGCACATCCTTCGCCCACTCATTCGTATTCGATCGTAACCTTGACCTTACTGATACCTTTTGGAAGGTAAACGCTTCCGTTTACCGTACCATTAGTAAACTTGTACCTGTCAAAGTTCTTGGTGGTTTTATCGTTCTCAGCATCCATTTCTATTGTTGTCATTATTTATGGCTCCTTAATTGGGTTTTAGTTTGTTTGTACATTCAGCCAATAATTTGACAGGATTTACAGTATGGACCGGATTTCGATGCGGCGTTGCATCCTGTAAATCCGGTACATCCCGTCCGAATTGATCATTTCCGTTATTTTTATCAATCCCGATTATCCTTTTTTAACTAACGCTCTCATTTCTCCTCATTGAATTCCTCAACAATTTTAATCTCTTCGGGGGTCAGGTATAATTATTTTTCGAAGATTTGTTATTTTTCTTAGTAAATTAGTCTCTTTGTTTTAATGATTTGATCCCCTCTTTAGCAGAAGCTATCTCCCCAATCACGTTCTCCTTATCTAATTTCAACTTTTTATTTAAGAATTCATGAGCAATATCAAATTCATCAAAAACGTCACTCCAATTCTTTACATACATCTTAAAATTATTAACTTTATAAACCAGACTTCTTTCTCCATGAACCTTCGCATTTTCTATTTGGTCTGCAATATAATTGTCAAACTGATTTCCAATTAAAATAAAATCCCATGTTGCTACGTTAGAATTGAATCGCGGCTCATTTAAAATCGTCTCTCTGTATACGTGAACTTGAGAAAGTTCCTCCGAACCAAGAATTATAGTTGGCCGTTTAAGTTCTATTATCACATTTTTAATTGATTCAGCACCTTTCCATTTCCGGCACATGAAAATATCCATTCTTTTTGTCTTATTATTTCCCGTAAATTTTGGTTTAGATTTCTCTCCATCTAACAGATAAGTATATTCCTCCAGCGCCTTTTGAAAACCTTCATCTTTTGATACCAAATGGTATTGTTCTCCAAAGAGCCAATAATTTTCTTCAACAACTTTTTGTAAATGGTCCCTTTCATTTGCCTTCAAAGATTTGTTAAAGACAAGCTGTTTTAAAATCTCGACAGCTTTATATCTGTCATTTATCAAATTAATGGTTTTGATAATTCGGTTCAATTTTGTGACTTTGAGAATTTCACTTAACTCTTTTCTTTCATTTGAATCCAATTCGGTTATGCTGGCAATGATGTTTAAAACTTGCTCCCTCTCATCTGATTTTAAAAGTAATTTTAAAAAACCGATAAAAATCCTTTTTTGCTCATTATTCGAACGTGCAAAAAATTTAGGTTGTATAACATATACTTCTTGTAAAACATTATCAAGTTCTTCTGCCTGTATCAATTCGAAAGGGTCTTTTTCATCAACAATTATACCCCCTTCCTTTTTATACTCTTCGACTATTTTTTTGGAATGTTTTTTTAAAAACGGTTTTCGTTTGCTTTTGAGAAATTTGTATATTTCGTTTGATAAATATTTGAATATTTCATCTGAACGTCCACCGCCTAAACCTTTATAGGGTGAATCTTCTTTAGAACTGAAATTAAAATACTTGAAATATTCACTGTTAATATATACACTGTGGTAAAAATCATCTCTCTGTTTATTTAATTTTGTGTATTCTTTCCAGACCTCATTATTTTTTTCATCTAAATAATAAAATCGAGAGTACTCACCCTTTAGTTTTGCCGCCCATCTAATGTATTCAACTCTAAATGATTCTCCTGAACTCTGGTGGTTTATTGTAAAAATTTCACGGTCTTCCAACATATCTGAATAATCTAAATCCTTACCATTAATTATTAAACGATAGCCTTTTGATTTATTTAATTCTAAAAACCAACCGAATTCATTTTTTAAGTTATTTAACAGATCATTTTCAATGTTAGGATTCTTCAATCTAAAGAACCTTGAAAAAACAACTGTTGTTCCCGTTTTTTCATTTATCAGTTCGAGTGTTTTGTTCTCACCTGTGAAGAAATTTAGCTTATTTGCATCAATTTCAATTTCACACTTATAATTCATTCCATCTTCATTGTATATTGTGTACCATTTTGCAAAATTAGAAAATGTGAAAAAGGTTAATCTTCCGACCCCGTTTTTTCCATGAATTGTGGAATGATTTTTTTCTAAACCATTATCACCGATTTTCTCGGATTCATAAATTGGTTCAAAAGTTTTTCCCAATCTTTTTTGGTTAATTCCAGAACCATTATCTTTGATTTCCAATTCCCTGAATTTTCCGTCTTTATTAGTTTGATAAATTTCATATGATAATTCAACAATTGAAGCTTTTGCATCAAATCCATTCCAAATAAACTCTGTAATGGATTTATAAAAATTATTTTCCGTGAATTGCAATTTGCTTAAAGCAGATTTTATTCCTTTCGTATCAAATCTGGTTTTTGTCATCTTATTTCCCCCCATTGAATTTTCCAACAATCTCTATCTCTTTGGGAGTTAGATCGTAGAGTTCGTAGACGAACTGGTCGATTTGTTTTTCTAAGTTTTTCACTTTGGCTTGCTTGCCAGAGTTTTCGAGGTAATCTGGGTTTTTTGTGATGACGAGGATTTGGTCTACAAGATCAACTACCATTTCATTTTCAACATCTGAACCTACTTTTATCGGAACATTCATTAAAGGTTCTGAATCAACTTGATAATTGTTCCCTTGTAATTTACCTTCATAATAAAGCCAAAACTTAATTAGTTGTGAATTCAAAATTCCTGTCAGATACTTTAAATCGATTCTATCTGTTTTTATGACAACGAAAGTTTGAGAAACATAACAATCAAAATCGCAGTAAGTAAATGTAGGTTCTGAACATTTTCTTAATGAAACTATACTTTCCCCTGTGAAAAAGTACTCATTTCTTGCTCGATGCAATCCATAAGGTTTATTATCAGAAGTTATAATTGGCTTGAACTTCTCAAGATGGTCTTTTATATGCGGATATTTAGAGATGTTTCTATTTATACCCGATTTAGTGTATATCAACCAATATTGATTATTAGCAGTTCCATAATATTTGTGCAGTTCATTTGTTGTATAATAAGGTTTAATCAGTTCTAGTTCTTTTTCATAAAAATCCATATTGGCTTTTTCTTTATCAGATAATATGAAAATACCATCTCCAACTTTATATTGATTGGCTAATTTTTCAGCATTTTTTTTATTTAATGAATCCTGAGGTGCTACAACTCCTTGAGCAGTTTCGGATTTATTGAGATATGTGTCTCCCATCATCTTTATTTTTGATAATACTGCTCCAATTTCCCTTCTGTAAAATGTGATATATCGATTCTCAAAATCCTCGCGTTTGAAATCAGAACTGTACTTCAAGAAGTAATCTAAAGGCTCTTTTCTATACAAAAACGTAGAAAGTGCATCGGAATTTATATCATCACTTTGGAGTTTCGAATAAGTTAAACTATAATTATTAATTTGATGATTTTTCTTGATTATGTATACCATCGTTTGAATTCCAGCGGTAAATACTTTGTAATTTCCAAAATCAATAAATGATAACATTTGACTTTCAGCAACAATTTTATTTCTAAATTTTAATGCTCCAGCATTGCTAATCCAATTATTTGGTGCGATGTAACATTCAATTCCATCTTCACAAAGCAAGTCAATCCCAATGCACCCAAAGAAATACCATAAATCCATTTTACCTTGATAATATGGAGAATTTCTTAAACCATCAAAAGCACTTCTATTGGTGTATTCTTTCACATAAGGAGGATTTCCAATAACAACATCAAATCCTGGATTTTCTCTCTGGAACACTTCTGCAAAATACAACTTCCACAAAAAGAAAGGTTTTGATTTTGCCTTTTTGTATTGCTGAAGTTTCTGAATAGATTCTTCGTTTCCATTTTCTTTTAGTGTTTCTTCTATCAGTTCCCATTCAAGATTATCAATATCATCTCGTAATTTGATTTTATCTTTCTTGCTCTGGGCATCGAAAAATTGCTTTTGCAGTGCCCTTAGTCCTCTTAATTTACGCTGGGATTGTTTTATTCTAAAATTATCTGCATCACTCAAGTTTAATTGCTGGGTCTTTTCCTTTGGAGATGACAAGAGTTTCTTCTTTTCGTTTTCAAGTTTGAAGATTTGCTTCTTGACCTGTTTTGGATCTTCATCATCAGTGGTCTTTCCAGTATAGATCTTGTTAAGTTCCTGATTTAATCCCTCGATCTTTGAATCGATTTGTTCGATCTCAAAACTATGGTCGATGACTGGTTCTCCAAGCATATTCTCATCAAACAATTTGATCCCTTCAAACTCTTCGAGAAGGCTGTTCCCGCACATAATCTTATTATCTAAATTCGGGAGTGGTTGGATATGTTCCATGTCATCTTCATCAACGATCAATGATAACCAGAATCTCAACTTCGTAATATCAACAGCCGATGAATCGAGATCAACGCCATAAAGACAATTCTGGATTGTCTGCCTTTTTATATTGTAAGTTGTTCGTTCACTGGATTTAGCGTCATCAAACCAAAAAAATGTCAGAATAGACCGCGCTTTTACGATCTCGTTCATCATTCCGACAGGGAAAGCACCTGAACCCACAGCAGGATCAACGACTTTAATATCTGCAAGTAATCTATCAATCAATTCTTTGTTTGAGATAATCGAAATTGGAAGCGTCAGTTTGCTTATACGATCCTGTACATGTGCTTGTGACTTTACTACGTTCTTCGATATTCCTGATCTTATATCCTGTAGCAGTTTATTGATCTCGATCAAATATCTCTGGTCGGCTGAACTTGAATAATCACCGAATTGAATAAACATTTCAAGGTCTTCTCTTGATATTTTCTTATCCTTTGTATTCGTTTCAAGATAATTGATAAGGCTCTGTTGACACATATAGTGTACAATTTCCCTTGGTGTGTAGAACGCCCCTTTAGATTTCCTGTCCTTCACATCAAGAAGGTTCTCAAAAACTTTTCCGAGCATCTCAGGGTCAACGGCGACTTCCTTTTCTAATGGTTCATCTTCCTTAACTGTGAAATTAAATTCATTAAATGTGCCAATGATTTTTTCAAAAATTGTATTGTCCAGTAAAATATCAGTCTCTTGCCAGTTATAATCATTTATTGGTTCAAACAATCCACCGTTTAAGAATGGGATCTTGCACTCGAACCTGCTGTAATAATCACCATCATGCTCCCTTGCTAAAGCTTCATAAAATAAAGGTTCCAGCACATCGTTGAAGAAATTGTCATACTGAACGATCTCTTTATTAAACAGTTTTTTAAGGAAATTTTTGGGACCGCTGCCCCATTCCTTAAACTTACCCGTATTTTTATCCCGTTCAACACCCAGCCAGCCTTTTTTCTGAAGAAAATAAAGAAAAACGATCTGCCCAAGTAACTTTTTAGCAAAATCAACAGTGGAAAGGTCCTTGTTATCAAAATCCTCTTTGATATACAGGTCTTTTTCAATAGCAGCATCCAGAGCATCTTTTAATTCCAAGAATAATCCTTTGTATTTTTCAAAGAAAATCTTTGTAACCTTTTCGATACTAAATGCCGTTTCAATTTCTTCAAAAGAAGGATTTTTATTCTCTTCTTCTACGAGTCTCAGGAATTGCGACCTGCAAGTATGATTCGGCTCATATACACCAACCAAAAATGAATATCTTTTAGCAGGTGTCAAATCTTCAACAGTTTTAACCCTTCCAGAATCGTCTTTCTCACGGCGATAATCCAACTTGACAAATGAAAAACGCCAATCATCAGGATCGTAACCGTAAAATGCTACAAGTGCCGCATGTTTGTTATTCTCAGACAAGTATTTTGCAACCAAATTTCGCTGCATTGTTCTTGCCCGATCTCTGGAAGTACTTTTCTTAAGCTTTATAGCAAGAACATCAATTAACTTCCCGGAACCATCCTTATACTCTCCCAGAGATTTATAATTGTCAGAATCAATATATTCTTTATATGCATCAGGAACAAGATACTTTTTTTTACTTGCATCAAATCCATTGAATAGTTCATTGATAAAATTTAAAAACTTACCTTCATCATAACCATTGTTAAATGTATCATCTAATAACGTTTTTGCGTTTTGTGGATCCATAATTATTCCCCTTTATGTAGATACTCTGAAAGAATCACTTCTTTTTTTCCTCTTGTATCAGCCGAACTGGTAACAATAGCCGACTGGAAAAATTGATCGGGAATGCCGGATTTGATTTTTGCATATATTTTAAAAGGATTAATTTCATCCTTTGTCCCATCAATTATCTTTTTTATTGTCGCTTTCGGCAAACTTCCATCTCGCAGGAGATTCATAACATCTGCAATATAATCGTTTTCTACACTGGTAAATTCTGGACTATTTTCTATCGCCCTGATCAATTTAATGAGCTTGGCTTTATTTCCCCGGTTTCCAATTGGCTTAAGCAATTCGGATTCCTTAATGAACACATCTGCAAACTCTTTCTTATTAAACTCAAGGTGCTTATAAAATTCCGGCTCGATCTTTTCCCGTTTAGTATCAATATCCGCCTCAAGGATCCCAGCAGCCGTGTTAAAATCAATCTCTTCAGAGCAAATACCCGAATCATTCCCTGTAGTTTTGAAGACCTTCCTGACCTTTCCTTTCCTGAGAAATGTCACAGTGGAAGTATGATCTTCATCGTATTTCTTCGCGGTTCTTGCTTTCTTAGGAATTCTCTTGATCTTATTGAACAATTCCTTATCGGCATCCCTGATATCCCTTAAGTATGTCAAGTAACGAAGTTCAGGATCATCCTCTTCATCTTCTCCGGTAATGTATTCTTTAGATGTTAATCTCTTAAACAAGTCATGAGATTTTATTTCCTCATCAGTCAACAGTTTTGCATCATTTCCGAGCATTTCTATAAATGCCTCGATCTTTGCTTCTGCTGCCTCTTCTAAACTAATATTCTCATTGATTTGTCCTGCCGGGAAGAAATTGTACGTATATATCTTATCAAAATTCGAATCCACACGATTGATACGTCCAACCCTTTGCATCATTCTTGTAGGATTCCATGGAATATCGTAATTAATAACCACATTTGAACGATGTAAATTGACACCCTCCGCTAAGATCTCAGTTGAAATTAGAATACGTATGTCATCCTTTTTATTCGACACTTTTGCATCAAAATTATTGATGATCTCTATTCTATCAGCAGGAGATGATATACTGGAGTAAGCCCTTACTTTGTTGTCAAATTCAGGGTTTAACATATCTTCAAGATAATGAGCAGTTTCTTTTGATTCAGTAAAAACGATTAACTTATTTTCACTAAGAACAGTGTCAGTTTTCAAAAGTTCGATGAATTTTTCAAGTTTAGGATCGGTTTTCACATTGCTCCATAAAGTCTGAATGTTTTTCAGAGCCTCCAGATCCGTTTCCAGATCTTCAATAAATTCATCAATGAAATCTTCAGACTCATATTTTGATGCTTTTTCGTTATCGATCAATTTTTGGATCGATTCATCATTATCGTCATCCAAATACTCAAAAATCTTATTGATATGTTTTTTACTAACATACACATTCCCTTTATGGAATTGCTCAATGAATTTTTCATAAGAATTAATGAATCTTGATATCGATTTATTAAACGCAAATAAACTACTCTCCAATCGTTTTAGCAACAAAACCCTCATAAAACCCTGCATGTTTCGTTGGGATGTCTTTTCTGTACTTGTAGGCTCTTTTTTGAGATACAATATCGGAGTGTACCTCGCATATTTGAACTGATTAACGATCATATCAACAGTATCATTAAAAATCACATCAAGTTCGTCATTAAAGTTGTATATTACTGGTTCAGGGTCTCCAACTTCCGGGAACTTTAAATTTTGTTTTTTCAGATCATCACCGTAATATTCCGTAATGCTATATCTGGTACGTCTAACCATCAAATGGTAAAGAACATTTTTACGAATGTCTTCCGCATTATTCTTGACAACTGAAAGATACTCTTCTTTGTCTTCTTTTCTATCAAGCCCTTTTAATCGACTTTGCAATCCATTGAAATATCTCTCTAAATCCTTTACTTTTGGATTTGGAAGTGTCGATCTATTAGCATTTTGGAACAATTTGATCTGGCTTAAAATATCAAGTGGAGTGTTATTAAGAGGAGTTGCAGAAACTAAAATAACTCTTTTTCCTCTGCAAATTTGAGCTAATTTTTCATAAGATTGAGTCGCTTCATTCCTAAAACTGTGTGCTTCATCAATAATTACATTTTTGTAATATTGATTTTTGTCAGTATCAGTAATTCTTCTGATGATATCATCCAATTTCCCACGAGATTCGATATAACTCTGCTTAATTCCAAAATCTTCAAAAACATTTGTCCATGACCCGGGGTTGTCCCTATCAATTAAAACAGGAGGCGCAATTACCAGTGTTCTGCCGTCTAATCGTTGAGCCAACATTGTAGCAATATACGTCTTGCCCAGACCTACAACATCAGAAATGAATACTCCGCCGTATTCCAAGAGTTTTACCTTTGCATCCTGAACCGCATCTTTTTGATATTTCAAATCCATAAAATTCGGTGGACTATAGAAATCATCTATATCCTCTAAATCCAGATTTATTTTTTCTTCAAGATATTCATAAAGGAATTTCAAATATAGTTCATAAGGCGTGATTTTATCGTTTAACCATGTCTTTGTATCAATGGTTTCAATATATTCTTCAGAAACATCAACCGAATTTTCCCATAACTTATTGAATTGATCCAATGCAAATTTGTGATCAGAACTATTCTTTAATTCAACATTAAATTCCAGATTATTCCTTAATCCGGATTGTGTGAAATTACTTGATCCGGTAATCACTCTTCCGGCATCACGATCTCCTTCCTTAAAAGTCATGATATAGACTTTCGAATGTATCTTTTCGGCCGGATATACTCGGATTTCCAATTTATCGGATTTAATCCATTCAATGAATTTTTTTGTGCCACTTTCCACTTCAATCGAGTCAGCGGATTCTTCAAATTCCATTGTAACTTCGTTGGAAAATTCGATTTTTGTTTCTTTATGCGACAATTTTAGTTCTGTTTGAACTTGTTTCTGTGATTCTTGGATTAAATCAAAAGTTTCCTTATTTGTGCTAATACCAACTAATATTCTTATTTTTTCAGTTTCTTCTAATGACTCATATAATGAATGAAAACCACTTGTGTAGAAATAACCCACCAAACAATCAAAAAATTGAGAATCTTTGATAAGTTTAGCAAACCTATCTACCAACTTGTTGTTTTCCTCGTTTGTGATAAATGTTAAATCAGTAGTCATGGAGATTATCTTCCTTTTTATTATAATATAATTTATACCTGTATAAAGTAGCTACTTAAATGAATTTCCAATTTATTTTTAATTTCTTTTTGTAGATGTTGTTAAATTCATTTAATCAATGCTTCTATTCTTAAACCACCACACCCAAAATGAAGATTTGTTATAATAAACAAATGCGCTGCCTCTTCCTGACTCAGCATCAAAAAAGCTCCAATATCAAAGATTCGGATTACAATCATAATGATTGAATTCCGAAAGTTATATCTATTATTCGGATTTAAATCATAATAATTATGATCCGAAAATTTATAAACCGCACAGAAGAACTAGAAGTATTAAACCGCGAGTACCAAACCGATGCATTGTCTTTCACCGTCATCTACGGGCGGCGACGGGTTGGCAAGACCGAACTGATACACAAATTCCAGATGGATAAGCCGCACATATACCTCCTGGCAGACAAGAGAGGGACGTTGTCGAATCTATACAGGTTCAGGAAAAGAGCAGCAGACCTGTTTGGTGATTATGAGCCAAATCTGGAAACATTCGATCAGGTCTTTGAGTACATCAAAACAAGATGGAATGGAAAAGAGAAACTTGTAATTGTCATAGATGAATTCTCATATCTGGCGCAAGTAGATGATTCCATTCCCTCGGTATTCCAACTTATTGTTGATGAAATAATAAAGGGAGGTCCATTCCACCTCATATTGTGCGGCTCATCCATATCAATGATGGAAAAAAGCACGCTTGCGTATTCAAGTCCACTGTATGGAAGAAGAACCGGGCAAATGCTGATAAAACCGATGCTGTTCAAACACATTCATGAGTTCTTCCCGAAATTGTCATCAGAGGATATTGTAAACATATATGGAGCGGCAGGAGGAGTACCATTTTACCTGTCATTCTTTAATGAAGAACATTCTTTTTACGATAATCTAAAAAATATATTGTTTGCAAAAGAATCAGTGCTCTATGCAGAAGGAGAATTCCTGCTGCGTGAACAATTAAGGGAACCTGCCACTTATATGAACATACTGTTTGCGATCTCAAAAGGCACAGTGAGGTTGAGCGAGATAGCATCCAGATCATTTTTGGAACCAAAAGATCTGACATATTATCTGGACACACTCATACAACTTGGGTTTGTGAGAAAAGAACATCCGATCACAGAAAAAACCACCACAAAAAAGACCATCTACAGAATCGATGACGAGTTTTTGCGTTTTTGGTTCCGTTTCGTATTATCGCATAAGGATGAACTGGAACAGGGAGACAAAGAGTCTGCGATCGAAGATTTGAAGAATGCCTATAACAACTATCTGGGAGAAACATTTGAACAGATCGGAAGAGAGATGTTGCTCTATCTTAATTCAAAAGATAAACTGCCTTTTAGATTCCAAAAACTCGGCAGACAGTGGGGCAAGATCCCGCATGCTCCAAAAGGGCACAATGATTATGAGATCGATATTGCCGCCATCAATAGTGATACAAAGGAAATTCTCTTTTTCGAATGTAAATGGAAGAATAAGACTATCGATATCGATGTTTACGAAAAACTTGTAGAAAAAGCCAAATCTGTGAAATGGTTACCTGATAGAAAAGACTATTTTGCAATTATTAGCAAATCCGGATTTACGGATGGGATGAAAAGGATGGCAAAAGAAGAAGGATTTTTGCTGCTCACACTTGATGACTACATATAAGTTTGTAATACTGTAGTGTCGTAGTGTTGCAAACATAGATTCAAGTTTTCCACCCACATCAAAACCTTTATCTCACCCCACCTCATATTTGAGAACCATCTCACAATTGAGATAGAGGTCAACAAAATGCCGGTTATCGAATCCTTAAAGAAACTCGCCCTTCTCGGTGCAATCGACACGCCGATCAAGATATCATCCAGCGAGTTTTCAGAACACATCTCGTCCAGTTCCAAGACTGCCGCAAGGATGTTGAAGAATCTGGAGGACGAGGGATTCATTGACAGGAAACTGGTATCAGGTGGGCAGATTGTCACAATTACAAACCACGGAGTTAAACTTCTAAAAACCGAACATGCGGATTACCGGAACATTTTCTGCAACAAATGCGAAGCAGTAGAATTGCACGGAAATCTAATAACAGGACTTGGCGAAGGGCAATACTACATAGGCTTAGATGGCTACAAACACCAGTTTGAGAAAATACTGGATTTTACACCATTTCCGGGCACATTGAACGTGCAACTTACAGACCTCAGTAACTCCCTGCGCAATAGGATCGACATGATACATGCCGCCACAGTGTCTGGATTTATCGATGGGGAGCGCACTTTTGGTGGCGGGAAATGTTATCCCGTAAAGATTGAAGAAATAGATGGCGCAGTTATTATACCGGACAGGTCGCACTACCCCGATGACCTGCTTGAGATCATCGCACCCGTAAACTTACGTAAAACTCTTGGTTTGAAGGACGGGGATGAGATCAAAATAATAGTTGGAAATGATAAAAGCGAGTAAAAGATGAGTGATACAATGAGTTCCAATGATACAAATTATACTGAAAATATAGCACGTGCACTACAAGCGATCCAAAATGACGAAATGATATTCATCTTTGATTCCGAAGGACGCGAAGGCGAAACCGATTTCACAATACCTGCAAGTGCAGTGACACCAAACGATGTGAAATGGATGCGCAAGGACGGCGGCGGTCTGATATGCGTCGCGCTGGATACAGACGCATCAAAAAAACTTGGTCTTCCATTCATTTCCGATGTTCTCCGCAATGCACCAAACAACAACAATTCACTCAAGACAACCGTAGAAAAAAGCGGCGACCTTGCGTATGACACCCGCTCATCGTTCTCACTATGGGTGAATCACAGGAACACTCGCACAGGAATACCTGACAATGACCGCGCGCTGACAATAAACAAACTCTCAGAGATCATTGACAGAACAAATTCCGGCGAGAATGTAGTTTTTGGTTCAGAGTTCCGAACTCCCGGACATGTCGCCCTCCTGCGCGCGGCTGAAGGGTTGGTCAATGAGCGCATGGGTCAGACCGAACTCTCGATCGCACTTGCCAAAATGGCAGGAATAACTCCTGCAATGGTCGTGTGCGAGATGCTTGATGAGAACAGCGGCAGAGCATTGTCAAAAGAGGACGCAAAGACGTATGCAAAAGACCGCGACCTGGTATTCCTTGAAGGCAGCGAGATCGTGGACGCATACAACGAATGGATGCGCACGAAAGAATGAAATACTCAAAACGTGTTTAAAGTAACTATTCCTGTGGGACCGTAGGGTAGCCTGGTCCATCCTGCAAGGCTGGGGGTCTTGCGACTGGAGTTCAAATCTCCGCGGTCCCATCATATTTTGTTTTTTTATTCACTTGGTTTTAGATTGGTGATTAGTGAGGTATTGAGCAAAGCGAAATGCCTCGGTTCGCGCTCCAGAAGCGTAATCTGGGTGAAGATCTCCGCGGTCCCATCATATTTTGTTTTTTTATTCACTTGGTTTTAGATTGGTGATTAGTGAGGTATTGAGCAAAATAAAACACTGGTGCTATTATCACCCGAAGCGCGCGTGTTCCTACATTACCATGAAAATCCTACAAAATACTCTTCCTGTGCGTATGAAAATTGAACATACCTGATGTATATTGTAAGAACGCATATCGTCATAAAACTCAAACTTGTGCACGGGTTCGGAAAATATATCATATATTTGCCTTTTTGGGAAGTAGTGGAGGACAGCGCCGCGCTGCGCGCATGTGGTAGCACCGTTTTTATCCTGAATTCGTTAAACCGCCTGCACCACGACACGACGGTGCATGGACTAAACAAATACTATTTTTTGTAGGTCAGTGGTCTGGGCTTGGGTCTACTGGTATAACGGCAACACCGCATCCGCAATCGGTACGTTTGTGTGAGATAGTTTTTAGCAATTTTACTTCAAGTTCCATGAATAACACCTTGATATCTGCATGTCTTTCAAAAAGTGGTTTGGATATACTTTTTCCTGTTATGCCACATCAGTTCTAAATCTACGTACACAGAAACCAAAGTCAACAGCAAACCTTATATATTTGGAAATGAGATGCATTAATGTAAATAAAATTTTTGGTGATACGATGAATGATAATGGAGATTTCATTTGGGATGAAAGCGATTCCACTTCCAACAACATTTCTGGAGATTTTGTTCCAATAAGATCAAAGGCAATCGATAAATCTATTAAGAAGGTTGAGAAGGGAGCACCTCATATTGATGTAAACGCAGAGATCGATGAATTGGTAGAGACATTTAAGCACAGGATTGCAGACATCATATCCCGTGAAGCAAACAAAAAATAATCCGGCTGCACATTATAGAATGCAGACTGTCATATGTATTTTCACTATTCCCGCATCTCGTGATAGATACCATTTGCAATAAGTGGAAGCATCAGTATTGCAAATAACATTTTCACATCATCAGGCAATATTTCGCTGGCATGACCAACGATCGATGTTGCTTCGATCCCCATTTTTACATAAATGAAGTCCAGCAAAAGACCAAAGGCTATTGAGAATGTGCCAATTGATGCAAGATAGATTGCAGCCGAGCGTTTTCCCAAAAATTTTGTTACCATTGTAATCGTTGCGGCATTTGTCGCAGGACCTGCCAGCAGGAACACAAATGCAGTTCCGGGACTCATCCCTTTTGCAATAAGGGCTGCTGCAAGCGGTGTGGATGCTGTTGCACAGATGTAGAGTGGGATTCCGATAACAAGCATAACAAGCATGGATCCTACTCCTCCCCCCAGATAGGAGAGGATGAAACTATCAGGTATTGCATATGATATTATGCCTGCAATAACGATCCCAACCATGAGCCATTTGGAAATATCTCCGAGCAGTTCTACGTATGCATATTTTATGCCACCGTAAATTCGCTGCGAAAGACTCTGCCCCTGCGGTGCAGGAATGCTGCAAGCGCCGCCACATGAGCACGAAGCATCATCTTCGTCTTCCGATACTGTTGCAAGGGGTATTGTTTGTAAATTTAAAGGCAGGTTGCGTGTTTGTGCACCGGTATTGTCCTTTACCAGCAGGTTTTCCATGATACCTGCAGAAATAGCAGTGACAAGCGTTGCAATGGGTCTAAATATTGTCATTATCGGGTCGAGAAGTGCATAGGTTACTGCAATTGAATCCACCCCTGTTTCCGGTGTAGATATCAAAAATGAGACTGTTGCTCCTTTTGTTGCACCCCGTTTTTGCAGGGATATCGCAGTTGGAACAACTCCGCATGAGCACAGTGGAAGCGGAACACCTGCAATTGCCGCATTGATGACAGACCTTACCTTTCCGGCTGACGCACCAAGATAACTGACAATCTTCTCATCAGGGATCAGCGCATGTAGAAGTCCTGCAATTCCAAAGCCCAAAAATAGGTAAGGTGCAGCTTCTGTGAATATCTCCCATGTAGCACCCGCAATCCCCACAATTAAGGCTGTCAGATTTGTCAACATCTCTGCCAATGTCATGCGCTGCACTCCGTTACATGTTTATTGCAAAGATCGATCAATATTTTGACATGTTCGTCCGCAAGGTAATATATCGCAAACCGCCCCTGTTTTTTCACACGAACAAGATCAAGCTGGCGTAGGGTTCGCAGGCTGTGTGAGATAGCTGATTGTGTGACATCAAGTGCACAGTCAAGTTCACACACGCACATCTCCTTTTTGGATAGCAGGAACAGTATCTTTAGACGGGTATCTGATTGGAGTGCCTGAAATATGGCGGATATCCTGTTGATCGTTTGTTCATCGGGAAGGTTCTGTTTCATTTGCTCTATTAATGTTTTATCGACGCGGATGCATGCATCATTCATGAATATATGAACATTTGTTCATATATTAATACTTAACCTATCAGAAGGGCAATATGTGTTTTTTAACTGAAACTAAAACCAATACAACAACCGCCGCCTACGGCGGTTTCATGTGGAGTGGAAAAACTAAACATACGATAAAACTGCCAACCCGCCTATCCCGCACAGCACACCCCAATCTGCCGCCCTCATTTTGAGTTCGAAAAGGGACGTGCGGAAATCTCCTTGATAACATCTGCTCTCCATGGCTGTTGCCAGCTCATCGGCAGTGCTTACGGATTCCCTGATCATTGGCGTGATCGTTGTTGATGCCGTGCGGAATATGTTGTGTCTGATGTCCAGCCCGCGCGCGATTTGCGCATAACGTATCTGACGTGCATTGTCCAGAAGTACAGGCACAAAACGAATTGACAGCGACATCATTGTCGCAATATCGAAAGATGACAGGCCGATTCGTTTCAGTGGCAGAGAGCGAAGTAATCGCTCTATCCCATTTGTTATCATGGTTGAGCGGGTGGTTGCAGTGAGCAGGGATGCAAACAGTATCAGCAGCACAAATCTTGCGGTGATGAGTGTTCCCGCCATCAAACCCTCGAATGTCGGGCGGATCACACCTATCCGGAATATGGGGTCTCCTTCTGTCAGAAACAGGTGCATCAGGAATATGAATGTAAAAAACACAAGCATGGGTCTGATAGAGCGTACAAATACCCCTGTGCCCACACCTGAGAGATATGCAAGCAACACGAAAGAAGCAGCAAACAAACCCAGTTTTGGAAAAGTGGCAGTCTGGAGGACAAGTATGCTTGTGACCATCAACGCAACCAACTTTGTGCGCGGGTCAAGTTTGTGAAGTGGTGAAGTTCCGGGAACGTAAGAGAGGATAAGTTCATCCATCGTCTGTGTTCACCTTGTCTGCCCCGTCCAACATGTCCACCCCGTCCACTTCTTTTCCCATCCCCCACGCTTTCATAATCTCCAAAAACGCATCATCAACTGCAAAAACATCATCTCTCACATCGAATCCTTTGGCTTTGAGTTTCCTCATAAGATTGGTGATCGCAGGAATATCGGATTCCACATATGCCAGATACTTGTGCGGTGTGCCCATAAACTCGATCTTGCCATTGTTCATGGAAACGATCCTGTCTGCAAGCGGCAGAATCTCTTCTATTCGCTGAGTGACGTATATGATGGTCTTTCCGCTTTGATGGAGTTGTTGGATGGTATCCAGCACATTCCCCCTTGACTCGGGGTCGAGCATGGACGTAACCTCGTCAAGAACAATGCATTCGGGTTCCATTGCGAGCACGCCTGCAATTGCAGCGCGCTGCATCTGCCCTCCGCTCAGTGCTTTTGGTGCATGGGTTTTGTATTCCAAGAGCCCGACCTTGCGGAGTGACCTGTCTACCCGTTTCCGAATCTCATTTGGAGGCAGTGTCAGGTTCTCGGGACCGAATGCAACATCCTCTTCAAGAGTCGTGCCAACGAACTGGGTCTGGGGGTTTTGGAACACCATTCCGACAGTCTGTCGGATATTCCAGACACCGGATTTGTTTTTTGTATCCATTCCAAACACGGAAATCGAACCCTCTGTGGGGGTGAGAAGTGCGTTTAGGTGGCGGACAAGTGTGGTTTTTCCGCATCCGTTCTTGCCGATAAGTGCTACAAATTCACCTTTTTCGATGGACATATCCACGCCATCAAGTGCGAGGGTTCCATCGGGATATCGGTAACTTAAGTTATTGATATGGATCATACTGTTGTGGTCAAATCTTAAATCTCGTATTTTGATGCGATGTAAGCACCCGCTATTATCTTCATAAAGTCCCCGATCAAGAAAGGAAGCATACCTACAGCGATCGCCTGCATGATAGTCAACTTCGCAACGATTGCCAGTTGTGCCACACCAAGCAGGTATATCACACCAAGCCCGACAGTCATGAAAACAGCATTTAGCAGGGGATTGGAGGTTTGCTTACGCTCTGCCAGGAAACCGACAACAAACGCCGCTGCCACAAAACCGATCAAGTATCCGCCTGTGGGTCCAAAGAGTACACCAAGCCCTGAAGCACCGCCTGCAAATACCGGAAGTCCGACAATCCCAAGGAGCACGTATATGAGCATGCTTATTGTTCCCCATTTACTTTTGAGCATAATGCCTGCCAGAAGTACGAACAATACCTGCAATGTAAGTGGGACCGGTCCGATTGGTATTGGTATTTTTATGTACGCGCCAACGGCTGTCATTGCCGCAAAAAGCGATGCAAAAACCATTTTTCTCAAATCCGGGGCGTTGGTGGTGGAACTAAAATCTATATTGTTAACCATTGTCGGTTGAATGGTTGACATTATTCTTAAATCTTACTGCCCACATCCAGCATGTATACAGGGTTTTTGAAAATTAACGAGGATTTCAAATCCTCTAACGAAAGGAAAGAAAAAGAAGTGCCGGATGATGTTATCCGGCAAATTAGAGTTTTGATTCGACTGAACCTAAACTCAGAAGTCCATGTCTGCCTGATCAGGCATTTCACCTGGGGCACCACCCGATCCGCCTGGACTTGCCGATACTACATCATCAATTCTCAGAATCATAACGGCTGCTTCTGCAGCTGCATTGATTGCCTGGGTCTTAATGCGAAGTGGTTCTACAACATTGTTCTCCCACATATCAATAACATCACCTGTATAGACATTGAGTCCTGCGTTCTTATTACCCTGCTCGTGTTGGGAACGAAGATCGACCAACTTGTCAATAGGGTCAAGTCCTGCGTTTTCTGCAAGTGTCTGTGGAATGATCTCAAGCGCTTCTGCGAACTTACTTACAGCAAGCTGCTCCCTGCCTTTGAGAGTTGCAGCATATTCCCTGAGCCGGAGTGCAAGTTCTATCTCAGGTGAACCGCCACCAACAACGATCTTTTCGTCTTCAAGCGCAACACCGACAACCCGGAGGGCATCGTTTAGTGCACGCTGAAGTCCTGCAACAACTTGATCTGTACCGCCGCGCAGGATAATTGATATGGCTTTTTGGGTCTTGCATTTGGTGACAAATGTCATCTTTGGACCGCCCACGTCATTCTCCTCCACAAGTCCTGCATCACCAAGATCAGAGTCCGTGATCTCATCAAGGTTCTGGATGATATTGGCACCGGTTGCTTTGGATAATTGATCCAGGTCGCTCTTCTTTATTCTTCTGAGGGCATAGATACCGGCTTTTGAAAGGTAATGCTGTGCAAGGTCATCAATACCTTTTTGGCAGAATACCGCAGTTGCACCGCTTTTTATAACTTTGTCAACAGATTCCTTGAGCATTTTCTCTTCCTGGTCAACGAACATCTGCATCTGGTCAGGTGATGTAATCTTGATCTCAGCGTTCGTCTCGGTTTTCTTGTGTTCAATTGGAGTGCTAAGGAGCAATATTTTTGCGTTTTTCATTGACTCGGGCATATTTGGATGTACCCTCTCCCTGTCGAGCACGACACCATTGACCATTTTTGAATCCTGTATGCTTCCGCCGGTCTGCTTCTCGATCTTTATGTCATCCACATCAACAGTCATGCCGGAATCGGTCTTTTCGGCGACTGCCGTTACCGCATCCACAGCAAGTTTGGACAGGCTTTCCTTATATGCTTCCGCACCTTTTCCTGTGATCGCAGTCGCTGCGATATTTTTAAGTGCTTCAGTATCATCTGTGGAAATTTTGATCGTTATAGTATCAAGGATCTCTGCGGATTTTTTTGCAGCATTCCTATAACCTGCAGCAATGAGTGTTGGGTGTACACCCTTCTCAATGAGGTCTTCAGCCATTGCTAGAAGTTCACCTGCAAGGACAGCTGCGGTTGTGGTACCATCCCCAACTTCGTCATCCTGTGTCTTTGAAACCTCGACGATCATCTTTGCAGCCGGGTGTTCAATGTCCATCTCTTTAAGAATGGTTGCACCATCGTTCGTGATCACAACGTCTCCCATGGAATCTACGAGCATCTTGTCCATACCTTTTGGACCAAGTGTTGTACGCACTGCACTTGCAACTGCTTTTGCTGCTAATATATTGTTACTCTGGGCATCCCTGCCGCGTGTTCTCTTACTTCCTTCTGCCATGATAAAGATTGGCTGTCCAGCCATTTGTCCTGCCAAATTATAACCTCCTTATTACAATTAGTGAATTATGATATTGATCTAAAATCTAATCCAAAATGTGATTGTCATTTTTCTCGATAGTGTACAGTCCGTGTACGCTGTGGTCAATCTAAATGCAAGCACTTCTATATAAGTGTAATCGGTGGTGAGGATTTGTGTGAGAAGTTGGGAATGTATGTGTTAAGATGGATTTTTAAAACAGAGTTGTGCAATTATGATTCGTCGTCGACTTCGGACCAGAGGTTCGAATACATCCGCGAGGATGCTCACGATTTTGATTTATCTGTCGATTTGCATGATTATAGATTTCAAATTCAGGTGTTAACGTGCTCTTTCAAATGCTTCATTTGCTTCTTCATTTCTTCCTAATTTAACCAGAGCCAACCCTTTATGTCTCCACGCCTCTGCAAAATTTGGATTTATTTCAATGGCTTTATCGAAAGCTATTAAAGCTTCTTCATACCTACCCAAACTGCCTAAAGTAGAACCTTTTAAGTTCCACAACTCTGCATCATTTGAATTTAAATTGATAGCTCTATCATTATCTTTTAAAGCTTCTTCGTATCTACCCAGATAAAATAAAGCAGACACTTTAATTTTCCACGCCCCTGCATCTAGTAGATTCAAATCAATGGCTTTATTGGAAGATTCCAAAGCATCTTTGTAATTGCCCAAATTATAAAACAATGCTCCTTTATTCGTCCATGGCTTTGCATATTGTTGATCGATTTCGATGGCTTTATCATAAGCTGACATTGATTCATTATATTTGCCCCATCTAGATAGAGCCACCCCTTTGTTATTCCATGCCTCTGCAAATTGTTGATCTATTTTGATCGCATTATCATAAGCTGATATTGATTCATTATACTTGCCCCAATTAGATAGAGCCACTCCTTTGTTATTCCATGCTTCTGCAAGTTTTGGATTTATTTTAATGGCTTTATCATGAGCTGATATTGATTCATTATACTTACCCAAATTAGCGAGGTCTACCCCTTTATTAGTCCATGAATTTGCATATTGTTGATCTATTTTGATAGCATTATCGTAAGCTGATATTGATTCATTATATTTGCCCCAATTAGATAGAGCCACCCCTTTGTTATTCCATGCCTTTGCAAATTTTGGATTTATTTTAATGGCGTTATCATAAGCTGATATTGATTCATTATACTTACCCAAATTAGCGAGGATGACACCTTTATTAAACCATGGATCTATAAATTGTCTATCTATTTCGATGGCTTTATCATAAGCTGATATTGATTCATTATACTTGCCCCATTTATCGAAAGCAACTCCTTTGTTAAACCACGCCTCTGCAAAATTTGGATTTATTTTCGTTGCTTTATCACAAGAATATATTGCTTCTTCGTACATAGCTAAATTAGCGAATGCCAGACATTTATTGCTCCATGTCCCGGCATCAAGCTCATTTATTCCAATGGCTTTATCATAAGCGACTAAAGCTTCTTCGTGCCTGCCTAAATTATCGAGAGCTATTCCTTTATTGTTCAATGCACCGGCATCTTGAGGATTTATTCCAATGGCTTTATCAGAAGCATCTAAGCCTTCTTCATATCGCTCCAATTTAATGAGAATGGCTCCTTTATTTTTCCATGCATCTACATTTCTTGGGTTTGTTTCGATGGCTTTGTTAAAATATAGTAAGCTTTTCTGTAACTCATTATTATAACCATAAGAGTTTGCAATATAAAATAGTATTATGGAATTATTTTCATAATTTTTGATGGAATTGAAGAAGTCAATAGCTAAAGTGAATTTCGATTTTTCATAATTTTCAAGCGCACCGATTCCGCAAACAACAGAAGATGCATTTTCTTTCAACGATTCAATAATTGTAATGGGTTCATCTATTCCAAATGAAAATGTGTATTTTCCAGTGATAAAGCTATTTGAATATTCAGTTCCTTCATTTTCTAAAAATTGAATATCTGAAGGTATTACTTCTAAACTAGATGTTGGAAAGATATTATATTTTATTTCTATTATACCTAATGTGTTCTTTTTTATTTCCCCATAAACGACTAAATGTGCTCCATTTCTTTTTCCTTGAAACTTTGCATCTTCCAAATTACGTATTGGAGGATTGTCTAGCAGTTTATCTAATATTATAATCTTTATTCCAGGATTATTTTCGGCTTCTAATCTTTCTTTTAAATGTTTTGAAATATAATCATCATATCCAATAGTTCCAGAATCTACACTGTAAAAAGGTGAAATTGCAACTACTAATTTATCTTCTGGAGGTTTGGTTGGGAAAAGATTGAGATTATATATTAAAGATATGAGAATAATTCCAAAAAGAATTATTAAGAGAATGGATTTTATTTTTTTATGATTAATTTTTATGTAATTTTTCAAGTTGAAAAGTTTTTCATCAATATTTTTTTTATCATTTCTATAATATAGATACAAAATGAAAATAATCGCTATAATAAATATATAATTTCTTGGAAAAATGGATTTAATATCTTGTATTGAATCAGGGATTATTTGCCAGTTATCTAAAATAGACAGACTATTTTCTCCATTATAATTAGTGTTAACATCTTATACAACAATAAATATAATTATATTTTTACTATCCAATAATCTAGCTGGAAAATATATTTGATTTTACTTTTCGCGCCTAATTTTTAGATTTTAAGATGTTTTTTGACAATGCCGACGGGAGCATAAGAACGAGCATGTATGCAGTCACTGTACCCAGACCTAAGTCCAAAGCCTGTATATGACATCTCATCTTTGCTATTTTTAATCTTGTCCGTAATAGATCTCGGCAATTTAGCAACAATATTCAACATTTCAATAAGTAAATATTATCATATCAGTCATAAAATATATAGTTTCGCTATTCACTTTTTTGTGTGGAAAAACGCTCATGTGTAGAAGGTTAGACCACAATCCGACTTTTAACACAAAGTCCGATGAAAAAATTCAATAAAAGAAAAAAAGAATGTGTGCAAAAGCACACATCATGGATTTTGTTTAATCACGTCTTGCAAGCAAAACTGCGCCAAGCAATCCTGCAACAGCAAGTGCAACCTCAAATCCGGGAGTACCTGCAGGTGCTTCCTCTTCTACAATGTCAGCAGGAACTTCAGGTTCTTCTTCTGCTGCAAATCTGGGACCTGCGTTCACCGGATCGCCTGAGTATCCGAGTGCAACAAAGTCGATCCTGCCACCATCTGTGTGGCAGTCAGAGCAACCCAGAGTCGCTTCTTTCGGGGCAACCTGGTGATTTAGGGCCATGTACATATCGGTGTTTACCCATTCGTATTCACCACTGTATTCCAGATCTACTGCCTCCATTCCAAGTTCTGCTGCTGCATTCCAATCAAAGGTCTTCCAGTATCCACCTTCTCCAAACAGTTTTGGTACAATCAGATACTTGTTTACTGCATCGCTGATCTGGATAGCTGAATGTATCTTGAATGGGTATATCTTGGAATCCGGATCGCTTATATCTCCGACCGGTTTAACTAAATTGTTCATCTCATCGGATTTTATTTCATCACCAAGTATGTACCTCTCGATCTTACCATTGTACCATGCATATGATGGTACTACATCCATTCCCCATACAAAGTCACCTTTCAGTTTGTTGTATGTTGCTTTGCCATACTCATCTACTGGTAATGGGTCAATGTCCTGTCCCGCTGTTGACCAATCCCAGTTCAACTTTGTTGGTACAGCCTGTGCAACCTTCGGGATATGACAAGTCTGGCATGCTACTGCATTGGCATGTGTATCCAGTGTTTCCTTGAATGGTCCGGTATGCGGAGCAGCATCATGGCAATCCGTACAGTCAACCCTACCTTCGGTTACAGGGACTGCAGTACTAAATCCTGCGATCTTATGGTCAGTAGTTGTGTGACAATCCTGACACAATAAGCCATCAGCACCACTCATGTGCACATCAAGATCTTCTGAAGGAGTGCTCAATGCCGAAGACATGTCACCGTGCTTTACATTGTCGCCACCGCCGCCGTTAAAGTGACAGCCCCCACAATTATCGCGATCTGGTAGTCCCACACTCTGTGCAACTGCTTCAAGGTCTACTCCGGCATCAACTGCTCCTGCACCGGTTGGTATTTTCTTGTAGGTTCCTGTGCCATCGTGGCAGACCAGACAATCTATATTTGTCTTATCTGTGAAATCAAAAGTGCTGTCTTTCCAGCCATATCCTGCATGGCATGAAGTACATCTTGGTTCATTTGATGGCACTGCGATACAATAATTGTTAATGACATTTGCTTTTCCAATGGTTGTTTCAGTTTCGTGGCCCACTACATCAGGTGTCGGACCTACCCAGTTCCAGTGAGCTGAATCCAGCATCTCATTTGCTGCATCGGGATGACAAGTGATACATTTTACCGTCACCTGTGGTCCAGTTTCGAATGGGCCTTCTATAAAACTATGGTCCATCGCTGCTGATGCCATGCCTGAAAATACAATTAATACCATTGTACTAATTATCAGTATATTGCTTACTCTCATAATTTCCTCTCTCATAAGCACATGGTATGCCGGCTAAAGCACTGATAATAAGAATTATAGTAACAATCCATGCACTCATATTTTTTTATAAATGCGGCAAATATTGCCTGCATATAATGAACAAGTCTAACGTATAATAGGTTTTTGTGTGATTGTGGGCATACTATACAATCTGTTAGAGTGTTCACGCAGTTATTCAGAATGAATTGATATTGTTCACTGTGCGAATCTGGAAATGCTTATTTCGTTCGCATTAACGCGCACCATATATTTATAAAATATATACTACTCGAAAAATCTCCCTGTCGGTCGGATTAACCCGAACTATATAATTCTACATATTATATACTATGAAAAAAAGAAAAAGTTTGTTTCGGGATGAGTGTATAGACGGTTGGGTTCTTTTGGTCGTAAAATGGAGATTTTCGCGTATTTTGTGACTGTGTAAAATTATACACACTCGAAACTATGTGTAATCTGAAGTACTGTGGTAGGTAAGAGGTTGATTTTTAAGGTAGAAAACACATAATCTAATATTGCAAAATAAGTGCTATTTCAGAAATCCCTAAACTAAAAACAGATAGAGTGAATAATCAATGAAATTTACACAAGTCAATCACGCAAAAAACGGAACTCTCACTTCTGAAATGGAACAGGTCGTAAAGACTGAAGGAATATACGAAGATACAGTCCTGTCGAATGTCGCAAACGGCAGTCTTGTCATAATGGTGCGGAATGGATGCCGTCCTGTTGCCATTGGAAAGGGTGTGAGCACAAAGATCAATGTCAATCTTGGCACGTCATCAGCATCGATCGATCCCCTTGCTGAGATAGAAAAAGTGAAGATCGCAGATAAATACGGGGCAGATACCATAACCGATCTTTCGATGGGAGGGGACATCTCCGAGATTCGTAGGATGGTATTTGAGAACACTACACTTCCAATCACAACAGTTCCTATTTACCAGTCAATTGTTGAGCACGGCATGAAGGATGTAAGTGAGGATGATATACTTTCAAATCTCAAAGAGCATGTGAACGAGGGAGTAAGTTCAGTTGTTCTCCATTGTGTGGAGAAGAGCATGCTTGAAAAATTAAGGGGCACTGGGCGTGTGATGGGTATGGTGTCAAAGGGCGGTTCTTTCACGAGTGTCTATATGTTGTCGAACGGATGCGAAAATCCTTTTGTCGAAAATTTTGACGAGGTGCTCGGGATACTAAAGAAAAACGATGTTGTGCTGTCACTTGGAAATACCATGCGGAGCGGTTGTATTCATGATCTTTGCGATGGTGCACAGAAGATGGAGATCGATACCAATGTTCGTCTTGCAAAGGATGCAAATGAACAGGGGGTGCAGGTCATCATAGAAGGCATGGGCGGACATGTGCAGGCAAACAATATTCCCGAATCCGTACAGTTCTACAAATCAAAGTCCGATTTCCCGCTGTTTGTTGCAGGCCCTCTGCCTACCGATATTGCGCTTGGTTATGACCATATCGCAGGTGCGGTGGGTGCGAGTATGGCAATCAGTGCCGGTGCGGATTATATGTGCTATATCACACCATCGGAACATCTGGCACTTCCTTCACCTGAACAGGTGAGAGAGGGACTTATTGCATTCAAGGTCGCGGCACATATTGGTGATTCCATCAAATACGGCTTGAGTGACAGGGATCTGATGCTTGCGAAAAGGCGTGCGAAGTTTGACTGGGACGGTCAGGTCGAACTTGCGATAGATCCCGATAAACCAAAGAATATGTGCCCGGTGGAAGGACCATGCTCAATGTGCGGTGAATACTGCGCCATCAAGATCATGGGCGATTATCTCTCAAATGGCGGTTGATATGGATTCTGGGTCTCCTTCTATGCAGATGTTCGGAATACGGACTGCACTCATAAAAGCTGGTGACGACATAGTGGAAATCCTCTCGGATGCGTTTGAGAATGGGGAATGTATGCCGCAAGATGGTGACATACTTGTCCTTGCAGAATCTGCCGTGGCTACAGCGGAAAAAAGGGTTGTTCAACTTTGTGACGTTGCACCAACCGCAAAAGCAAAGGAACTTGCACAAAAGTACGAACTTGATGCACGGGAGATGGAACTCATCCTGCAAGAATGTGACGAGGTCTTCGGAGGCGTTCCGGGCGCGGCACTTACTATCACTAACGGCACCCTGTCCCCTAATGCGGGGATCGATGGTTCCAATGCACCTGAAGGGTGCGTGGTATTGCTTCCAGAGGATGCGCAAAAAAGTGCAGCACTCATACGCGCTGGTATTGAAAAACGATATTCCTGCCGCGTTGGGGTGATTATCGGGGACAGCCGAACACAGCCACTGCGGCTCGGCTGTGTTGGGATCGCGCTTGGAACGTCGGGAATTGTACCGGTTGAAGATGCGAGAGGGTCATGTGACCTTTTCGGCAAGACGTTGCATGTCACACAAAAGGCGGTTGCGGATAATCTTGTTTCAGCATCGCAGGTATTGATGGGGGAAGCAGGAGAAGGAGTGCCGTGTGTGCTTGTTCGGGGTGCGCCTGTTGAAGTGATAGAAGATGCGGTCGAGATGCCGCTGTTTTCAAGTGATGAGTGTATGTATTATAGTAACATAAAAAGAAAGTGAGACTGGCAATTTATGCTCATCCAACATTCCATGTATTTTTGACAAAACAATAAAAAAGTTTAAGTTAAAATTTAAACTTGCTATTTATCAAAACGTATGTACGCCTGACCGCATGAAGTCTGGAAACCTTCTTTCAATGGGTCGGTCTTTGTGTTATGATTCGTTCGTTTTTCTTTTGTCGCCGTTTTTTGTGTCTCTGTAATTGTCACTATTGTCCCTCCGAATTTAGTAGCATTGCACATTTTATTTGCACCAGCCATCCTCATTACCGGCACATCTGTGTAATTATACTTATGAATATATTTAGTATATATAGTTATGGGGTGCTTTTGTTGTTATTGCTCCCGATTACGAGAAAATGCTCACTTCGTTCGCATTAACTCGCACTATATAATTCTACAAATTATATACTCTTAAAAAAGAGTAATTTAACTTAAATGAGTTTTGCCCGTGCTGACTCAAGTGGTCCCTTGCCAACAATTTCTTCAGCAAACCTATCTGCCATCAGTTCAAGTTCCTGTTCAGGTCGGTATTTTGTGAATGTCATCAGCGACAGTTGCCGCAAGATCGGAGTCTTGTTGTTGTGGCGTAGATGCCATGCTTCATGGGCGAGCACGGCTTTTAATTCCTGTTGATCAAAAATTTCAAGCATGCCTACTGATACAAAGATCGCCTTGCCTGATGCGAACGCTTTTGGGATTGCGGAATCAAAATAATATATCTGCGAATTGTTGGCAAGCTTGTTCACAAAATCATCTGCCCAGTCAACGATCTCTGAGATCGGACGTGCATTGTGGCGTCTGATAAGTATCTTGTAATATAATCCAGGCAGAAACAGCATGACACCTGTTGAGATCAACACGTATGCAAGATAAACCTCAATTGTCAGCATGCGGCTGCATTCCATTGTTGAAAAGGTTGCGGCGATTGCACCAACCATTGACAGTTGTGCACCTGCAAATGAAATTACTCTATGGATCGGGGTTTTGGTTTTTAGATAAAATGTGAAAAGAAATAAAGATACAACTATCAAGAACGTAATCAACGGTAAAAGGTCTGAATTGTTGACGCATTCAGCGTAACATATGATCTCATCTGCTATGGATATCATATCTTTCAAAGTATATAATTTATAGAATTATATAGTTCGAGCTAAATCGATCGGAGGGAGATTTTTCTCGAAGTGACAATGATCACTTACTTTTTTTGTAGCTGGAGAAGTTCTCGATAGCAACAGCGCCAAAAGTGTCAACGAGACTGTCAAGTATGCGGGTTGTGATCGCATTTGCAGCATTATCAGCAGTTGTGGTTGCCGAGTATATATATCGGACACGCTGTCCCTGATTCTCCACCCTCCGCTGCGCGAAGTCAGCTTTTACAAGCCGATCCAGTGTACCAGCTACGCTGGACAGTGGGATGTTGGTTTTTTTAGTGATCTCTGATGTCATCAACTCATTGTTTTCCCACAGCACTTTCATTATCTGTGCTTCAATGGGGCTAAAGAACTTGGTCAATCCTTCATTCGAGATATTGATCCTATCTATCTTCACCATGGTTTACAATTGGTGTAAATGGATATAAATCTTGCGCGTATTGTACAATTAGTTGTATCGGACATGTTTACACCAAACGTAAAGTTGATATAGCTTTACACCAGGTGTATAGTCATGCGATTACATTCTATTGTCTTAAAAGATATATTTCGTAGAAAAACAAAACTTCTGGTTGGCGTGCTGGGTGTCATTATTGCCGCTTCTGCAATTGTTGCGGTAATAACTACATTCACTGCAGCATCAGATAGCCTTTATGAAGAGTCCAGTAAATTCGGTGCTAATATCATAATAAGACCGGAAACAAATTCGATACCATTGATCGAAGGTTCTACTGCAGTCGGGTCAATTTCGACAGGCGAGAATTATATTGATGAGTCAAAACTACCGGACATCTACACCATTGAAAACAGTGCCAATCTTGCAGTTGTAGCACCGCGATTGTACGGGATCGCGAAGATCGGGAATTCGTCTTTATCCTCTTCATTATCCACTTCCTCTTCCGTCATTATGATGGGTGTTGACCCGGAACAAGAACCTATTATCAAGCAATGGTGGAAGTTAGATGGCAGATGGATATCCGGCGAAGATGGTGGGAGAACGGAAGTTATGCTTGGTTCTGATATTGCAAAGCCACTGGGGCTTGTTGCCGGTTCCACCATCACGCTTACAAATGGGAACAATTCGATTGATGGCGATGTAGTTGCAGTGATCGAAACTACGGGCGGTTCAGAAGATGGATACATCATAACGTCTCTAAAAACAGCGCAATACCTGTTTGATAATGAAGGAAAAGTGAGCAGCATTGAGGTGCGGGCGCTTTGTAATGATTGTCCTGTTGAGGAGATGAGCCGCCAGATCGAAGGCGCTCTTCCAAACGTGGAGTCAAGGGCTATGAGCCAGATCGTGCAGAGTGAGATGGCACTGATAAAACGCACCCAGTCTTCGGCAATGGCAGTCTCTATTATTACGCTGCTTGTGAGTGCTCTTACGGTTGCGTCAACAATGCTTGCATCGGTCAACGAGAAGTTGAAAGAGATAGGTATCATGCGTGCAGTTGGAGCAAGCGACAGGCAGATAGTGTCCATGCTGCTGCTTGAAGGTGCTATCATCGGTGCGATCGGTGGTAGTCTTGGATTTGTGCTCGGAACACTTGTTTCGTTTGTTGCAGCACCCTTATTGCTTTCAGTTACTCCTTCGCCGATATGGATACTGCTGCCTGCGGCAGCAGGAGTTTCGATTACTGTTGGAATGATAGCATCCGTAATACCGGCAAAGCATGCACTTAATATTGACCCTGCGGAGGTGCTTCGAAGTGTCTGATAATGAAAAAAATACAGTTGATGTTGAATTGAAAAACGTGTCTAAATCATATCGGATCGGGTCAAGTGAGGTTGAAGTCCTGCATGGGATCAACCATACGATTAAAGGCGGTGAGTTCGTGTCGATCATGGGTCCTTCGGGTTCAGGAAAGACAACGCTCATGAACCTGATAGGAATGCTTGACCACCCAAGCAGCGGTAGTATCCTGCTGGATGGTGTTGATATCACTAAAAAATCCCAGAAAGAACTGGTCAATTTCAGGCGCAGGACTGCAGGTTTTGTGTTCCAGCAGTTCCATCTGATCCCATCGCTTACGGCTTACGAGAATGTTGCTCTTCCGCTTGTGTTTGCAGGTGACAGGGGGCAGGATGGCGTGACAGAAGCGATGGAGCGTGTGGGATTGTCTCACAGGATCGGACATAAGCCAAATGAACTTAGCGGAGGCGAGCAACAGCGTGTCGCAGTCGCACGTGCATTGGTTATGAAGCCAAAGATATTGCTTGCGGATGAGCCGACCGGTGCACTGGATGGCAAGACCGGAGAGATGATACTTTCGCTTTTGAAGTCTCTGGCAGGTGAGATGACTGTTGTTATGGTTACTCATAATAGTGAACTTGGTGCACAGTCTGATAGGATAATCAATTTACTTGATGGAAAGATCATTGAATAAAAGGAATGATTAATATGAAAATTAACTTAAAAAATGTAAGATCAATTGGAATAGTATTGGTGTTGCTACTTGTTGCAGCATTTGGGCTTGGATGTGTCGGAGAAGATTCCAAAACGGCACAAGCAGGTCCGGTAAAAGCAACATGGATCCCTGCACAGGTGAATGAGGACACTGTGTCGATCCCTGTAAGTGCGGTGACTGATAGTACTAATGTACACTTTAAGGTTAACACCAACACTGAACTTGGTAAGATCGCTGTGATGGCATTTGTGCTCGGAGTTGAGATCGTTATTCGGTCAAATGTCTGTCCTCCATGCCGTTCAATTGGATTCACACTTGATGATGCGGTTTTGGTCTGCGATTCCTGTGGCACAACGTTTGATGCAACAACAGGAAATGGTATACAGGGCGCATGTGTGGATTATCCAAAAGAGAATATCCCTTACACCGAATCCGGAGGGATACTTCTGATGGATATCAATGATATCATAACAGCCCATCAGAACACGGTTATCAGGGGATAGATGGTAGCAGTAATGGTAGCAGTAATGGTAATAACGACAAATAGGTGATACAAATGGGCAAACCGATATTATTAGATTTTACAGCCACATGGTGTGGTCCGTGCAGAATGCAGAAACCGATCCTTGAGGAACTTGAAAAGGAATTTGGCGACAAGGTTGAGATCAAGGAAGTGGATGTTGACCAGAATCAGGAACTTGCAGCAAAGTATGGCATTCGTGTAGTTTCAACACTTATAATGGAAAAGGATGGCGTTGAAGCAAGACGTTTCACAGGTGTCACACAGGGCAGTGTCCTTAGCGCAGATTTCTAGAATAATTTAAGTAGTATAGGCTTAAATTATCATTCCTATGGCAATGTCTAAGAAGGATATACAAAGAAAGAGCGCTAAGAAAAAAGCGAAATTAGAAGAACTTGAAAAACTGGCTGCATCCGGAAGCAAAGATGCAAAGAAAAAATTTGCAAAGGCAACCAAAAAGAAAAAATGATCCTTTTTGGGTCCGTGTTCTTTTTTGACGCTTTTCTATTGAAATTCTATATACAGTGTTTCGATCGAAACTTTATAAATAGTGTTTGCTGATTTTCTTAAACATTTTATGGATAGACAACAAACACTGAATACATTCCATCTCCACCTCAAACTATTTTTATAGATAAGACCAACTGTTCTATTCAAATGCAACCAAAAAAAATCAAAACTGGTACAAGAAAGAAAAATACCCGCCCAAAATATCCAGTGAGCACGCAAGAGCGCAGGCACCCTAAAAAGCATACCAATCGCCCCATTACCTATGAAAAAGACTACATATTCTGGTGTCATGAATGCAATGTTCCACTCATCGAGCCGCAATGTTTTACCTGTAAAAATAACGGCACCCGACTGCAACTCTCGCAACCCGCAGATGTTCGTTTCTGTTCACCATTTGAGCGTGAGATACTTGCTGAACAACTGGTGAAGGCATACGGCTGCGATCCCCTTGACGACAGGATTATCCTGCTGAACAAGATCCCGGGCGATGACAAGACCGATGAGGTCATCGTAGATGGACTGCATTTCGGGGTTTTGCGCTTTGACATGTCCATAATGGATTATAAATTTGATATCATGGTGGAAGGTGCAAAAGTCCTTCTCGCGCACACAGAAAAAAAAACCATTGTAATTAAACGATCAAAGCGACACCTCAGCGGCAAGAACATTGGTTTTGACCAGATCGAAAGTTACACAGACGATATCAAAACAGGCGATCCCGTTTTGGTTGTATCTGGAAATCTCACCGGTTTTGGGACTGAATACACTGACAGTGCCGATCTCAGTTCCACAGAAGGCGCTGTCCTGAAGATCAAGAAGATCGATAGCAACCCTGCCGTCCTGAATTCCAAAATACCGACTATGGGTGATATCGTAAATGCCAACTTGCCATACATCAGGCAACTTGGCAAAAATGCCATGAACACCATAAAAGGGATTGCGAACCAAAAACAACACCAGAACCTGCCGGTACATGTCTCATTCAGTGGTGGGAAAGACAGTCTTGTCGTACTTGACCTTGCACAAAGTGCACTCAGGAAAAGACCCGTAAAAGCGTTCCTTGTAAACACAGGTCTTGAATTTCCCGAAACTATCGACTTTGCAAGGAATTACTGCAAACAGAACAACATCGACTTGCATGAAGCAAATGCAGGTGAAGCCTTTTGGGAGCATCTGGAAAATTTTGGTCCGCCTGCCAAGGATTTTAGGTGGTGTTGCAAGGTATGTAAACTCGCACCTGCAAGCGCTGTCATTGAAAAATGTACAAAGGCAGGAGCGGTCTGCCTGACGATTGATGGGAAGCGAAAACACGAATCATTCTCCCGCGCCCGTGTTGCTGCATCTGAGATGAACCCTTTCGTACCGAACCAACTCAACATATTCCCGATACGCGATTGGAGAGCGATCGAGGTGTGGTTGTATATTCACTGGCGCGGATTGGCATACAATCCCCTATATGACATGGGATTTGAGAGGGTCGGATGCCACCTGTGTCCTGCAGCATTGTCTGCCGAATACAAGAGAATGGGCGAGTTGCACCCGGAGATGTACGAGCGATGGAACAACTACCTGCTTGAGTGGGCGCATAATCATGGATTGTCCAACGATTTCATAGAACATGGATTCTGGCGCTGGAAGGAACTGCCACCAAAGATGCACAAACTTGCAGAGGAACTTGGTATTGGAATAATTCCGGTAGAAAAGGAAACTGGAGAATCATTCAGCATACATGTGACATCAGGCGTATCACCATGCAAGGCAAGGGGATTTTCGGTTGAAGGTATCGTGCGCGGTGTATCCACAAGCGATGCTGCAAATGTGATGAATATCATTGGGAAAAATGTTTATTCGGAAGAACTTGGCATGCTGCGGGTAGAGGCTGATAATGGCAGCATCAATATCTTTGCAACAGGCAGCATATTGGTAAACGCTAATACAAAAGATGAAGCGCTTGCGCTCTTTAAAGATTGTGCAAAACAACTGATGCGTGTGAACAAGTGTACAAAATGTGGAATATGTATCAAAGTTTGTCCCGTAAATGCTATACGAATCAACGATAGTGATGGCAGCAATGGAGATGGCGGGTTGCAGATCGATGAATCATGCACAAGATGTGGGAAATGCACAGAAGCCTGTGTGGTAATCAAATATTTTGACAAACTCATGCCGGATTCTGCTGTAATGTCAACTACCGGTGGAAAATAACAGGAACGACATGTCAAAATGGTGACTTATTAATACTGTTATATTAATTATAGTAACTACAATTGATCATGGAAATCAAACAGGGGTTCAATGGAAAGCACTAAACCGGACGGAATATCTGTACTTATAGATCACAAGTGGAAGATCGCAGTAAGCATAGTCATTGCAATCCTTCTTTTCACTGCGGTCATAGTTGTATTACCGCTTGCAGATGGCATTGTACTTGGACTGGTTTTCGCATATATTTCACGTCCGATATATTTAAAGTTCAAAGATCACCGGAAAATTGGGGCATTTGTTGCAACAATGTTTATTGTCGCACCGGTAATACTCATACTTGGCAGTGGAATAATTGAGATCATTAACCAGATTACGTGGATAGTGAATAATCAAGGTCAGGTTATTGGAAGTGTGTTCGATTTTATAAGAAATATTGCTTTTCCCGAAAGCATCCATCAGCAACTCCAACAACTTACATGGGATTTTTCAACAACAATATTACCCCTTATCGGCAGGATCGATTTTCTTTCATATGCGCAGAGCATCGCAATGTTTTTCGTAAATCTGCTGGTATCTATAATAGTATGCTTTTTCTTACTTGCAGACGGAGATGGGTTGTATAATGCGATTATAGGTTTAACTCCAAAAGGTCAACAAAGCAATGTTGAAAGGTACTCATATCATCTTGACATGATACTTAATGGTGTTTTCATTGCGAATGCATATGCGGCACTTTTTGTCAGCATTACATCACTTTTTGTTTTCTATTTTTTTGGTTTTTCACACCTACTTGCACTGGCAACCCTTATTTTCATTGCATCTATAATCCCGATGTTTGCAGGTTATATGGTCATCTTGCCACTCTCTATTATTCGCTACTTTGATGCAGGATTCCAAAGTGCTGCTATCTTTTTTGTTGTTGCGTCAATCCTGATCTATGCACCTCCGGAATTGGTTCTTAAGCCATATTTTGCAAGCATAAAATCAAATATACACCCACTTTTATTGATGCTGGCATTTTTGGGCGGTGCTTTTGTAGGCGGAATTGCAGGTCTTTTTGCTGCACCGATGTTGCTTGGTGCATTGGTTGCAGCATACCGCGTATATGTGGAACAGATGCAGACTGAAGAAAAACCGGCAAGTGATTAACGGTGGTATGACGTCGAAAATGACAAAAAGAACATCGGGCTTTATGGCTCTCGCGCAAAAGGTAACTATCGAGAAGGCTCGGATATTGATCTGACGCTGGTAGGGGATACGTTAAGCCATGCACAACTCAATCGTATTGAAATACAAATTGATGATCTGTTATTACCTTATACCATCGACCTTTCTCTTTTTGGGCATATTGATAATGCGAACTTGATTGACCATATCCGGCGTGTTGGTGTTGTTTTTTATGTGCAGGATGATGTGTGAACGAATTTTGTATGTAAGATGAATGTTAATCTCTGACTTGACTTTCAAAGATGTTATCAAAAACAGTACTGTGCGGCTATATAATTGTAGTCCCTATCAAAACATAAACTCTATTGCTATCGATTTGCTTAATTTCTCATGAATTTCCCCAAATCCAACAAAGAAAACAATCGAGC
>JAUWQD010000027.1 GCA_030611265.1 Methanosarcinaceae archaeon | reverse complement strand
GTCGATGGACCCCGGGGAGGTCTTCTCCCGCCACAACGACGACGGCCAGGATCCCGACTCCTTCTTCGCCTGCATGCACTGGATGAACTGCCGCTTGAGCCACGACACCTTCAAAATACAGAACTACATTCCCTCGGTGGAGTCCGCCGCCGCCCACGCGTACATGCGCAACCGCATGAGTCGGGGCGAGACTTTCAACACCGTTGTGTATCCAGACGATCTTGTGTTGGAGGAGCTGCAGAATCGCCAACTGCAAGCGTTTGCGCGCCAGAACATTCAAGAAGCGCTAAAGCTTGAACTCGCAAAAACAACGTCCCAAATGGTGCCCATCATCACCAACGGTGCGTTGGGTTCGCTCGTGAATTATTCCGAGGCGGCAGCACATGCAAAGAGTATGCTGGGCAAAGCGTACATTCCCCCCTCTCACCGCAGCGTCGCACAGACAAATTCACTAAACCATGCAAACTCCTTCAAAGCCATACGACAGAAGGCCCTCGCCGCCTTGCAAGCGGGCACATACGGCGACGAATTCAAATGGAAAAAGACTTGAATTTTGAACAGTATTACTGCGCCACAGTCGGCGCAGTATTTCTCGTAGTATATGTTTTATAAACATATAGTGCGAGTAAATTCGACCGGGGAGAATTTTTTCGACCAAAAGCATGATAAACAAAAGCCGCATTTTATTATTTAGAGGTGGTTAATATGAAGACGTATCTTTTAATGTGGTTTAACAGCAATGGTGCCAGTCCGTCAGATGTTAATCGCAGGCTTATGTCTCTGGGATTTCAGCCAGTGCAGGGTCCTTATGACTATGTCTACGATTGGGGTGACAATGTGGACGTAGATGAGATTCTTCGATTTGGAGACAAAGTGCACCTAAGCCTTCAGGATTTTGGAGTCTTATTCAAGATTGAGACTACGTGAACAATAAGTTCATCGATTATTTTTTTGAGAGTTTTCGAGATTGCGTGAGAATGCGACATAATCGCAGCATTTTCCCTCAATTTCAATTATATTTCCAGAAACTGAGCCATTCTCTATTATCAATTCAACTACAGTAGGGTCTGCCATTCTGGGTGATGTTGGAGAACCCGGACACACGAGCATAACATCACTTTTCTCAATCAGCGGTCTGTGTATGTGTCCGAAAATCAGGACATCCACTCCCATCTCAAGAGCAAGGTAGCGCATTGCAGTAGTGTTTGTAATAGACAATCCACCTTCATGCACAACACCGATCTTGATGCCATCCACTTCAAACTTGATCCGCTCTGGCAACAGGTTCTTCAATTTTGCATCATCTGAATTTCCACAGACTGCCTTTAGTTTTCCTGTGGATGCAAAAACCTTATAACACTCCAGAGATGTAAAATCACCTGCATGAACAATGATGTCGCAGTTTTCAATAATACCGAGGATATTTTGGGGAATTGATGCACCATGTAAGTGTGTATCAGCAATTGCGATTATTTTCATGACTTATCACTAGTCTGTAAAAACTCCGGGTGAATAGTGAGATCAACCAGTTCATATTCCAGATTATCCTTTTCCAATCGGCTCAGAAGTGAAGGTACTTCTTCATCAATTGACACAACAAGCGAAGACAGGCCATGGAATGCAGCCTCTATGACAGATTCCTTTGCACCGAACATAACATTTGGTGATACGCCGATTCGTTTCAATGCGACAACAGATTCAGCTCCTATTACGGCAATATATGGTTTTGATGCTGCAAGTGTTCTCAATCGCTCAAGGTCAACATTCCTGGATCCACCACGTCCGATCCTTGGAATCTTACATACTGTTATATTTGCATTCTCAAGGTCTATCATGCCATGCAGGTTAGTAACACCGACATCATCTCCGCATTTTGCATCGGATATCGTAATCCCGGTTGCATTTTTTACATCATTGTTACTTACGTACAAAAGTCCTTCATGCATCTTGAGATATACTGAATCGCCTTTTTGCAGATCTTCTTCTGCAATTGCAGTCCAGGTTGACACATGACTGATTATGTCTTCCATAACAAAACGCGCATATCGTTTCATTTCACTCGCGTTTTCCAGTACCCACTCTACACCTTTCTTTGTGATTCGGTACCGTGCTCGTCCTTCTGAATTGATGAACCCTTCGGCTGCAAGCTCTTTGATGTACTCGGACACAGCTTGCGGCGTGACCCCGATCTTATCGGCAATTTCTTTTTGCCGAACGATTGGTTGGTGTGCAGCAACTTCTGTCAAAATCTGAAATTTAGTGATCCCGCTCTTGCTGTGCAGGATTTCGATCATTTTACATCCTCGTTCATTTTGACCCTTTGCCCCATAACTGTCAATTTATCAGAACGGCGCGCTAATGAACGTATGTACAATGGTGACTGATTAAATGCACGAACCAGATTACTCATTGATTGATTTCCTTCAGAAACAAGTGTTTCAAGTTGTTCAATGGATTCCCTAAAGTCTTCATAAGGCTTGAATGACAGCATTACGATATCGCTCATATCTTCAAAAGAACATTGGAAATTGGTTTGCACTTTGGAATATGAAGTATGATATTCCATTGCAGGGGTCTTGCCGGGCTCAGGCATGCGCCATTGGCTTTCGATCAATCCGCCTTTCTTCAAAATATTAATACTATTCGAAACGTCGCTGCCCATAAACTCTTCCAGTTCTTCCTCTGTCATCCACTTTGTTGAAAGTGCATCAAACACATTTTTGTGTGTCCTTGATCCAAAAATTCGGAGAAAAGGAACCAGTTCCGAAGGATCGTTAATAATTCGTGTGCGTTTGCCCATTTGCTGACCTCGTTCTTGTACCCTGTTTATATGGTGCTTAATGTTAATAAAGATGATGTGGATTATGCGTCAGATCGCATAATTTCAAGACCATTATTTCCATTCCACTCAAAAGCCGGATACGAACGATCAGACCCTCTTGTTTTTTCATACAAAGCATGGGAAACAATAGGCAACGCTATTGTGGCATCAACAAAGACCTGTACTTTTTTCGCCTGCGGTGCGATTTTACCCCATGATACTCCTTCATCGAACGTACAACCCGAAAGCCCGCCCCAGTGAGGCACATCGGTTGTATACTGTATCGCGTAATCATGTCCACCAATATCTGTTCCCATGATCGATGCAACAATTTCGGTCTGTTGTATAAAATTCTTGGGAACTCCTCCGCCCACATATACAACTCCGGTTTTTTGTGATCGCTCAACGATCTGTGTTATTTCATCAACATCCTTGATCTGGTCGATATTTGCAGTGCAACCGTTTCTTCTTGCGATTGCAAGTCCTATCCCGATCGAACTGTCACACAGCGCAGGAGTAAATATGGGTACGCCATGCTTGTATGCACTTACAATTATAGAGTCAGAATCAGAACCAGAACCAGAGTCAACTCCCTTGCTGAGCCTTGCGATCTCTTTACCAAGTATGTACATAAATTCCCTTGATGAATATGGTCTGTCTTCAAGCGTTTTTGCAAAATCGGCGATAAGGTGGTCAACACTCCTGAATTCTTCCTCAACAGCAAACACGTCGTATATCCTGTCCACACCGTGTTCGTACAGTTTTTCATCGTTTGCCAAATGTGAACCTACATAGTGGTTCATGCCAAGTGCCTCGTGGCAGTCATGGAATATGTTTGCACCTGTGCTCACAAGACAATCGATCATCCTGTTCTGTATCATGTGGGAAATGATCTTTCGCATACCTGCCGGCACCATTGCACCGGTCAGTCCCATGAGGATGGTGATGTCATTTTCTTTCAGCATATTGTGCCACGCCTGTATCGATTCAGCCAGTTTCCTGCCCTGAAATCCGGTAGCAAGCATCGCATCTGTAAGTTCACTTATGGACCGATCCTTTACATCAACAGGATCGGTTGGATTATTGGTGAATGGATTGTGGTTCATGTAGGTTCCATAAAACAGTGAATTATATAACAAAAACTGCGGCAGATAAAACAGTGGTCCATCGTAATTCATCTTCTACATCGGCTGATCTTGCGATGTGTACAGTCTTTATTGGTTCTTCCTTTGTCCAAGTGTGGTACATGCTTCTTGCAAGTTGTTCTGCATATTTACCGGCTGCTGCTTTTGTTTGTCCAAAGGCGTGATGTTCTGAGATATAGCCATGCGTGTTGATATCTTTTGGAATTGCACATCCAATGGATGATGTTATCAATCTGCTTGGTTCATCCGCAGAGTTTCTTGACATTACGCAAAAAACGATCTGTCCCGGACTCAATTCGGCAAGTCCTTCTTCTTTTGACACGATCATACAATGTGGTGGCAAAATCGAACTTACAGTAACAAGATTATATTTCTCGATCCCTGCACTCCGAAGTGCAGTTTCAAATGATTCGAGATATTCTGTATGTCTTCCTACACCGCTTGTGAAAAAGACTTTTTTAGGTACTAAATTCATATTCATTTGCAATTATCACATCCTATTATATTTACAATAAAAGATTTGTCATTTATAGCAATCATTGTTCTTAAAAATAACCCTTTGATATCATGAATTGGTATATATTTGACTCGACACTAGAACAAATAGCAAACATTGCGAATACAACCAATAGATTTATCCAAGTTTGTTACCAATGATGATACAGGTAATGGTAATATGTCTGGTAATCTCTACGAAAAAATACATGAAATATTGGATAACAAGCAACTGTCAATTAGTGGTATTACCCGCGAGTTGAGGGGTAAAGGATTCAATGAGCATCGGCTTGTATTGACCGGATATCTTCGCGCTCTTCGTGATCTTGATAGACTCAATGAGGTGGAGATACCGCCGTCAAAGGTTTATTCACAGATGGACAATGAAGAGTTATTCGAGGATATATATTCACTGATTGCCATTCACCTAAGGGATCTTGATCTTGATATTCGTATGCCTGTTGGGGTTTTTACAATGTCTGCACTTTTTAAGAGACCTGTTTTTAATTGTGAGTTGAATCGTGTGGGACTCAACCAAAAGCATATCACGAAGTATCTGGAAATGCCTGATTGTATTGTGCGTGAATCCAAGGATAAGAATCTCAAGGAATTTCGTGCAGACATCTCAAAGATCGATGTGCCCTTATCTGATATTGCGTATGAGGCCACCGGTAATGATGAACATGTTGTAACATTGGCCAACGAGATGTTGCTTGAGATGCTTAAGGATGTTGTTGACATCAGCGGTTTGGTTCCAAAGACCAAGCAGACGAAATTATCGATTTGATGTCAAAGATTAGGCACGTCTTGGTTTGCTGCAAATGCATTATGTGCTGAACACGAGGCACATAATCTCATTGTTAACGATTTATGAGTCAGAGTCACATAAACATAGCTTAAAAATAAAGGGGGGTAAACTCACGAACACAATTAAAAAAGGAAATACTTCGGCCTATTATCCATTTAGATATCTTGTGAAATGGCAAAATATCAAAATGAAGTTTGGTGAAGATATTCGTGATAAATTAGATGCAATTTGCACTGCTATTGAAGGGGATGGCATCTTTTTAGTTGAGCATCATATTTCTGCAAGTTTTGATGGTATATATTTTAACGTACAATCAGGGCCGACATTATCACCACTTAAAGTTTTGAATACTGTTAAATTAAATCTGTACAATGTAATTAAAGACAAATATCCACAATATAGAATAGATTACTTAGATGATGTTTTTACACTTGTTAATTGGGATGATAAGTCAGCTATGAATTATGTTCCTTATTACATGAGGACAGACATCAAATACAGTAAAGATATTTTGAATAAATCAGTTGGCAACAAGTTCGTTATTGATATATTAAAAGAGGGAATAGAATCTGCTGTAAAGTCATACAATGAAAAACATGATTATCCAATCGAAATCAGATATATAAATTTCATGTCCCATTCTGTAGAATTGGTCGCGATTTGCCCATTAGATATGTCTGCATCCAAAATGAGTAAACAAATAAAAGGAGCTTCATCAAGCTATATCGGGAAAAATTATAAACAATATTTTAAAGATAGAAACAGTCCACTTTTTATCAGCGAAAGCAATTTTTGGAGTGGTGGTAAATTCTACGCTCTCTATTCGAAACCTATTAAGGTACTGACAAATATAGATATTCCTGCATATGGGAAATTACTGGAAATGTGGTACAACACAAAAAATGAAAATGATCCAAATAAAAAAGGTAAATTATTAGAGCAATTCACTGAAAAGATGTTTGAATTAATGGATGATTTTGAAATATTAAGAGATAAAAATGGTGAATATGATATTAAGTTAGGTTTTGAACAAATTGATTTAACATTGATAAATAGCGCACATGATCTTAGTAGTTGGGGAAAATATATCAAAGTGGAATGTAAAAACTATGCAAAAGCTATAGGAAATGATCTAATTCGTGATTTTTCTGGAAAACTTCGGGGGAATATCCGATTAGGAATAATGATTTCTGCAAATGGTTTTGGGAAGGAATCTGATAAATTATTGATACGGTTACTTGCTAATGACGATAAGCTTATTGTAAGAATATCGGGTGATGATATTGATAGGTGGTTTGCCAGAATATTCAAAAATTTTGAAATAGGTGGCGAAACAGATGGCAAAAGTGGTGGCATAGAACACATATTCAAAGAAAAAATTAAACGAGCAGAATTTGAACTTATGTAAGTTTCTTCATGTGTGATTGTGCGGCATAAACCAGAAAATCACCAATCTTTAACTTAACATCACAGCAGTCCGTTTACAATCTTGATCGCCATTATCCACAATACAACACCAAACATCTGTTTGATGGTTTTTGATCTCATCTTGCTATACATCAGATGCGAGCCAACTTGTGCTCCAAAAAACGCTGCTATGGCGGTATATATCATTAATTCCAGATCCAGATGTCCTGTTCCCAAATGTCCTAAAAAACCGGAGACTGATGAGAATATCACAATGAATCCTGATGTCGCTGATGCACGTTTAATCTCAAATCCAAGTACGATCAGCATAGGTACGATGAATGTGCCTCCGCCGATGCCAAGCAGTCCGACTGCGATTCCGATTACAAATCCAAGACATACTTCGATCACAGTGCGCTTTTTTGCACTCAGTTTTGAAATTCCATTGTTACTTTCGTGAGTTTTGGAAAGCATTACTCGTGCACCTGCAAGCACAAGTACAACACTAAAAGCCCAAAGGAGAGTCTCCACCGAAGTAAATTTTGTAAAATACGCACCAACAGGCGCGCCAATTGTGGATGCAATAATAAATGGCGCTGCAGTGTGCAGATCAACCATTCCTTTATTTAGATATGTAATTGCTGCTGAACTTGAGGTCACAGCATTTAGCAAAAGGGCTGTTGGGATCGCGATCAGCATATCTATGCCAAGCCAATAGAACATCGGCACATATACAATACCGCCGCCAAGTCCCAGCATTGAGAAGATCGCTGCAACAAAGAATACCATTACCGCGATTGTAATAAGTTCCATAATAACATTTTCCAAACCACTCTATACAAAAGTCAGAGATGCTACTTAACGTAATGTTCTTTAAACGCAGACACCTGTTCCTTACTTCCTACAACAGCTACAATATCTCCGTCTCTGATCGTCATTGACGGTGTGATATCAGTCACAACTTCGTTATCGCGTTCAATCCCGATAATAGTGCAACCCACAGTATGTCTTATGTCTAAATCTGCAACCGTTCTTCCGATAAGGTCAGACCCTTTTAGAACATGGTGTTTTTCAATCTCAATACCCTCGTAGAGCATGATATCTTCATCAATATCCTCGCAAACACTATCCATACATGTTGCAGTTATTTTTGCAAGCATCTGACCTGCTACGATTGAAAGTGAGGCAACATAATCTGCACCGGCTTTGTATATTTTATCAATGGACTTTACCGAATTTGCCCTTGCGAGTATGGTGGATTCCGGGTTCAATCCATGTGTGATGAGCGTTGCAAATATCACATCTGTATCACTGTTCAGTGTGACGATCACGGTAGATGCACTTTCCACTCCTGCTTCCTTTAGGACATCTTCATCGGCACCATTGCCTATCACATACTCAAAGTTTGCACTCTCAAGTACATGTTCATTCATATCGACAACTACAAAACGAACATCATTATCCTGAAGCACTTCCACGATCTGCTTGCCGACATCCCCATATCCGAGTACGATCAGGTGTCCATTTTCTATCATTTTATTCACCATTTAGTAATTGTTGTTGATATCTGGCCAGTAATCATCATCGTGTCAATTTCTTTAATTCGGATAGCTGGTCAGTAGTACCGATCGCAAGAAGCACAGAATTGTCTTTTATTATATCTCCTGCGTGTGGATTAAAGGATAAACTGCCGCTTTTCCATATTCCCACAACGTTTGCACCGGTTCGTTCGCGGATTGCGGAAGTTCCAAGAGTATTCCCGATCAATTGGCTGTTTGGATATATCGGGAATTCTACAATACTAACCCCCTCGAAAAATTCGGTTGCACCTGTAAGTCTACTTGTAAATGGGTCAACCGCTTTTTTACCAATAAATCGACCAATCAGTGTTTTTGGTGAAACAACCCTGCTTGCTCCTGCATATTTCAAGTATTTTTCATTGGATGAATCTTCAACTATTGCAATAATCTCTAAATCAGTAAATTCGCGTGCTGTCAAAATGATATTTGCATTTTCCTCATCCGTATCATTTGCAATCACAAGTCTGGCTGTTTTGATATTCGCATTTTCAAGTACTTCTTCATCACTTGCCGATCCAAATATACAGGGTATCTCTTTTTCCATTAATTCATGTATCAAATGCTCATCGTTCTCAACAATGATGAAAGAGATTCCATGCTCTTTCAGTTCATCGATCAATGTTTCTACAAGTCGATTGTATCCGCATATTATAATGTGTTTGGTCATGTCCTCAGGAGCCTGTAAGGGCAGCATTACCTTGATCGTCCTTTCAAGCCAGGGTGTAATTACAAGTGGGAACATCAAACCGAATATCATGACTACGCCTGATAGTTGAACAAGTACAGAAAATATTTTGCCAATATTTGAATGCAGGACTACGTCTCCATACCCTACTGTGGTCATACTGGATATGGCCCAATAAATAGCAGTTATAAGGTTGGCGTGCTCAGGTTGATGTTCAATTTTGGCCAGATATATGAAGATCAGACTGTAAATGATCGTTAAGTTGACAACAGCTGCAACATATACTAAAATTGGCTTGCGGCTACCAAGTTTTGGGAATTTCATAACATCATCCCTCAGTCCATCTTAATATCAAGTATCGGATTTTCAAAATCCGTGTACAATATAGGGTCCAAATATCATGAGCAGGAATGATGCAAGCACTACAAGTGAAAAAGTTCCTGCGAGCGCACCTGAGAATCGTTCTGCTTTTGCTTCATCACCTGTTATGCGAAGTACAAACGAGTGAGTATAATCCCTGAATACATGTCCACCATCAAGTGGCACAGCTGGGAGGCAATTGAAAAGTCCGACATAGAAGTTCAGCCATCCGACCCACAGGAGTGTATTTGCTATCCAGAATACTCCTATTCCAAGTGGTTCACCCCATCCGACCGGATGGTAAAATTGTGCGAGTGTACCACTAAAGCCTGGGAATCCTTCTCCTGCAAATCCAATGATTGGCAATCCGAATATAATTATCCATCCGGTTGGGCCATCAAGCATTGAAGGGATACCTTTGAGCATTTGAAGATATGTATTTGCCGGAAACTCTCCGACTGAAATGCCAAGAGGTGTGCTTCTTACGCCGTCTGAACCATAATATACACCAAGGAATCCTTTTTCGCCAACTCCATCCGGATGTTGGGCAAGTTCTACGTCAAACCCGATCGTTGAATCTTGTTCAAGCGTCTGGTTTGCCGGCAGTACCTCAACATGTATTGTCTGGCCTGCCTGTGTGGAATTCATGAATAGGATAAACTCTTCTGAAGAGTGCATTGATGTATTGTCGAGACTTAACATATACATACCTTCTTCAAAACCTGCCGCTTGTGCAGGTGAATCTTCAACGACGCCTCTTACATATACGCCGATAATGTCTTCTTCTACTTTATCACCAACTTTAATATCATAGGTCGAAATAACCCTGTCTTTTGCAGCATGTACTTTTACAATTGAACCCGGTTCGAGTGTGCTGGTGTATAATATAACGTCATGAGCATTTTGAACGGATATGTCATCAATTCCGGTGATCACCATTCCTTCTCGTATTCCTGCTTCAAACGCAGGTGAACCTGATGTGACATTAACGATCATTGTATCACTAAGTGGTTCAATAGCTCCCAAAACCGGACCAAAGAATAATAGGAATGCTACAAATGCAACTACAAAGTTTGCCATTACGCCTGCTGTCAGTATTCGTGTGCGCTGATGACGTGTTGCTACTTTATCTGGATTAATGGTGGTTACTATTTCTCCATATTCATTTTCTTCTTTGCTGATTCCGAATAGTTCTTCTTCATCGGGTTCTGCGAATCCTCCGATCGGTACGATGGCAACCAGCAATCCCATTGATTTTACACGTATATCCTCAACTCTACATAGTATTGCATGTGCAAATTCATGGACAACGAGTGTGACGATAAGTGCAATGAGTCCCCATGTGAATGGGATGAATTCATTGACTCCTGGAATTAACAATAGATTTCGTGGTTCATTGAATTTACCAGGTTCCGGCATCGCATTATTTTGAAATGATGAAATAAGGGCTATATCGGAGAGTATTATTATCAGGAACATCGCAGCCATGCCTATAAACATTAATGGGATGCCAATGGTTGCGAATAATCTCCAAAATCTCTTTGGTCTTGCCAGTGTGTTTAGAAGATCTTGCCCACGTTGGGTTCGTATCATAAGCACGGGGCCGTATGTGCTTATGTTATATTTTTCAAGTATGCCGCGTTTGCTAAGTATTGAGACTATTGCCCAGTACAAAAGAAATACTGTCAATGCAATGGTTGTGCTGTTCAAATGAATTCTCCGTGTTGATAATATGAGTCAAGTGGCTCATTGATGAAATTCAATTTAAGTACAAGTTTAATATAAAATCACTTCAATCAAGAATATGGTGTTTATAATGTTCATTGTTGTATATATAACTGCAGGGGATGTAGATGAAGCAAAAAAGATTGCACATGCACTTGTATCGAATAATCTCGCAGCATGTGTAAATATGCATCCTATCAATTCAGTGTATGTGTGGGATGGAAAAGTTGAAGATGATTCGGAGATCGCCATGTTTGTCAAGACAACATCGGATAAGTTCGATGAGATTCGCGACATGGTGCGGTCAATTCATAGTTACGACCTGCCGTGTGTGATCTCATGGGAGATCGAGGGTGATGGGGATTATCTGGACTGGATATATGGGTGTGTGCATAAAAGTGATTGATGAGTGCATGTGCAGCTTTGTGTCAAAAGTGGGGTTGTGCCCTGATTTTATGTTCGAGATTTTTACTTTCTACACATTAGTTATTTTTTACATAAAAACGTGAATACCGAAACTATGTATATTATGAGTTAAATAATAATATTTACTTGTGCAAGTATTGAGTATTGTTACATGTTGACGGGCAAAATGGGGTTCATGCTTGGTAAGTTTGCAACACAAAATATATAGGGCTAAAAGTGGAAATAAATATATGACTAATAGAGAATCAGAGGAAGATGATAGAGTTGCTGCCGGGCTTATTGGTGGCGGATTATTAGGCGCTGCATTGGGGGGGCCGACTGGAGCGATAATTGGGGGCATTCTTGGCGCAATATTGGCCGAAGAGAAAAATAAAGAAGAAAAAGGGCCTCGGGATTTATAATGTTTGATTTAACAGCAGTAAATATCATTTCTGGGTTATTTTTGATTTTATTTTATTGTTTAAAAAATAAACAAGCCCCTACAATATTGACTGGAATTCCGATTTTTCTTATTGGACCACTTTTTGTATATGGGGTAAATCTTATTTTATATGGTATAACTGCAAATACTACTTTTTTTATAAATAGTAGGGAAATAATGGCTTTAAGTGGTGCAGCGTTTATTTACATTGGATATGATAGTTATAAAAATTATTTCTCTAAAAGCAAATGACCAAAACCTTTCCATTGGTGCAATTATTTGCTGTGAATGCAATTAATGATTCTTTAATTGACACTTTTGCGTTTGAAAAGAGAAATAAATGTATGAATAATCGAATAAATATACAAATGTTGACTGTCTCTCTTATGCCACGCTTTTCTAAAGGGTGGTAAATGACGAATTGCAATTACAAAACTTGACCGATTCGTGTATAAGTCGCTTCATACCCCCAACTTTACAAACACAATCATTACATTTTACACCATAGCGATTCTCAACACAAAACCTACATGCGCATAATCTTTATGTACTAGTAATGTTATTCAAAGATTCGCTTTACGTTAGTTTAAGTTTAGTATAATTGTATGTTCTTATAATTCATATTAAATGGATGTTCGAACGCAGAAATTGCGTGAGTAAGATACATTATAATACAATCTTGCGGAGGAGCATAAATGAGTAGAAAATCTCAACAAAAGATAACAAGGAAGACTAATCCTAGAATCCCTGCTTTAATTTCGGTGTTAAAGGATGCATCGCGTGCAAATGACGCGCCGATTTGGAAAAACATTGCGACAAGGCTCGAAAAGCCAAGCAGGCAATATGATTCAGTGAATATGAGTACCATCAACAGGCACTCAACCGAGAACGAAGTGGTCATTGTGGCTGGTAAGGTTCTTGGTGCAGGAGCACTTGGTCATGCAGTAACTGTTGTAGCACTCGGATTTAGTGGTGTGGCAGCAGAAAAGATAACCGATGTCGGAGGCAAATGCCTGACCATCGAACAGATACTCGATGAAATTCCGAGTGGGTCTGGAATAAGGATTTTACAATAGGTGTTAAAAATGACGGTTATTGATGCAAATGGACTCATTATGGGACGGCTTGCAAGTACAGTTGCAAAACGTTTGTTGGCAGGAGAAGAGATCGGGATCGTAAATGCAGAAAAAGCAGTTATTTCCGGTTCAAAGGTTTCTACATTTGAAGAATACACAGAAATAAGGGAAATGGGTACACGTGAATTCGGTCCTTACTTCCCAAGAAGACCTGACAGGATCCTAAAGAGAACTGTACGGGGTATGCTTCCATACAAACGATTAAGGGGCAAGGAAGCAATGGCACGACTAAAGATCCATGTGGGTATTCCATCAGATCTAAAGGATGCAGAACTTATCACGGTTGAAAATGCAAACATGAACCGATTAAGTTCCAACAAGTACGTCAGACTCGGGGATATAAGCACACACTTAGGTGCAAAATTCTAAGGAGGATTATCCATGGCTACCAAAATTATCAATTCATCAGGTAAGAATAAAACCGCAATTGCCCGTGCAACGATCACAAAAGGCACAGGCAGGACACGGATAAACAAAAAACCAATCGAGATATACGACCCGGAATTTGCGAAACTCAAGATACTTGAGCCGCTTATGCTGGCAGGAGAAAAAGTTGTATCCGGTATAGATATTAATGTAAAGGTTAGCGGAGGCGGAATCATAGGTCAGGCAAATGCAGTAAGGACTGCAATTGCAAGAGGAATTGTTGACTGGACCAATGATACCGAGATTCGTGATGCTTTTGCAGAATATGACCGCAATTTAATTGTCAATGATTCCAGACAAAAGGAAACAAAGAAATTCGGCGGACCAGGTGCACGTGCAAGATTCCAGAAATCTTACAGGTAGGATCTTAAAATATGATTCCAGTTCGATGTTTCACCTGTGGCAAGGTAATTTCCAGTAATTGGGAAGAATTCAAGAAACGCACCAGTGAGGGCGAGGACTCCGCAACAGTAATGGATGACTTAGGTCTTTCAAGATATTGTTGCAGGAGAATATTCCTGGCTCATGTAGAATTGGTTGATGTAGTAGCACCATACCAGTAAAGGGACCGTAGGGTAGCCTGGACCATCCTTCGGCGTTCGGGACATTGGGCGACACATCATCCAATGCGAATAACGCCGGTACCTGAGTTCAAATCTCAGCGGCCCCATTCCTGCTTTTTGCAGGAATGCTGGTACCTACCGATAATTCACATAACTTACATTTGAATAGAATGACGACCACATTTCGGAGGGATTCCGAAATAAAACATTTAAATATTGTATTAACAAAAATTACAATAATAGTATAACTGGGCCGGATTGATTCGTTAGGGTCATATCGTTGAGCCTTATTCATTTTTACATACAGTTTTAACGGAAATTATAATTTAGGGTGATTAATTGAGTAAACAAGTTTATACCAGATATGAGCGTGCGAGGATCGTTGGTGCAAGATCACTTCAGATCTCAATGGGTGCACCCGTTTTGATAGATGATGAATCCACCGATTCATTGCACCTTGCAATGGAAGAACTGGATCAGGATGTAATTCCGATTACGGTCAAAAGAGATAACATATAATTGAGGTGAATTTATGGAGATTACAGATGAAGTTGTAGAAGAAAATGTGGAAGAAAGCGTGGAAAATTCAGATGTTAATGCGGAAGTAAAAGAATCAACATCACTTGTTCCTATTGATGAATACCTTGCAGCAGGAATCCATATCGGTACGCAGCAGAAAACACATAACATGATGAGATTTGTGTATCGTGTTCGAACTGATGGGTTATATGTTCTTGACATCCAGTCAACAGATGAGCGTATCAGGCTTGCTGCAGATTTCCTTTCCAAATACGACCCGTCCAAGATCCTTGTAGTATCTGCACGCCAATATGGCCAGTATCCTGCAAAGATGTTCGCAAAAACGATCGGTGCAAAAGCGATGGTTGGAAGATTCATTCCGGGTAAACTTACAAATCCGATTCTGGAAGGATTCTATGAGCCGGATGTTATTGTTGTGACTGATCCAACAGGTGATGCACAGGTCATCAAGGAATCCGTGAACATAGGTGTTCCTGTGGTCGGACTTTGTGATACCAACAACATGACATCTAATGTGGATATGGTAATTCCTACAAACAACAAAGGTAGGAAGGCACTGTCTCTTGTATATTGGTTACTTGCAAGAGGTGTTGCAAAGGCGAACGACATTCCGTTCAACTATGAAGTCACAGACTTCGAGCCTGGATTGTAAGGTCATATTATAATTAAATCAAAATTGTAATTAAAATTATAATTGTAGGATAATATCTACAAGTGATTGTAGGTAGCATACTACATATATTACAGATTCCCATATCTATTATGGAGTGATCAGTAGTATGAGACAACCAACAGTTGCAGGACAATTCTATCCGCTAAGCCAAAAGGCCCTTAAAAAAGAGGTCAACAGGTGCTTTAGTGGTATTGATACATCACAGCATAATGTGATCGGTGCTGTTGTACCGCATGCCGGATATATTTATTCGGGATCGGTAGCAGCACAAGCATACGCAGTACTTCCAAAGGCAGACACTTACATAATACTGGGACCAAACCACACAGGTTTGGGATCTTTGGTGTCGGTATCACAAGACACGTGGTCAACGCCGCTTGGAGAAGTTGAGACTGATATTGAACTTGCAAGATCACTTGCAGGCAGTATTGTGGATTTTGATGAACTTGCTCACAACTATGAGCATTCCATTGAAGTCCAGTTGCCGTTTTTGCAGCATCGGTTCGGAAACGATTTCAAGATATTGCCAATATGTATGGGATTGCAGGATGAAGAGACCGCAGTAGAAGTGGGCAATGAAATCGCCCGCGCAGTATCGGAAAGCGGTAAAAAAGTAGTGATAATCGCATCAAGTGATTTTACCCACTATCAACCTGCTGATATTGCCCGCGATGTAGACCAGCATCTCATTGAAGCAATTCTGGATATGGACGTTCCTGAATTTTACAGGCGACGTGCTGAGAAGAATATTTCGGCATGTGGTTATGGTCCGATCGCGGCAATGCTTACTGCGGCAGGTGCTCTTGGTGCAAAAAAGCAATCTCTTCTGAAGTATGCAACAAGTGGTGATGTAACTGGAGACATGTCTGCTGTTGTTGGGTATGCTGCGATCATTGTAGAGTGATATTGATCAATAGTGGGTAATGTTTGTTTGTAACAAGTGATTCAAAGGAGTAATTGTTAATGATAACTTGTTCTGCACCAGGGAAGATATACCTATTTGGTGAACATGCGGTGGTCTATGGTGAAAATGCCATATGCTGTGCAGTTGACCTTCGGACCCGTGTGCAGGTTGAACTTGACGAATCTGCAAGTATCAGTATAGAGTCGGTTCTTGGTAAGACCGGCATTGATCTTGAGATCCATCCTTATGTTTCAGCAGTTATCGAGCGCATGAGGGAGTTTGCATTGATCGAAGGTGTCAGCATCAAGATCGATTCCGATATTCCTGTTGGTTCCGGTGTAGGCTCCTCGGCTGCTGTAACGGTTGCAACGATTGCGGCATTGAACCAGATGTTTGATTGCAATTTGACCCTTGAAGAGATTGCAAAACTCGGGCATGAGGTAGAAATTCAAGTTCAGGGTGCTGCGAGTCCTACTGATACTTATGTCAGCACAATGGGCGGTGTGGTTATGATTCCACAGCGAAAGAAACTGAAAAACATCGATTGCGGGATCGTGATCGGCAACACGAACGTGTTCTCTTCCACAAAAGAACTTGTTGCAAATGTCGCAAAACTACGGGAAAGTTATCCACAGATCATAGGTCCGGTTCTATCAGCAATAGGCAGTATGTCAGAAATTGGTGAAGAACTTGTGAACAACAGTGATTACGCATCAGTAGGAAATTTGATGAACATAAACCATGGACTGCTTGATTCGGTTGGTGTTGGCAGTATTGAACTGTCGTCACTCGTCTATGCGGCACGCAACAGTGGAGCATTTGGCGCGAAGATTACAGGTGCCGGTGGCGGTGGCTGCATGGTAGCACTGATGGATAAAGCCAAAACAGAGGCTGTTGCCGGTGCAATTGATGCAGCAGGCGGAAGTTCGATCATCACAAAAGCAACAGAACATGGTATCATAATGGAGTCAAATTCATGAATGCATCAGATGATATCACAAATGTAACAATTTTAAAGATCGGCGGCAGCATAATCACAGATAAGGATGCAAATGATGGCGCTGCAAATTATGATGAGATCGAGCGGATCGCAGGCGAGATATCAAAACATAAGGACAGGTTGATTATTGTTCACGGTGCGGGTTCATTCGGACATCCGCAAGCAAAGAAGTACGCACTTACCGAGAAGTTCGATGCCAAAGGTGCGCTTATCACACATGAATCCGTGAAAACGCTCAACCGTATTGTCGTGGAATCCCTGAAAAATGCAGGAGTAGATGCTGTTGGAGTGCACCCGATGGGCAGCACCGTGTCTGAAAATGGCAGGATCTCACAGATGTTTCTTGACAATATTCATCTGATGCTTGACAATGGTTTTGTACCTGTGCTGCACGGTGATGTAGTGATGGATACAAAACTCGGGACATCCGTCCTATCGGGCGACCAGATAGTTCCTTATCTTGCAGTGCAACTCGGTAGCGCAAGGATTGGTATTGGAAGCGCTAAAGACGGTGTTCTTGATGACAAAGGTGACACGATCCCAACGATCACATCCTCGAATTTCAAGGATATTAAAAAATACATTGGTGCGTCGGAAAGTACTGATGTTACCGGCGGGATGCTCGGAAAGGTTGGTGAACTGTTAAAACTTTGCGAAACATCAAGTATCACTTCGTACATATTCAACGCAGGAAAGTCCGGTAACGTCTCAAGGTTTCTAGGCGGTGATGACATCGGAACCGCGATAACAAAATAACAAGTATGTAATTAGAATTATAGTTAGAATTATAGTTTGAATTATAGTTAGAATTTGAATTATGAATAATTACATCAGGGAGGATCGATAATGACCACATCTCAAAGAAAGATAGAGCATCTGAATATATGTGCAACAAGTCCGGTAGAGTCCCGGAATGTCAGTGCAGGGTTTGATGATGTAATTCTGGTGCACCGTGCAATGCCTGAAGTCAGTATGGATGCAATAGATATATCTGTTGATTTTATGGGCAAACGTCTGAATGCACCGTTTATGATCGCATCCATTACGGGAGGACATCCTGACACTGTGGGCATAAATGCATCGCTTGCAAAGGCAGCCGAAGAGGTCGGTATCGGAATGGGTGTAGGAAGTCAGAGGGCGGCGATCGAGGACCCGAAACAGGAAGATTCATTCAGGGTGGTTCGCGATGAGGCACCAAATGCATTTATCTATGGTAATGTAGGTGCCGCACAGATCAAGGAATATGGCATTGAAGGTATTGAGAAAATGGTAGAGATGATCGATGCCGATGCAATGGCAGTGCACCTGAATTTCCTTCAGGAGGCTGTCCAGCCGGAAGGGGATCGGGATGCATCAGGCACACTTGATGCAATTAAAGAGATATGTTCCATGAAAATACCTGTTATCGTCAAAGAAACAGGTGGGGGAATATCAAATGAGGATGCCCTGCTTTTGAAAAAGGCTGGCGTGTCAGCAATTGATGTTGGCGGTGTAGGTGGTACAAGTTGGTCAGGTGTTGAGGTTTACCGGGCAAGTGCTCGAAATGATATTTTGTCGGAACTTCTCGGAGAGTTGTTCTGGGACTTTGGAATTCCTACCGTAGCAAGTATTGTTGAATGCAGTAGATCACTTCCAGTCATTGGTACCGGTGGTGTCAGGACAGGTCTTGACATAGCAAAATCAATTGCTGTCGGGGCGGATGTTGCAAGTGCGGCACTGCCATTTGTAGGGCCTGCAATGAAAGGCAAAGATGAAGTCGTCAACGTCTTGACGAGTATGTTGAATGAATTGAAAGTAACAATGTTCCTTTGTGGATGTAGCAATATTGACAAATTGCGAACAACTCCGGCTGTAATAACAGGTTGGACACTTGAATACCTGACACAACGCGGGTTTGATGTAAAGGATCTTGCTGTACGTTCAAGCGTTGTATGAGTTCAACATTCATCACAGAGAAAATCACAAAATTCACAGTCATATGTTCAAAGGATTGAACAGAAAACAAGTAAGAAAAAAGTAAGGGATTAGAACTAAAATTAGATTAGATTAGATTTTGAATTGGAATTGGAATTTAAATTGGAAGCATAGTTAGAATTAGAAATTTATTAAGAGGTTAATTAATGACAGAAATAGGAATAATTGCAGTTGGCGGATATAATGAAATGGGCCGCAACATGACTGCTGTAAGAGTTGATGAGGATATTATTATCCTTGATATGGGTCTCAGATTAGACCGTGTACAGATACATGAAGACGTTGAGATTGACAAGATGCATTCTCTTGAATTGATCGAGATGGGTGCGATCCCTGACGATACTATCATGAAACAGATCGATGGTACTGTGCGTGCAATCGTGTGTACACATGGACACCTTGATCACATTGGTGCAATACCAAAGTTGGCGCACAGGTATGATGCCCCGATCCTTGGTACTCCTTATACCGCTGCTCTTGTAAAACAGCAGATCGCATCTGAGCGCAAATTTAGTGCCAAGAATAAGATCATCACGCTGAACGCAGGCGGGATCTACCAGGTCACAGAAGATGTATCGATCGAATTTATCAGGGTACAGCACAGTATAATTGATTCGGTCTTTGCCGCGATACACACACCGGCAGGTGCTATTTTGTATGCATGTGATTTCAAACTTGACCGGACTCCCACAATTGGTGAGGCACCGGACTTTGATCGTCTGAGGGAACTTGGTCAGGAAGGTGTGATCGCTATGATCACGGAAAGTACCAATGCAGGTCGTGCAGGCAAGACACCATCAGAGAAAATTGCACACGATATGGTTCGTGATGTATTACTTGGCACAGAAGAATCTGATGTTGGTATGATCATTACCACTTTTGCATCACACATCGCACGTATCAATTCGATCATTCAGGCAGCAGAAGAGATGGGTCGTATCCCTGTTCTGATGGGACGTTCAATGGACAAATATGTGGTGACTGCCAGTAAACTTGGATATATTAAATTACCCAAAAACATCGAAATTTACGGAAAACGAAATGAGATCGATAGGGCATTCAAGAAGATCATGAATGAAGGTAAGGAAAAATACCTGCCCATTGTTACAGGTCATCAGGGTGAGCCCGGTGCAATACTTGGCAGGATCGCAAAAGGTGAGACTGCATATGAGATAGAGTCAGGTGACCGTATCATTTTCTCTGCAAATGTAATCCCAACTCCGATGACACAGGCAAACCGCTATGCTCTGGAGACAAAACTTCGAATGCGCGGGGCAAGGATCTATGATAATGTACATGTATCCGGTCATGCATATCGTGAAGACCACTGGGAACTCCTGCGGTTGATCAATCCTGAGCATGTAATTCCTGCCCATGGATTTATTGCGATGCACGCTTCATACATTGAGATGGCAGAAGATGCTGGATATGAGCTGGGTGACACTTTACATCTGCTACGGAATGGTGAAGAGTTATATATAGAAGAATAATATAGAATATAATCTCAAATATATATCAATCCGATCGTGATCTAACATGAATGTAATTGATGAAATTAAAAAACGAAGTGTGCATGTTGATAAGGCTATAGGGGAGTTGCTCCCCATCACTCACCCTGAAGAACTCTACAAGGCTTCACGGTATTTGCCTGATGCCGGCGGTAAACGCCTGCGTCCTGCTACTGTGATCCTTGCGGCTGAGGCTGTAGGCTCAGATGTCGATGCTGTATTGCCGGCAGCCGTTGCTGTGGAACTTGTTCATAATTTCACATTGATTCATGATGACATTATGGATAGGGATGAGATTCGCCGTGGCATGCCTGCAGTTCATGTAAAATGGAGTAAGGCAGGTGCCATTCTTGCAGGTGATACGTTATACTCAAAGTCTTTTGAGATTCTTTCGCGCATGAAGGCTGATCCTGTACGTATTGTCAAGTCCATTGAACTTTTGTCCAGAACATGTACTGAAATATGTGAAGGGCAATGGATGGATATTGATTTTGAGAATCGGGATGATGTTGAGGAAGAGGAATACCTTGAGATGGTCGGGAAGAAGACATCTGTCCTCTATGCAGCATCCGCAGAGATCGGTGCATTGCTTGGCGGTGCATCAGATGAGGTTGCAGAGGCATTATACGAGTATGGACGTTTGATCGGTATTGGTTTCCAGATTTATGATGATGTGCTTGACCTGATAACCCCGGAGGATGTTCTCGGGAAAGTGCGTGGCAGTGATCTTATGGAAGGCAAGAAGACCGTTATTGCCATTCATGCACAGGATCATGGTGTAAATTTAGACATATTCGGAAGCGGCAGTGCTACGACTTCACAGATCGATGAGGCTGTCAAAATACTGGAAGATTCAGGTTCTATCGGTTATGCAAGTGATCTTGCAATGTCATATATACAGCAGGGTAAGGCGAAATTGGATATTCTGGATGATTCCGAAGCAAAAGATGTGCTTCTGGCAATCGCCGACTATATGGTCGAGCGATCGTATTGAAGAAACTGTCGGAAAAGTCGAAAATACCTTCTAATATTTGATAGGTGACTTCGATAGAAATCATCGATAGATGACTTCGATAGAAATCATCGATACTAGTGTCGAGTCAACCTACAATGTCGCTAGATGAAAAGAGTCAAGACAGATGCGAAAAACGACGCGACTACACGCGCGCAGTGCGGCACGTTCCTACATCCGGAATCTGAAATGCAAAACGGTTTCAAGCGTTGTCGTATTTGCAGATATGAGAATTGCATGTTTGGGTTGTGGATTTTGGGGTTGGTGGCAGTGGAATGCGCCGCCTGCGGCGAGGTTCCCAAGAATTATATTTTCCAGTCAATGCTTGTTACCCCGAACGATTTCGATTATGCGATACAGTTGACAATGGGTACTCCCGAGACCGGCGGTTTGAGTGGTGCGACTCTTGATGAGGCACGTTCATGGGGCAAGGTCGGGGAAGAGGCTCGCTCGGTAACGGTGTATGCTGATGCTACTATTACGCTTCCGATAATTGTGGCGGCTGCGCGGAGTCGGTTGGGGGAGTAAGGTAATTTATTCTTTCTCGCATGTCTTGATTAAGCATTTGTGCAGCAAGTTGCTTCACAAATCACATGGTATCGTGATATCTCATCATGTCACAATGCCCTTGTGGAAAACGTTGACTTTTTAACTTGAAACGGTATCAACTCTAAAGGATTCACCGCTTCAGCAAAACCGAATTTTTAAATATGATTCATGATTTTACATAGTAAAGAGGCTGTCCAACAATCCAAAATCACAGATGAAAGAAGGACAAATATGGCTTTAAATCAATAAATAAGGTTTTATTTTATCGTCCACAGCAATTGTTAGACAGCCTCTAAAGGAATTAAAAATGGCAATTAAAAAAAGTGAATTATACAGCTCTCTCTGGAAAAGTTGTGACGAGTTGAGGGGCGGAATGGATGCCTCCCAATACAAAGATTATGTATTAGTATTATTGTTTGTAAAATATGTATCGGATAAATATGCCGGCAAAAAGGATGCCTTAATTGAAGTTCCTGAAGGTGGAAGTTTTCAGGATATGGTTTCGCTGAAAGGTAAAAAAGGTATTGGCGAGGGTATCAATACAATCATAGCAGAACTGGCAAAAGCTAACGACTTGAAGGGTGTAATCGATGTAGCTGATTTCGATGACTCAGACAAGCTTGGCAAAGGAAAGGAGATGGTTGATCGACTTTCCAATCTCGTGGGCATATTTCAAAATGAAAGCCTTGATTTTAGTAAGAACAAAGCCGAAGGTGACGATATTTTAGGCGATGCCTATGAATATCTTATGCGTCATTTTGCGACTGAATCAGGTAAGAGCAAAGGACAATTTTATACGCCGGCTGAGGTGTCGCGAATAATGGCAAGGGTAATTGGCATTGATCAAGCCAAAAGCCAGACTCAGACTATTTATGATCCTACCTGTGGTAGTGGGTCATTATTGCTAAAAGCTGCTGATGAAACGCATCAAGGTGTTACCATTTATGGACAGGAGATGGATAATGCCACGACTGCTTTGGCTAAAATGAATATGATCTTGCATAATAATCCGACGGCTGATATATGGAATGATAATACTCTTTCAACACCTCATTTCAAGAATCCGGACGGAACTCTAAAGACCTTTGATTTTGCAGTTGCCAATCCTCCCTTTTCTACAAAGGCTTGGGGCAGTGGTTTTGACCCTAAAAACGATTTATATGAACGTTTCAAAGCTGGCATACCGCCAGCCAAGAATGGCGATTATGCTTTTATGTTGCATCTTATCCGTTCACTTAAAAACAAAGGCAAGGGTGCGATTATTTTGCCTCATGGCGTGCTGTTTCGTGGAAATGCCGAGGCGGATATACGCACGAACCTGATCCGAAGAGGTGTTATAAAGGGTATTATCGGGTTGCCTGCAAATCTTTTTTATGGTACTGGCATTCCTGCTTGTATCATTGTTATCGATAAAGAGTATGCTGATGGTCGAAAAGGTATCTTTATGGTGGATGCCAGCAAGGGTTTTGTGAAGGATGGCAATAAAAACCGCTTGAGGGAGCAGGATATTCATAGTATTGTGGATGTATTTAATAAGCAAACTGAAGTTCCCAAGTATTCCCGTATGGTGGCTGTGGAGGAGATTGAGAGGAACGAGTATAACCTGAACATTCCCCGTTATATCGATAGTCAGGAAGCTGAGGATATTCAGGATATTGAGGCTCATTTGAGGGGTGGTATTCCAAAGCAGGATATTGAGGATTTGGGGAATTACTGGGATGTGTATCCAACGCTTAAGGATGCATTGTTTAGCACAGATTCACGGGAAGGGTATGTTGAGTTGAAAATTGCACAGGATGAGATCAAACATACGATCTTTTCACATCCTGAATTTACGGGATATACTGAAAGTATTGATTCGGCTTTTGATTTGTGGAAAGCTAAGTGGATACCTGTGCTGAAAAGTCTGGATAAGGATGCTAAGCCAAAAGATGTGATTTTCAAGTTGTCTGAGGATATACTCACATCATTTGCAGATAAAGACCTGATTGACCAGTATGATATTTATCAGCATCTTATGACCTACTGGATGGATACTATGCAGGATGATGTTTACCTGATATCTGCTGATGGCTGGAAGGCTGAATTATCCCAGGTCAATGGAAAGAAGGATGAATGGGATAGCGAACTGTTGCCCAAGCAATATGTTATTGATCGTTATTTTACAGCCGAGAAAAAAGAGATAGAGCAATTGGAGGTTGAACGTGATGATGTTAGCCGCCGGATTGAAGAGATGGGCGAGGAGCATAGCGGTGAAGATGGTTTGCTTGAGGAAGTGAAAACGGACAAGGGCAAGATCAGTAAAAGCAATGTGCAAAAGTGTATCAAGGTGATCAAGAACGATGCCGATTCTGTTGAGGAGAGGGAAGTGTTAGAGGCATATTTGAAATTGATCAAAGAGGAAGCAAGTGCCAGGAAGAAGATCAAAGATGCCCAAAAATCACTGGATAAACTGGTAATTGGAAAGTACAAAACGCTTAATGAGGACGAGATAAAAATACTTGTTGTGGACGATAAATGGATGGCTGCCATTAGTCAGGATGTTACGTCTGAGTTGGAGCGTATTTCCCAGCGTCTTACGAGGCGCATTAAGGAACTGGCGGAACGCTATGCTTTGCCAATGCCTGACTTGAATGCACAAGTGGATGAACTGGAGATGAAGGTGAACGGGCATCTGGATAAAATGGGGTTTGAATGGACTTGAATGCTATTGATAATGGGGATTTTCATTCAATTAACAAGGGGCAATTATGAAAAAACAAGCAAAAAATGAAGCCATCGCAATTTTTGAAGGCACGCAGATACGTCGCCATTGGGATGAGGAAAAGGAACTTTGGTATTTTGCTGTTGTTGATGTAGTAGCGGTTCTAACGAATAGCAATAATCCTCAAGTTTATTGGCGGGGACTCAAAAAACGTTTGATTGATGAGGGGGCAAATGAAAGCGTTACAAAATGTAACGGTTTGAAAATGATTGCTAAAGACGGTAAAATGCGTCTCACTGATGTTGCAGATACTGAAACCATGCTCCGTCTTATCCAGTCAATTCCCTCCCCAAACGCTGAGCCGTTCAAACTGTGGCTTGCTCGTGTCGGGTATGAAAGACTGGAAGAAACTGCCGACCCGGAATTGGCGATTGATCGTGCACTTAAAACTTATCTGCAAAAAGGTTATAGCTCGGAATGGATCAATCAGCGCCTCAAAAGTATTGAAATTCGCAAAGCTTTGACTGATGAATGGGAAAAGCGAGGAGTTAAAGAAGGATTGGAGTTTGCCATTTTGACGGATGAGATTACCAAGGCGTGGACTGGGATGGCGACCAAAGAATACAAGACTCATAAAAATCTTAAGAAAGAAAATTTGCGTGATAATATGACCAACTTGGAATTGGTTTTGAACATGCTGGCAGAAACCGCGACAACGGAAATTTCTGAAAAACGAGAGCCACATAATTTGGAGGAGAACAAAATCGTGGCCCGTGAAGGCGGAAGCGTGGCTGGTAATGCGCGCAATGATATTGAAGCTAAAACCGGCAAAAAAGTGATAACCAGTGATAATGCAAAGACATTGCGTAAAGATTTACGCACGCTAGGCGAAAACATCAACGATGTTGAACGAGACCAGTTAAAAAAGCTTAAAAAAATCTCCAAAAAAATTAATGTTGGATGAATGATGGGAGGTTGTAATGAGTGAAGTGAAGGCAGGATATAAGCAAACGGAGGTGGGGGTAATTCCAGAGGATTGGGCGGTTGAGACTCTTGGAGACATCTTCACGTTTGGTGGTGGTTATTCTGCCTCAAGAGATCAGTTGTCCTCCGATGGCCATTGCTATTTGCACTACGGTGACATCCATAAATCAACCAAATCGTTTATTGATGTTCGAGCGGAGTATCCCGATATTCCTAAGCTCAATATTCCATTGAAGCGCATTTCACCAAAATCACGATTGCATAATGGTGATGTTGTCTTTGTTGATGCATCCGAAGATGATGAGGGAACAAGTAAGCACATTGTAGTAGTCAATAATGAAGATATTACTTACATTTCAGGATTACACACAATCGTTGCGAAAAGCAAAGAGGGGGTTTTGGACAATGGGTATAAAAGATATTGTTTTCAAAGCCGAGATATCAAAAGCCAATTCTATTTCTATTCGGTGGGAACCAAAGTAAGTGGCATTAGTAAAACAAATATTGGTAAGCTCCAGCTTCCGATTCCTCCCCTCCCTGAACAACAAGCCATCGCCTCCGCCCTAACCGATGTGGATGCACTCATCACCGCATTGGGGCAACTCATCACCAAAAAGCGCAATATAAAGCAAGGTGCCATGCAGCAACTACTTACAGGTGAGAAACGCCTGCCGGGGTTTGGTGGGGAGTGGATTATGAAGAAAATTGAAAATATTGCTCCACTTCAAAGAGGTTTTGATTTACCAAATAATGAACTTAAAAAAGGTGAATATCCTGTTGTTTATTCAAATGGAATCGTTAATTATCATTGTGCATATAAGCTAAAAGCACCCGGTGTAGTGACAGGTAGGTCTGGAACGATTGGAAAAGTTACATTTGTTGAGGAGGATTATTGGCCACATAATACTTCATTATGGGTGACTGATTTTAAAGGCAATGACCCAAAGTTTATTTTTTATCTATACCTCAAAACAAAACTTGAAAGATTTGGCACTGGTTCAGGTGTGCCGACACTAAATAGAAATGATGTTCATTCTTTTGAAATATCCATTCCTTCAAAGAAAAAAGAACAACAAGCCATCGCCAAAATACTCAGCGACATGGACACCGAGATAGAAGCATTGGAGCAAAAACAAGCTAAATATAAAACCATCAAGCAGGGCATGATGCAGGAATTACTTACAGGCAAGACGAGGTTGTTATGAATAAAGTAACAGAAGATACCCAGTTGCTTTTAGCAGTAAAGCAACTTATTGAGCAGGGTAAACAACAAATTGCTGTATCTGTAAATACAACAATGAGTGTGCTTTATTGGCAAATTGGCAAAAGGATTAATGATGATGTACTGCAAAATCAAAGGGCAGAATACGGAAAACAGATTATCCCTACACTGTCACGACATTTAACACAAGAGTATGGCAATGGCTGGGGTGAAAAACATCTCAGGCAGTGCATGCAATTTGCGCAAGCATTTCCAGATGAGCAAATTGTATACACACTGTGTAGAGAATTGAGCTGGTCACATTTGCGTCTGGTTATGTTTATGGACGACTCATTGAAACGTGAATTTTACATTGAAATGTGTAAATTGGAAAAATGGAGTTTTCGTGCATTCAGGGAACGCATCCAATCCATGCTTTACGAGCGAACTGCCCTCAGTAAAAATCCTGAAAAAACCATCCAAAATGATTTGGAATTGTTGAAAAATGAGCAAAAACTCAATCCTGACCTGGTATTCAGAGATCCCTATTTTCTTGATTTTTTGGGCTTAAAAGATAGTTACTCTGAAAAAGATTTGGAAACTTCCATTATTGTAGAGTTACAGCGCTTTATCACGGAATTGGGCAGCGACTTTGCCTTTTTAGCTCGTCAAAAACGCATTACGATAGATAACCTGGATTATTACATTGACCTGCTATTTTATCACCGCCGATTAAAGTGTTTGGTAGCGATCGATTTAAAAATTGGCGATTTTGAAGCAGGCTTTAAAGGGCAAATGGAGTTGTATTTGCATTATTTAGAAAAATATGAGCAAGTAGAAGGTGAAAATACACCCATTGGCTTAATCCTGTGTGCGGGCAAAAATGAAGAACATATTGAACTTATGCAATTACACAAAAGCAACATACGAGTGGCAGAATACCTTACTGTACTACCACCGAAAATACTATTGCAAGAAAAATTGCACAAAGCAGTTGAAATCGCTCAACAAAAATTAATTCAATGAACAAATTGGCAAAAGGTTACATGATAAAGCAGGGAATGATGCAAGAACTCCTCACTGGAAATACGTGGTTGGTAGAGGAGGACAAAACATGAGTGTACTTATGGACACCACTGGAATTACTGGTTTGGCAATGCCTAAATATATGTATGATTTTTTTGATTTTATCCTTAAGTTTAACTTAAATATCTATGATGTTCCAGATGAAATGTCGGTAGAAATGTCGGTAGAAATGTCGGTGAAACTGTTAACGATAATTAAAGCAAATAGCAATATTACTATTCCAGAACTTGCAGAAATAATTGGCGTAACTACACGTACAATCGAACGAAACATCAAAAAGTTACAAGACGAAGGTAAACTTGAAAGGATTGGTTCGACTAAGGGTGGGCACTGGAAAATTATAGAGGGATAATTTATGACAACAGTAGGACAAAGAGAACGCCGTACACAGAACCGTGTGGTAGAACTATTCCAAAAACAACTGGATTATGATTATCTCGGTAACTGGGAAGAGCGTGAGAACAATAGCAATATAGAAGAGGCTATTTTGCGCAAATACCTGAGTAAAAAAGGTTATAGCCAAACTCTTATTGGCAAAGCCATTTACGAGCTTACCAAGGCAGCTACCAATCAGAGTAAAGACCTGTACCACATCAACAAAGAAGTGTATTCCCTGTTGCGTTATGGCGTACACATAAAGGAATATGTGGGGGAAAATACCCAGACGATATGGTTGATAGACTGGGAAAATCCTCTTGAAAATGATTTCGCCATAGCCGAAGAGGTCACAGTAGAAGGTGAAAATAACAAACGTCCTGATGTGGTGCTATATGTCAACGGCATCGCTCTTGGTGTATTGGAACTTAAACGCAGCACTGTATCAGTTTCCGAAGGGATCCGCCAGAACCTCGACAACCAAAAACAAACGTTCATACGTTCCTTTTTTGCCACCATTCAACTGGTAATGGCAGGTAACGATACCGAAGGTGTCCGTTATGGCGTTATCGATACAAAGGAAAAATACTACCTCAAGTGGAAAGAAGACAGCGATATCGAAAACCTGCTTGATAGGCATATTATCCAGCTATGTCAAAAGGAGCGGTTTTTGGAACTGCTGCATGATTTTATCGTGTACGACCGGGGCACCAAAAAGATTTGCCGGCACAATCAGTATTGTGCAGTGAAAGCATCACAGAAAAGCCTGCAAAAGCGCGAAGGCGGCATTATCTGGCATGCTCAGGGTAGTGGTAAAAGTCTGATCATGGTCTGGCTTGCCAAATGGATACGCGAGAATATCAACGATTCCCGAGTGCTCATCATAACTGATCGTGATGAGCTGGATAAGCAAATAGAAAAAACCTTTTCAGGTGTCACAGAAGAGATCATCCGCACCAGAAGCGGGAAAGATCTTATCGAAAAAGTAAATTCAACAACACCTTGGTTGCTATGCTCGTTAATCCACAAGTTTGGCAATAAAGAAGAAAGCGATTACGATGGATATATTGAAGACATAAAAAGAAGCCTGCCAAAAAGATTCAAAGCAAAAGGCGACATATACGTATTCGTGGATGAGTGCCACCGTACCCAGTCGGGAAAGCTCCACGAAGCCATGAACCTTATTTTGCCTAATGCCATATTTGTAGGTTTCACAGGCACGCCCCTGCTCAAAAAAGATAAAAAGAAAAGCATTGAAATATTTGGCAAATACATCCACACCTACAAGTTCGATGAAGCGGTAAAGGACAAAGTTATACTTGACTTGCGATACGAAGCACGAAATATTGACCAGAATATCACTTCCCAGACAAAGATCGACCAGTGGTTTGATGCAAAAACACGGGGATTGACTGATTATGCCATAATCGGACTAAAAAAGAAATGGGGGACAATGAAGCGTGTCCTCAGTTCACAATCCAGATTGGAAAAAATAGTAGCCGATATTCAACTGGATATGGCAACAAAAGACCGATTGCAAAGCGGAGAGGGCAATGCAATGTTGGTGTCAGGCAGTATCTATGAGGCATGTAAATATTATGAACTGTTTCTAAATTCCGGCTTAAAAAAATGTGCAATCGTCACCTCATACACACCCACAGTATACGATATAAAAGGCGAAAGCACAGGTGAAGACTCACCTACCGATAAATTGAAAAAATACGAAGTTTACATCAAAATGCTGGATGATAAAGATCCGGAAACATTTGAAGATGAAGTAAAAAAGAAATTCGTTGAAGAACCTGCCCAGATGAAATTGCTTATTGTAGTGGATAAACTTCTTACTGGTTTTGACGCTCCTTCTGCTACCTACCTCTATATCGACAAAAGTATGCAAGATCACGGACTGTTTCAGGCAATTTGTCGGATAAACCGTTTAGATGGCGATGATAAGGAATATGGCTATGTCATCGATTACAAAGACCTTTTCAAAAGCCTTGAAAAATCAATTGATGATTATACTTCTGAAGCATTCGATGCATATGAAAAAGAAGATGTAGAAGGCTTGTTAAGTGACAGATTGGCAAAAGGCAAAGAACGATTAGACAATGCACTGGAAAAGATCAAAGCACTGTGCGAGCCGGTAGCACCACCAAAAGATACGTTGGCTTATACACGCTATTTTTGTGGCAATCCTGAAAACAAGGATGATTTAAAAGAAACTGAACAAAAGCGTATTGCATTATATAAGCATACAGTAGCACTGATAAGGGCTTATGCCGACATCGCAAATGAAATGAGGGGTGCAGGTTATACGCCAGAAGAAATTGAACAGATAATAAAAGATGTAAAGCATTATGAAAATGTTCGGGCTGAGGTAAAACTGGCAAGCGGTGATTATATTGACCTAAAAGCATACGAGCCTGCAATGCGTCATTTGATAGACACCTATATCAGTGCCGAAGAAAGCGAAAAGATTTCCGCTTTTGATGACATGACATTGATCGAGTTGATTGTAGAACGAGGGGAAGATGTTGTAAATGCATTGCCGGAAGGCATAGCCCGAAACAAAGAAGCTGTAGCAGAAACGATTGAAAACAATATGCGTAGGTTGATAATCGATGAAACCCCTACTAATCCGAAATATTACGAGAATATGTCCACTCTTCTGGATGAATTAATTAAAGAACGAAAAGCAGAAGCCAAAGGTTATGAAGAATATTTAGCTAAAATTGTGGAGTTATGCAAAAAATTGAAAAACCCAGCTATATCTTCTTCCTATCCAAAAAGCCTAAATTCAAATGCCAAAAGAGCCTTATTTGACAATTTAAGCCATGATGAAAAACTTACGATAGATTTAGATTATGAAATTTGTCACACTAAAAAAGATGGATGGCGAGGCAATAAAATAAAAGAACGTGAAGTGAAGTATGCGATAAGAAATCACATTCAAGATGATGAAGAAGTAGATCGCATTTTTGAATTAGTGAAAAATCAGAGTGAATATTAGTATGCAGAAAATTACCGTAGGCAACATCTCAATAGATGTAGTAAGAAAGGATATTAAGAATCTTCATCTCGGAGTATACCCTCCTAAAGGTAGGGTTCGAATTGCATCACCTCTGAAAATAGATGATGAGGCAGTTCGTCTTTTTGCCATCTCAAAAATGGCATGGATTAAAAAACAGAAATTAAAATTTGAAGCTCAAGAGCGTCAATCACAACGCAGATTTGTATCAGGTGAAAGCCATTATTACAATGGTAATCGTTATCTATTGAATGTCATTTATCACAACGCTGCTCCTAAAGTGGAAATCCGTAATAAGACCTATATTGATCTTTACGTAAGAGTTGGCAGTACTGGCAAGCAGCGAGAAAAAGTGCTTACAGAGTGGTATCGTAAGCAACTTAAAGATCAAGTGCCGGCATTGATCAACAAATGGCAAAATAAAATCGGGGTAGAAGTAAATGATTGGGGTATCAGGAAAATGAAAACAAAATGGGGCACCTGCACTATCGAAAAACGTCGTATTTGGTTAAATCTTGAATTAGTAAAAAAGTCGGAACATTGTCTTGAATACATTATCGTACATGAAATGATACACCTAATAGAGCGCAAACACAACGACCGTTTCGTAGCCTGCATGGATAAATTCATTCCCCAATGGCATTCTTATAAAGAAGAGCTGAATCGTTCAATGTTGAGTCATGAAAATTGGAGTTACTAATACTAAGATTAGATTAAGTCATTGTTCAATGACCTTGTAGAAAAAGATGGGATAAGAATTTATGGATAAAAACATCTTACTCATAACAGGAGAATCAAATGAAAAATAACACCAAACTCATACTCGCACTTGATGTTACAGACAAAGAAAGCGCACTCAGGATCGCACAGGACGTCCACGAATACGTGGATGCAATAAAAGTTGGCTACCCGCTTGTCCTTGCGACAGGACTTGGCATTGTCAAAGATCTCGCGAAATACGCGCCGATAATCGCAGATTTCAAAGTCGCTGATATCCCGAACACCGACCGCCTGATATGTGAACAGGTATTCAAAGCCGGCGCGGATGCCGTCATCGTGCATGGTTTCACAGGGCAGGACAGCCTTGATGCGTGCGTGGATGCTGCGCAGGCGAGTGGAAAGGACATCTACGTGGTCACAGAGATGAGCCACCCGGGCGGTGTTGAGTTCTTCCGTCCGGTCGCCGAAAGCATCGCAAAAATGGCACTGGACAGCGGTGCGTCCGGTGTAGTGGCTCCTGCAACGCGCCCGGAACGTGTAAGTGAGATTCGGGGCATAATCGGCAGTGAACTGTCAATCATCTCGCCAGGTGTTGGTGCACAGGGTGGGAGTGCTGCTGATGTAATAAATGCGGGCGCGGATTGGGTTATCGTGGGACGCAGTATCTACCAGGCGGATTCACCTAAAGATGCGGCTGCCGAAATTGTGGCACAGATGCGGGATTAAGGATTAGGATCAAGAATTAGTATTAGGTTTAGGTTTGGATATCAAGGTTCAGGTTAAAGATTATAGGATAGATGTGCCTGTGATGAGAAGCGGTTCTGATCCATGATGAGCCCTATGAGTTCTGAGGCACTAATAAATCCTGCTTCCATTGATATCTTATGGCAACAGTGGACGTAAAAAACGTAAAGTTTAGTTCAGTTCTAAATGTTTAATTCAGGGAGCTTTAACGACCAATTTCATGTCTTCACAATCTTATATTATCGCGTAAAATATTGGCATACATTCCGCCCTTCTTTATCTTGATATTTGCCTCATCGAGTGATTGCTCAAGTGCTTCTTTTTCTTCCTTCAATGATTTGATGTAATATTCCTTCTGCTCAAGCATGTTTTCAAGTTTATCGATGGCAATCTGTTGCGTGTGGATGTTAGTAAGTTTACCCATCTGTTCCTTAGTTCTCTTACTGAGATCATCTACTTCATTACGCTTTTGTTCGACTTCTGCGATCTGTATATCAAGATCTTCTTTTAAATTTTCAAGATGGTTCTGTTTCCGGCTGACTTGCTCGATCTCGGTATCAATTTCAGACTTAAGAGTTTCAATTTGATTGTTTTTCTCGACAACTTCTTCAAATTCGGTTTCAAGTGATTTTCTTATTTCCTCAATTTCAAGTTGCTCTTGCTCTATCTCTTGTGCTCTTGATTGTATGGTATTTTTCACCGTGTCAAGTTCATCACGCTTGATCTCGAATTCACTGATTTCATCATCATATTTTTCCTTGTGTTCATTGAACTGCTTTTCTTTTTCTTTCTGCAACTTAAACTCATTTTCATAATTTCGTTTTATTTCATCCAGTTGCTCGACATTTGGTATCAGTTCATCAAGTTCCCCATCTATTATATTTTTCAAATCGTCTAACTGTGTTTGTCGATCTTTGAGCACCAGTTCTTCATCTTGCAGTTTGCTCTTTAGTTCGTCCAGTTCATCTTTTTTCGCTTTAAATTCTTCAAACTCTGTTGCGATCGCTCCCTGTTTTTCCTTGAGTTCATTGAATTGTCTTTCCTTTTCTTCTTGTATTTTCAACTCAGTTTCATAATTGTTCTTTCTTTCATCCAGTTCATCGATCTTTGGCTTCAGTTCTTTAAGATTATTTTCAAGTTCAATTTTCAAATCTTCGATCTGCGCTTGTTTATATCTGTTCAATTCCTCGATCTCGGTCTGTTTCTCTGTGAGCATCCGTTCTTCATCTTGCAGTTTGCTCTTCAAATCCTCAACTTCGTTATTTTTAGTCCCGATCTCTTCAAACTTGGTTGCAACTGTTTTTTCCTTCTCATTGATCCCAAGTATTTGATTTTCAATCTCTTGCTCTTGTACTTCGAGGTTGCTTTTTAGTTGATTGAATTCTTCCTGTCGAATTCCTAATTCCCTGGATTCGTCATCGAAAACTGACCTGATCTCGTTAAGCCGTTTTTCCTTTTCCTCTTGCACTTTCAACTCAATATCATAGTTGTTCTTTTTCTCATCCAGTTCATCGCTCTTAGATATTAGTTCATCAAGCTCATTTTCGATTCCAATTTTCAAATCATCGATTTCGACTTGTTTCTCTTTGACCTTCAGTTCCTCATCCTGTAGTTCGCTCTTCACTCCCTCAAGTTCATCCTGCTTTTGTTCGAGTTCTATTGTGACCGTTTTCTTTCTCTCCTCGATCTCAAGCATCTGATTTTCAATCTCTTGCTTTTGTACTTCGAGGCTTGTTTTGAGATCATTGAGTTCTTCCCGTTTTATCTCGATCTCTCTGGATTCGT
>JAUWQD010000019.1 GCA_030611265.1 Methanosarcinaceae archaeon | reverse complement strand
TCTCGTGATCCTTCATTGAATGCCACAAGGTCGATCTCATTGTCCTTGTGCCACCACTTGCCAATTCTCTCAAACCTAAATGGCAGATCATCCATGATCTCATATAGGAATTCTCGCGAAACATCTTCAAAAACAAAACTCGTATAAACATCCAATTGCGACTTTATAGTCTGGATCAAGGCATCAGTATTACCATATTCAATCTGTGCTTCGTTTGGATAGGTAAATTTAAACCAAAAATTGAACAGATTATCATTCAGATAATATCGAATATCACGTACGTTCTCTTTTTTTATTGTAACCGGTATGGATTTTTTAACGATCCTCAGATTATGTAGAACATCCACGTATCTTGAAACCACAGATTTATCAAGTCCGGTTGTGCTGACTATTTCAGAGAACCTAGTGTTTCCAAATGCGATTGCTTTCAATATGAGAAAATAGTTCCTTGGCTCGCGCACTTCTTCCATCAATAAGAATTCAGGCTCCCTTTGCAGCACCGAACCTTTACTGAGCAGCACGTTTTCTATATTTTTCAAAACACTATTACTGTCATTGAACATGGAAAGATAGAATGGTATCCCTCCAAGTACAGCATACGTTTCAATGCAATTCTGTATGTCGTATTTTGGGAAAAATTTACAGACATCCCTGAAGCGAAGCGGTTCAACCAACCACTGCCCTGTGCGCCTGCCATAGAGCGGACTCTTGTATCCGAGCAGTGATTCCATCATTGAGACACTTGAACCGCACAGTATCAGAGTTATTTCAGATTTTGATATGATCTCATCATATATCTTCTGAAACATTGATTCAATATCTCTTTTTGAATCATGGAGGTATGGGAATTCATCAATTACAATGATAATCTGTTCCTTGAACCTTTTTGAAAATTCCCTGAAAAGTTCAATATAATCGGTAAATTCTGCGGTTGAAAACAATGGTTCATCCACCATTTCTGCCATCTTGGATTGAAGTTCTTTGATATTATCCTTCCATCGTTTTTTTCCAGCAAGGAAGTAAATAGATGGCGTTTGAGGTTTGCTTTCCATGAACTTTGCCAATAGATGAGTCTTGCCAACCCTGCGCCGGCCGTAAAAAATAAGCAGCTGTGGCTTGTGTTCCAATAAACGTTCGTTTAGGAAAGCGAGTTCTGCTTCGCGGTTGATGAATTGTTGCAACATGATTATACTAATCGTGTTGCAACTATATAGTTGTTATGATGGCATGGCATGAGATATTTGTAAGGATCTCCCCAACATTGAGTGGGTAAATATTAGACGGGATTTACAGGATGGGGCAAACCACTTATATCCTGTCAATCCTGTCCATTAATTCAGGCAATGCGATTCCATGTTTGACGATATATCCTGAATAGTGATATTACTCATACAATGTTAAAGAGAACCATTTGTAACACTGATGCTTACGCTCATCGTAAATGGTATTTATCATGAGATACGGGAATAGTGAAAATGTGTCGGCAATATGCAGATCGACTATTCTTTTCGTGTTTCTCTTGATATAATATCTGGAAGTCTGCGTTTGAATACAGTGGACTACATCCGGATGTAGGCAAGTTTCTTAAAAACTTGATTCGGACACCGCTGAAAGAATAAAATCTGGTCTTAAAACACTTGGAAATGACACCAGATTTACAAAAAAAAATCCGCGCCCGGCAATCCATCATGCCAAAGCGCATCTGTAAAAAAACGGTTTTAATTACCCAGCACTATCCTTGCAATATCGTCACCGACATCGGATGTTCCTGATGAACCGCCCATGTCGTATGTTTTAACCTTGCTGTCAAGAATGTTCCGTTCAATTGCAGAAACAATAGAGTCAGCGGCTTCCTTTTCGCCCAACTGTTCAATAAGCATTGAACCAGCCCAGATAGTTGCGATCGGGTTGACCTTGTTCATTCCCTTGTACTTTGGAGCAGAACCGTGGATCGGCTCGAACATGCTTGTACCTTCAGGGTTGATGTTTCCGCCAGGTGCAAGACCGAGTCCACCCTGGACCATTGCGCCAAGGTCTGTGATAATGTCACCGAACATGTTCGGGGTTACAACAACATCGAACCATTCAGGGTTCTTCACGAACCACATGGTTATAGCATCCACATAATTGAAATCTGTGGTTACACCGGGATGCTCGGATGCAACTGCCGTAAACTCCTCTCGCCAGAACCCGTAGATATCAGTGAGCACATTTGCCTTATCAACAGATGATACGTGTTTCTTGCTCTTCTCTGCAAGATCGAAAGCATACCTGATAATCCTCTGGGTACCTTCCTTTGAGATCATACCGATCTGGTATCCGATCTCCTCGCTGTCGGTTTCGATATCTAAACCGAACCGTGCAGAATACAATGTCCTTGAAACCTCAAGCACATCCTTGCTAACGCCTTTCTTGGCACGTCCACCGATACCGATATAGAAATCCTCGGTATTCTCACGAACAACCGTAAAATCAATGTCTGCAGGTGTCTTGTCCTTGATAGGGGTCCAGACACCTTCAAGAAGTTTGATAGGTCGCAGGTTCACATACTGGTCAAAGTAGAATCGTGCAGCAAGCAAAACTCCTTTCTCAAGCACACCAGGAGCCACCCTTGGGTCACCAATTGAACCAAGATAAATGGCTTTATATTTTCCAAGTTCCTTGAGTGAATCTTCCGATATCAGTTCACCTGTCTCAAGATAATGGTCTGCACCGTGTGGGAACTCGGTCCACTCGACATCGAATCCGAACTTCTCTCCGGCAGCATCAATTACCTTCTTTCCTTCAGCCACGATCTCCGGGCCGATCCCGTCACCAGGTATTACCGGAATTTTGTATTGTGTCATTTTATAAGTCTCCTAAATTCAAATTATGCAATCATCTTTCTTGTATACTCGATCAAACCGCCGGCATCGACTATTCCGCGCACGAAATCGGGGAGTGGAGTTGCCTGATATGATTCACCTTTGGTCTTATTTTCTATAATGCCTGTTGCGATATCGACCTCAAGTTCATCGTCTTCCTCGATCTTATCGGTATCAGGGCACTCAAGAAGTGCCACACCAATATTGATCGCGTTGCGGAAGAAAATACGTGCAAACGATTTTGCAATTACGCAGCCGATCTTTGTACCTTTAAGTGCTATAGGTGCATGTTCCCTTGACGATCCGCAACCGAAATTGTTGTCCGCGACAATAATATCGTTCTCCTTAACTTCTCCTGCAAACTCAGGGCGCACGCCTTCGAATGCGTGTGCTGCAAGTTCCTCCGGCGTATTGAGGACAAGGTACCTGCCGGGGATCATTGCATCGGTATCAATGTCGTCACCAAATCTCCAAACTCTTCCTTTCATATTTTTATCACCGTGATTATGTGTAAGTTTAAGTGTAAGTTTAAGTTTAATTTTAAGTGTAAGTCTAAGTGTAGATTTAACTTCAAGTATAGATCAAAAAGTAAAATAACTACTGTTCTTTATATACACTCTGTATTTTATATCCCCATAAATACAGTAATACTTAATAATACTATCACTGGCAATTTATCTGATGAAATAGAAGACTCCTTCTTGATGCAAAACAGCAGGTGGGAAATGAATGCGAGTTTTGGGTCTTTTGAAATACATGATGTCAAAACATAATCTTTTGGTCAAAATTCAAAAGAACTTCTAACAACCCATCTTCCTTCAAGCTGTAACCCAATCACTGTAAATGTATTCGGTATTTGAATTTGCACTCCCTGCCAAGATTCCAACACGATACCATTCTCCCACAGGTGCTTTTAGGTTCGATACCGTATAAGTAATACTCTCATCAACACCTATACTTGAAATTATATCGCTTTCAATCTGGTCCCATACCATACCATCGTCTGTCGTTTCAAGATATGTATATATGGTCACATCTTCTGCACTTGCAGAACCAACATTTTCAAGTTCAATATTTAGGTCAACGTATGTGTAGTAGTTATCTCTCTTACTACTTCCAGTAAACTCCATTCTCAACTCTGGATATCCACTATAGATTGGAGTAATTATTGCATCTGCTTCACTGTGTTCATCGGGAATTTCACCGACATCCCAACCCGAATTTGTTGTTTCGAGATAGTAATATTTTGTCCCTTCATATTCATAATAATTCCCATGTATGTTTTCATCACCTTTCACACCCACTGCCATGTGCTCTGGCAATTCAATAAGCGCGACGCCATAACCCATATCATATAAGATTGCTGCGAGTAAAATCGATGAATCTTCGCAATCTCCTCCACCATGATATAAAGTCTCAAATGGATATCTTGGATATTCATCATATCCGGCGGAAGCACTATCACTTATGTAGGGCAGTGCCTGAACAAAACCCATAGCAATATATGGAATTTCATTATTGCCATAACCTCCACGATTAGCCAGATTCGTCAATTGAGTAGTTATTTGTGAAATCAATTCATCATCATATGGATCTGTTACAAAATGATCAAAATCCCGGTATCTACTTCTTTGAGAGTATGCCTCATAAGCATCCTTATTGTACTCAAATTTAATCCAAAATTCTTGATTGTCGTATTCCCATGTGTAATTTGCCGTAATAGTATCTCTGTTTAGTTTGAACTTCACTTCACTTTCTATTTTTTCAATAGGGATGACTTCAAACAAAATTTCCGGTCTTACTATGTATGTCAACTCAACAACGAAGCTGTTGTCGTATATTTTATCCACGTGTATGGAATAAACGACATTTTGGTCGTTTTGATCTTTTACATTGTAAGTTTGATCAAGAGAAATGGTCTGTGTGGAGTATTCTTCACCATCTTTTCTAAAAGAGATCCATATCCATTCTTCTTTCCTATTGATGTCCAATATCTTTGCAGAATACCCATTATCCAGATTAAGAATTGCTGTTTTTTTGAGTGTTGCATTGTATACTTCAATGGTTAATTCTGAAGAGTCGTCATTTAATACCCTATCATTTGAAACCCTGTCAACTGAATAATCATCGTTTGTTACGCATCCAATTGATGTAAAAATCAGTAAAAAAATAAGTGAGCATAATAACAAATTTTGTTTTTTCATAGTATATATAAAATGATTCTTACTTAATAATATAGTAGTGTGGACTACTCTTTACTGCCGCTATGCAGCTAGGAAGGGAGTAGTCTACCCTAAGCATCAACACGGACTCGCCCGATTTTGCACCCATACAGTTGCGTATTATCATGTCTGCACTTTTCCTGAGTGGCATTTGGATAACTTAAACTCCTACTTCTCCATCAGCGCGCTCGGCTCGTTCCCGCCATGCCAACTGTATCTCGGCCTCATCTTTACTATATGTGCCGCTTCGGAAGTATCATCCACAATAAATGCTATCCCTCGCTCAAGCCCCATTTTCCTGATTGAATCCCCGATGTCCTCACGCATGTATGTGGGTCGTATCGCCTCAAGTGCCGAAATATCATCCCTTGCAGTCAATCTGTGACACATCACCACATCGCACTGGGATATCACGTCAGGATGTATTGCAGCAGGACGCTGTGTCGCAAAAATAATGGAAAGTCCGGGCTGGCGACCTTGTCTCAACCATTCATTGATTATGACGTTCGATGCAAGTGTCTCATCATCGGAAGGTACGAACAGGTGCGCTTCGTCGATGAACATCCAGACCATCGGGATACCTTTTTCCACATCAATATCGCCCATTACCATCCTCTCATACGAGCGGCGGGCTTCAAGTCGGCGGTCATAAATGTCCTTCCCGACAATTCCAACCACAGCCGCACGGACCATGTGATTCGTAAGCGTGCTCACATCCAAAACCGATGTTGCACCGCCACGTATCAATTCAGTAATTCCGACACCTTCCGTCTCAAAAACACCCCATGAGATGGCAGCCTTGAAATGATTTTCCGCAGCACTCTTTGTAACAATATCCGATCGTTCGTCCTCCATGATACCGTCGATAATATCATCAAAACTAAATGATGACTGCTGTTGTCTCAAATTCCCTATAACTCGCACCAGAAGTACACCAAGGGGCGACACTTCACCGACCTTGAACAGTTTGCACCACTCGTAGCCGTCAAGGTGTGATATCGGAATCGAGAACGGCTTTACATCGATGTGTCGGTTACGATATTGTTCAACACTCCCTGCCGGAACAAACACATCTACATCAAAACCTGTGGGCTGCAAGCCCCATTCACTGAGGAGTTCGGGTTGCTGCTCATTGCCGCGCCCGAGTGTCCAGAATATTCCCATTGTATCAATGACCAGTGATGCGATATTCTCGCGAATATCCGGCTGCAGGAGTGAGAGTTCCTCGATCAGTGTGCCCATTGTGTATGATTTTCCGTATCCGCGTTTGCCGCATATCAATATTGCATGCGGTTTTAGTGCGTCCAGTGCCACATGTGAGCCTGTGGACTTGTCAAGTGCCAGATATTTTCCAAGATGCAGTACACCGATATCGCTTTCATCGTTCCTGCCAAGGATGTAACGTTTTTTGACAACGCCTGCGGTAAAAGAATCTGTCAATGTTTCCATGACATTCGAAACATTCAGCAGATATATATTACTTTGTGTTTGTTTTATATGTGGTATACATGACTGATCCTGCACAGAACGATATCGTCGAACATATTCCATTAAAGTATCTGCCGCTTCGGAAAATGGTGCACATTGGCGGGGTAGTTATACCAATAATTGCAGTGGTTTGTGGAAAGATCTATGCGATCAGCCTGATATCTTACTTTATGTTGATGTTCCTGTTCATGGAACTGCTAAAAACAAAAGTCCAGATCCCTGCTGCATTCCGTTTCCTGTGGAGAGACAATGAGTTCAAGGGCTTTGCCACAGACCCGTTCCTCTATTTTGCATTCATACTCATGTTGCTGTTATTATCGTTCTATTTTGATGAGGGAATATGCTATGCTTCGATCGTGGTTCTGACGATTGGCGATGGGGTATCGACCGTTGTGGGAGTGCACGGCAAGAGATATTTCAGGGATTCCACAAAGACCATTGAAGGAGCAGTTGCAGGAACAGTTGCGGCAACTATCATTGGTTTCCCTTTTGTGGGTGCGCTTGCATTTGTGGGAAGTGTGGCAGGGATGATCGCAGAGGTCACGTCAAAGCGGTTTGACAATGTCATGGTTCCTGTTGCAGCGTTTGTTTCAATGTTGGTCGCTCAGGCAGTGATCGGATAAAAAAGATACCACCAATTTAATTGAAAGGACACAGGCTAAGATTATGATACACCCTCTCGCAACAGAACACAGGAATCGGCAGATGCTTTTGCTGTCGGTGGGCACATTCTGCGTCTTTTTGGCAATGCTGTCACTCATTCCGCTCCTGCCAATTGTTTCTGAGGAACTGAATATCTCAAAATCAAGTCTTGGCTGGGTTGCGGGCGTGTTCATGATATGTATGGCATTTTTGCAGATACCTTTTGGTCTGCTTTCGGACAGGTTCGGCAGAAAGCGGATTATCGTTGTCGGGATCCTTGTTTTCGGAACAGGTGTGGCAATGCTTTCTGTGTCACACAGTTTCGCAGCGCTTCTTGTTGCAAGAGCAATATCGGGTGTCGGTGCTGCGATGTTCTTCCAGACATCGTTCACGATGGTTGGGGATATGTATGATTTTCATGAGCGTGGAAAAGGCATGGGCATTCTGGCGGCAGCAACGGGTCTTGGCACGGTTTCGGGGTATTCGGTGGGGGGTGTGCTCGGTGAGTTATACGGATGGAGAATTGTCTTTATCTGGCTTGCAGGGTTCGCATTTGTTGTTTCAATGCTATCCCTCATGCTTCACGAAACAAAACCAAAATCGCAGGAAGAACATCCTCTTGGAAAATTGCTGTATCTTTCACTTGACCTTTTCAGGACAAGGACAATTATGTTTTCGACCCTTGTGGGTATGCTCTGCATGATGGCGGTTGTCGGTGCGTCCTATGTCCTGCCATTCTTCGCACTGGATTCGGGAATATCGACCGCATCAACAGGACTGTTGTTCATCCCTTATGCGATCACGAGTTCCCTTGGCGCGTCATCATGCGGCTGGCTTTCGGACACGGTGGGCAGGAAAAAACCATTGGTCGCGGTAACATTACTTGGCGGCACTGCCCTACTTCTGTTTTCACACGTACCCGCCTCACCGTGGCTGATCGCTGTCAATTTCGCATTTGTGGGACTCTGTTTTGGACCTGTGGTGACACTATCCACTACGATTTTGGTAGACGAGGTTGTGAGAACCGACACAAGAATACTGGCTACAACAATGGGCACTTTCAACATGGTGCGCTGGCTCGGCGGTGCGCTTGGTCCTGTATTGGGTGGCGTGTTCCTTGATGTCTATGGTGCAAGGACAGCGTTTACGCTGCTGGCGGGGATGATCTTTTTGGCTGCGGTGTTCTCGATCGGGTTGCGGGAAACTAAGTGTTGAATAGAGGGATGACGCAAACTCAATATTGATAAAAATAAATCGAGATTTATGAACATCTGTTGTATTGTTTAATTTCCAACTCATTTTAAGCACCCAATTGTTCAAATTCGAAAATGCTCAATGAGTAGATAATGAAAAGATATTAAATGAACTCCATATAATTTTCGGTTCCTTTATATCCAAGTAATAGAATAATATCTCGTGAAAAATCATGCAAAAGTATGACGTACAACAACTATTAAAGCAACAAAAAAATTCTATTTACCAATCAATATTAACTGTTTTGTTGGCAGTTCTTCTTGGTATAAGCAGTTCTATATTTTTTGAATCAATCAAGACATCGATTTCTAATGATTCATTGATCTGGTATGCTTTTTTAATATTTTCAGTATTAATTATAATTCCAATTTTTGTCGTTTCGAGAGAGCGAAATAAACTAATTAAAATAAAAAAAGAAAACATGACATTATTAGTTACACTTTCTCATGAAAATGGATCAATAAAACCAATTAAATTCAATGAGTATCTTTTTTCGGTGTATTTTTCTGATTATTGGGATTCTGTTATCGAAAAAAATGATGATTATAAAAATGCCTTTATAGGCGAATCCAACAATTTAATTGATTATTCACGCCAAGACTATCAGAATGATTTTAAGTATAAAGTTATAACCGATTTATTTCAATATAATATTCTTCGTAAAATTAGTGAAAATAATGTATCACGCCCGAGCAAAAATAACATCGGATGGAGTGATCGCATCCAAAATTGGTTCATAAGAAGAGCAAATCAGAATAAAATTATAAGAAAAATAAAATTCATTGATAATTATTGCAACAGAAAAGAAATATTGGAAAAACTTCACATTTTTTCGGATGGAATTCCTTTGGTTTTTCAAGATGAACAGATAACAGAAAATTTATTTGTGAAAACAATACATGCCCAACAAATCGAATATGAGAATCAAATTTTAAGTGAGGAAAATAATGAGAATGCATATATGTATATTCCTTTTTACTTAAATTTCCCTACAGGCATAAATTTTAATTTGGAAAAATCTGATAAATCAAAATTGGATAAAATTGTTTTGGAAAGCAAATATGGTAAAGTTACAATTGAATTCCACGATCGATGGAATTTTTCATCTCAAAAGACATTTATGTACACAACTATGAGGCCTGGAAAACTCCACCACAATTACAAAGAATATTACACTGAAATGAGTATTGACCTCGATATTAAAAAATTTGCATATTTTCCTTTAATCGGAGGCGATGAGGAATCTGTAGATGAATTCTACTCTTGGGCAAACCAATTGATAGAAGATCTAAGACTATTTTGTGATTGGAACTATTTTGAAAATAATATCACAAGAGAGACATTCCAACATATAATCAATAAATTAGATTATCAGGACTGGGAGACTAAAATCGAGAACTATAACAATTTCAAGGATACAAAACATGGGGAAATTCAAAGGCTGCTAAGATATGCAATAAGTCCACAGTTTAAATCTCGAATAGATGCCATTAATAAAATAGTTGAGCAAAAAAATGAAATCTCAATTTATCAGATGGAAAGTGTCATTTTAAGAATGCTAAGGCTAACTAATTATGCGGACACTGTTACTAAATTAAAGGCTACAGAGGCATTTGGAGAGTTTGGAAATAAAATACCAAGCAATTTACATGAAAATGTTATAGGTAGATTAATTAAATTGACAGAAGATGATGAGATCGCAGTTAAAACAAATAGCATCAAAAGTCTCCGTAAATTGTTTTTGTGTATGGATTCTGATTTAAAGAGATTAATACAAGAAAAAATCATACAACTTTATTTGAAAGATTTGAATGTTGATTATGAATGTAGTAAAGCATTAAAACAAATTTATCCTCATATTAGTTTGGATGAGAGACAAAAGTTTGAAGAAAAATATCTTGAAATTTTAATAGCTAATGATGCTGATTTAATAGATGCATTAATGTTTTATGTTGGTATCAGAGATTATATATCTTCAATTCAAGTAAAAGATGTAATTAGTGCAACTCTAAATATTGATACAAGAGATTTAAATGTTTTAGATCAATATCTGAGATTTATTAATTTCTTTTCAAATGAAATGTCAAATTCACTATTGTTAAATTATTATCAAAAAGTCGTTTCATTTTTGGAGCATGATGACTTAAATATTAGAGAAATGACTCTACGCTTTTTAGGATCGAGTTTATTCATCAACTGTTTGGATGCAGTTAGAAAAGAAAATATTTATGCAAAAATCGAAAAACTCACAAAATTAAACGATAAAAAACTCAAACATACCTCTATTGAAACACTCGCGAAAGTTGGAGAGTATTTCACTGGAAAAGAAGAAGAAATAGCAGAGATATTATTTGAAAAAATAGAAACCGATCCATATAATAGCCAAGATTATTTCCCATATATTGTAAAGGACTACTTTGATAAAATTAACTTGAAAATCAATAATACTTCTTTATTAGAAAGAATTAATAAATTTCAAGATAGTTTAAACTGAGTGTTGAATTTTAATATGCCCATGGTTTACCCAAAACAACACACAACCCTTATATGCAATACCAACCTATTATAGATTGTGCGAGGTATTCCCACTAACATACCCTCCGATACATGTGCTACATGCATCATACCACCATACCCACCCATCCAACATCCAAGTGGGATGCCTCGCCTTTTCTCTCAATTCATTAAGGATGGATCGTTTTTTGTACTACCCCAACTTCAATATCCCGCGCGCAGCCAGCACGCCGGTCGCCGCCGCATTGATGATATCTCTTGAAAGCCCTGTGCCGTCACCTGCTGCAAACAGGTTCTTCATGCTCGTCTCCATATTGCGGTCAACTTGTACTTCCATCGCATAGAACTTGATCTCGGGCGCATACAACAGCGTGGAATCAGATGCAACACCCGGAATGATCTGGTTTAGCGTATCCAGTCCTTCAATAATATCCATCACAATACGATGCGGCATAGCCATAGAAATATCTCCGGGGGTCACATCCTTAAGCGTATTTACAACCGGATTTCGGGCAATGCGTTTCTCTGTCGAACGCCTGCCGCGCCGAAGGTCGCCCATCCTCTGGAGAACAGGTTTTCCGCCACCGATCGTTGTAGCCAGTTTTGCCACAGACCTTGCATACCTTGTTGTATTCTCGATCGGGTGTGTCAGTTCGATATGCACAAGGAACGCGAAATTTGTATTCTCGGATGCCGTATTGCGCATCGAATGACCATTCGTTGCTATAAAACCCTCATACTCCTCCTTCACAACAAACCCATGTTCATTTGTACAAAACGTCCTGACGAAATCGTCATACCTTCGTGTCTGGATATGGAACTTGGGGTCGCGGTTGATATTTGTCACAGGGTCCATAATGATAGCAGGCACCTCTACCCGCACACCAATATCGATCCCGCCGTACTTTGCTGAGATCGAATGTCTATTCGTAAGTTCATTAACCCATTCGCCGCCGATCCTGCCCGGAGCAAGTATCGTATACCTTGACCTGATACTACGCCCATCCGCAAGCACAACCCCGTGGCAGATGCCATCCTTGACAACAAGGTCATCCACCTTTGTGTTCAGCAAGAACTCAACTCCCCTCGCATCCAGATCATGCTTAAAATTACCGATTACGATCGGCGCATTGTCAGAACCGATATGTCGCTGTTTAATCTCAAGGAATCGCGCACCTACAGATGCTGCCCTGCGTTTCAACTCTTCAATATCACTGCTCTTTGGATTGGATGCCTCCTCTGGCGCCCCATAATGCAGGAAAATATCATCCACATATTTGACAAGTTCCCATGCATAATCCTTATCCCCGGTAAGTTCTGCAAGATCGCCACCAATATCAGGGCGCAGGTTCAGTGTCCCATCCGAAAATGTTCCCGCCCCTCCAACGCCACACATGATGTCGCACGGCGCACAGTGCGCACACATATTAATCGAATCCATCGAACATTTTCGGTGATCAATATCTCTGCCGGCATCGATCACCAGTATCGTAAGATCGTGACCTGTCAGTTCATTTGCGGCAAACATACCTGCTTGTCCCGCACCAATGATGACTACATCGTATTCATTTTTCAGAATTTGCTTGCTTACACCCATAGGTACACCTCATGACAATGTGATGCAATTACATCTGTCACATCAAATTATAATTCTAATTACAAAATGGGTGCTCTTAGGATAAAATCTTATCCAGTTGTCCAAGTGACGCGCCGAGTTTGATCTCCTGTGCGATCCTTTGACCTGTTGAAAGGTTCTCCTCAATATAATCAGAATACGGCGAACCTGAAGGATATAGATTGGTACCTGCAACAATACGCGCAGATATCTCAAATACCTTGATCTCAAGTTCATCCGTAACAACAGTCTCAAGACAGAACGGACCTATCATACCGCCAAATATCCCTAGCGACTCTTCAACTACTCTCTCACCAAGTGAGAAAATAAGCGGAAGCAGTGATTCCCGTGCAACTAGCGGCACATTCCCTGTTACAACATAAGTCGGCAAGATTCCGGCAGATTCAAGCTCACGAGGAGAACCGAGCCTGAAAATCTCATCAGCATTGGATTCGACCCTTCGGTCCATGCTATGCATCTCAAGCACCCCTGTGCTCAACTGGTATCCTTCCGTCCTTATAGGTGAATAGAAAAAGTGTAAATAATATCTTGTACCCACGATGAACTCCTGTATCGAGTATTTTTCATTTGGGTCTATATTCTCTTTGAAATCCTCATAGTTTTTCGCAACAAAGAAACCGCGCCCACCCTTTGCACCATGATATTTAACCATAACAGGACCTTTGATATCTTTTGGATCAAGGATCTCGTTTGGCATGTGGATTCCGGCATTTTCCAGCCATTGCCGTTCCATATCCCGATCAGATTCCCATTCAAGAACTGCCCTATTTCCAAACGTTGGTACCGCAAGTTCTGCAAAATCATCCGTACCCATATACTCCACGAACGACCCATGAGGGATAACGATCGCGTTCTTCGCAACAAGTTCATCAACAATATTTGAAATGTCCTTGTAACTGTCAACAACAATAAACTCATCCGGTTTTGCCTTTGGGAATGCATCGTAAAAAAGCGGAGGGCTTTTTAAGCATATCCCGATCGTTCTTAAGCCTTCCTTGCGCGCCCCATGAAATATCTGGAGACTTGAGTGTGAACACACCGTCGCAATAGCCAGATTGTCAATATCATAGTTTTGAAGTATGTCCGAGATTTGCTCTTTAGTTATCATTATTTGACCCCAAAATTTTACATTATATTGTACGATTTGGTATTTAAGTTTACGGAATCATATTTATAAACCCGATAACTTCAATCAAATTCGAACTTTACGCAAATATTATTAATCACCCAGCCCATATTTTGTTGTATGGAAAACAATGTTGATGAGAATAATGACGATAACACCGAAAAAGTGCTAATACTACCACTTAACTCAGATTCGAAGAAGATAACTCAGACACTCTCAAACGACACTGCGCTTAAGATCCTTGAACTTCTGGCACAACAGCCAATGTCGACAACCGCGATTTCTGAAGAACTTGATCTGGCACTAACCACAATTAAATACAATCTGGATGCCCTGATCGAATCCGATCTCATAAAGGTCAACAAGACAAAATGGAGCAAAAAAGGGAGAGAGATCAAGATATATGAGCCGGTTCAGAAATTGATAGTTGTTGTACCGGGCGGCGGTAAATCTGACAAGTCATCGATCATCGGCATGCTGCAAAAGTATCTGGGAATGATCGGTGCGGCGATATTTGCATCGTTTGGTATTGAGTATCTGGCAAAACTTACAGGTAGTAGCATGAATATGCAGGCAGCTCCGGATATGGCTGAATCCGGCAGGATGGTTGAAGCAATGGCAGTTGCGGAAGAGGCTGAGGAAGTTGCAGTGATGCAATTAAATGATTCACTCTACGAAAGCGCACCTGTTGCAGAGGCGCTGGTCAATGATACTGCACAAATTGTTGAAGAAGCTGCTATGGATGCTGCCCCAATGCTAGCTGACGCTCCTGCTGAAATGGATATGGCTGCAAAGAGTATGGAACCTGTTGTTGCAGAGACCATAAATCAGGGTCTGGCATCCCACATAGGACTATGGTTCTTTTTCGGATGCATGTTCATAATTATGTTCTTATTGATACGGGAACTATATTATAGAAAAAAAATCAATAGGAGATGAGCATAGAAGGAAATCACATGAGAGTTGCATTAAAACTAGCATATATCGGAACAAATTACCACGGTTCCCAGGTTCAGCCCAATGTCAGGACCATTGAAGGCAAGATGTTCGAAGCCCTGATGGAACTGGGGATAACAGACAATCCAAAACAGGCAAACTTCACAAGCGCGGGACGAACAGATGCCGGAGTTCATGCACTGGGGCAGGTTGTGGCATTTGATACTGACAAGCCCGAACTTGCAATCCCGCGTGTGATCAATTCAAAACTCCCAAACTCGATCTGGGCATGGGCACACGCACATGTGCCGGATGATTTCAATCCCATATATCATGCTGTGAGCCGCAGTTACAGGTACATCATGAGCGGGGAACAGTACGATATCTCAAAGATCAGGTCTGCAGCAAAACTCCTTATCGGCACGCATGATTTTGCAAATTTCTGTACGACCAATGGTGATAAAAGTACACTCCGCAATGTCAAGCGCATAGATGTCAGGGTCAGCGGACAACTCACCAAGATCGATGTTCAGGCGAACAGTTTCCTGTGGAATATGGTTCGTAAGGTCGTCACTGCGCTAATGATGGTTGGAAGCGATGTTCGTGACATCGAGTGGTTGGAACAGATGCTTGACCCCGAATCGTATGAAGAGGGGATAGAACCCGCATCGGTATATGGACTAACATTAACAAAAGTGGACTATCCGACCCCCATTGAATGGATCGAGGATGGTTATGCGATACGCAGGGCGCATGAGCATATACATGAGCATCTGATCCGACATAGGGTAATGGCTGAAGTGCTTGAGAATCTTGTTCCGCAGGATTAAGTACCGTTTCATTTTTTTAAGACTTACAAACTTTACCTAATCAAAATCCTCATTTTGTTATTCATACCTCAATGCATCAACCGGCTTTAGTTTTGATCCCTGATATGCAGGAATGGCTCCTGCGATCATACCAACTAGAACCGAGATTGAAAGAGCGAATATGATAACATTCAATGAGACGACCGTCCCTCCACGGACGATTGTCATATCGCCCAGTAAATAAGGCAGTGCCCCCGATAAAAGAATTCCAAGAACAACACCAATAATTCCGCCTACAAGTCCTATAAGTCCGGCATTAAACAGGAATATCGCTAATATGTCCTTGTTTCTTGCACCTATTGCTTTCATGATCCCGATCTCTTTAGTCTTTTCCAAAACAGATGTAAACATCGTATTTGTAATTCCTACTATTCCAACCAGAAGGGAAACAGCCGCAATAGCAGTTAAGAATAAACTAACTGAACTCATCATCTCTGATCTCATTTCCATAATTTGGACGTTGGAAGTTATAGTAAAATCTTTATTACTTTCAGTGACATGTCTGGTGATCATTAATTTATTCTCTATCTTTTCCACAACAGCATCAAGGTTTTCCTCATCCCTTATCTTCACAATAATAGAATCATAGATGTCTTTTTCCTTACCATCCATCACTTGATATGCCATTTGTATCGGCATGATGATGTTAGTGCTCTGGTCATCCAATATTCCAACAATCCTAAACGAATTGCCTTCTATAGTGATAACTTTGTTAATGCCAAGTGGTTGATCAAAATAATTATCTGCCAAACTTGCACCTATTACAATAACATTCTGATCAGCCGAATCAAGCATTCTGCCATCACGAATTTCTTCGGTCGTGATCTGTGACCAGACTTTTTGGTCTACTCCTGTAAGGCTTAAAGAACCCCATTTATCACGGTAAGATACATCTACATTCTTTCGAATTTGAGTATCTATCAGATCAATATCAGGTATTCCCCTAAGTGCCTGAACATCAGTTCTGTCGAGTACGATCTCTTCTTCAGTAGCCTGGGAACTTGATGCAGTCGTAGTTCTAAAATGTCGATCCCCACTTCTGGAAACCCCTGGAGTGATAGTAAGGATGTCCCCTCCCAACTCACTGATCTGTGCATTGAGAGACTGTTCCATACCTTCCCCTATCGAAACAATTGCTATTACCGATGATACACCAATGACAATACCGATAATGGTCAGCCAGCTCCTTAACTTGCTGTGAAGCATCATGTTAAGTGCATGTTTTAGGGATTTACTCAGTTTCATTGGTATCTTCCATTATTCTTGTCTTTATCTTCCACTTATTACACTATTTTCATCGTCCGCAGTTACTTTGCTTTTTGAATGAAATCACGGATTGTAAATTCAGGGTCTATAAGTTTTCTCTGTTGATATTTTCGATAAAATACAACTCCGAGTATAAGAACTACAAATCCGACAATGTACCATGTATTATTTGAAACACCATCATCTTGCGGAATTCCCCTACTGCCGGGCACTCTTGCCACAGTATCGGAATTAATACTCTGTGGACTTAGTTCCACAGTCTTTTCAATAATCTTTCTTTCACCCACAGTATCGGTATAAGCTATTTGAATTTTAAGACCGGTGGATTCCTGCGTATTGGGTCGTTGACCGATCGGTTCTTTGGCATCTTCTCCATCAACATTGTTGTCTTGTAGAAAAGACGTTTGTTCTGTTGATATCAAAATAAAACTTGCAATAGTATAATCGCCCTTATTGAGATTTCCGATTATCATAGAATTGGAACCACTAACCTGCCAACCACTCTGTTTTGGAACTACTACAGAAACAGAATTAGCAGGATTGCTCCCTATATTTGCCACGCTAAATGATGTTCCACCGGATGAACTTTCCGAGAATGCAACCTCGAAATCAGTCCCACCACCTACATTCACACCTGCAATTGTTGATATCTCATTTTCTTCACCCGTAATGGAATCGGTATATGTCAGGTAAAGTTGGAGTTCATATAACCCCGGTTCAGCGTTTGGATCAGCTAAAACCTGGTACTCAAGTTCTACGCTATCGTCAATATCAATGTACTTGATGTGCTTTGCATTGTCACTTCCAACTGGCAAAATTACCTTGTCATCGTTTAACCAACTAAATGTAAGGTCTTTTAATGGTGCATTTCCTACATTATTTATTGTATATTTCAGGCTGGTCTGTTTTCCCGGAACGAGACTGGTTTTATCAATATGGATAATTTCAGCCATTATTTTGCCCCTCACATCAATTGTTACACTATCTTCTTTTGTAAATGATCCACCCTGTTCATAATATCGAATATTTAGGTCATGACTGCCGGCTGCTGCATTGTCATCAACTTTGATCTTGTAAGAGATAATTTTCATATTATCTTCATTTTGATATGCATTTATGGTGCTGATCTTTCGTACAGCCGATTCGCCTTGAACTAATGAAAAAGGATATTCGAGTTCAAGTTCAACAACTAGATTATTTACCGACTCGCCACCAATGTTTTCAATTCCTAAATATATCTCAACGACATCTCCTACTATTGCCGGATCAGGGTTTTGATTTATCAGATCAATAAAAATAGCATCCGAATCTGACAATGTCCCCCCTGAAGCTGAAGATAAAGATAATATTGCTATAAAGCAAAAAACCAACAAAATAAGACTTATTTTTCTCATTCTCATTTATAATTCACCTTGTTTTCTCATTGTATAATATGTAATTTTGTGTATTTGAAACAATACAACTTTATCCAGAATTACAATTCTCCTGTATTCTGATTATCTCCCCGTCTTTCAATTCAATAGTTGTATTGGCATATTTTGCAAGATTCAGATCGTGAGTAACCATTATGATCGTTTTACCTTCTTCTCTCCACAACTTTTCAAGCATTTTAATGATATTTTCACCAGTTACACTATCAAGCGCTCCTGTCGGTTCATCCGCTAAAATGATTTCGGGGTCTGTCACAAGACATCTGGCAATTGAAACTCTTTGTTGCTGTCCTCCGGAAAGCTGGGAAGGTAAATTATGCATTTTATCGGACAGTTCTACAAATTCAAGTATTTCTCTTGTTCTTTTGGAAGCAATACTGTCAACGACATCCTGAAATTCCAGTGGAAGCATGACATTTTCAAATGCACTCATAGTCGGGATCAAGTTATATTGCTGGAAAATGAATCCAATTGTTTTCCCTCGAAATGATGCCAGATCCGATTCGCTTAATCGGCTGATATCTTGCCCCTTCAATAATATCTTGCCTTTTGATGGAACATCCAGACATCCGATCAAATTCATCATTGTGGATTTTCCACTACCCGATGCACCAACGATAGCAACAAAATCTCCTTTTTTGATTCCTACGTCTATTCCTTTCAGTGCAGGAACTTCCACTTCCCCCATCTGGTAAATTTTCCACACATTTTCAAAATTGAGTAATGTATTACTATGTTCCAATTTAATTTCCCTCTCCTTTATTGTATAGACATTATAAAATTGTGTGTACTCAATTTCAACATTATGTATTAAACAGATAATATTACATATAAGCAAGATGAAGATAAAATGTACACTTTAAGTCCACTTTTTTTATATAGAGTGAATTTAAACATTAGGTATATGCTCATACACCCTTTCGATTATTCAAGACTGGCTGTGGAACTTGGTTACACACTGATAGTTGTATTTTTTTGTTTTATGATATACATCAAAACCAGAGAGATATATGATCTGACAAAATATAAAGGAATACAATATTTTAGAATTACTTTCTTATTCTTCGGATTAGCTTATCTTTTTAGATTTGCTTTTGTTTTATTTTTGTTGATCAGGGCAACATTTGATTTTTATTCATTGAGTTTCGCATTTAAATTTGTTCCGTTGATCCTTAGTGGATACTTCAGTACAATGGCAATTCTTTCATTGACATATAGTACGATCTGGAAGAAAGTTCATCTCAAACACACATTATTGATATCTAATGCAATTGCTATTCTTATATCCGGCATTGCAATTATTTCAGTATATCCGATATCTCTGATATTATCGCAAGCATTATTGCTTATTTTTGCAATGTCTTATCTCATATATACCCAATATAGTCAATCAAGAAAGATATCCCCTCTTTTTGTATTATATGTCATGTTTTTCTTGTTCTGGATCGTTAATCTATTCGCATTGGGTCCGAAAAGATTTATTCCATTTGAAATACAAATTATATTTCAGATATTATCTGTTATATTGATTGGAATAATTTATTATAAGGTGTATAAATGGACAAAATAAAGCGTAAAAGAGAGCGCTTGGAGGTGATCTATGATATACTGAAGATTATCAGACATCACCATAATTCCATAAAACCCACGCCTTTGTTAAGATATTCCAATTTATCATCACAAAGTTTTTCGGAATATTTAACCGAATTGTTGGATAAAGGTTTTGTAAAAGAAATTGATGATGAAAAAGGAAAAAGATTCCTGACATTGACAGATAAAGGATTTACATATTTAGACAAGTACAAACTGATATTGGGTTTTATTGAAGAGTTTGAATTGTGATGACATGTTTTTGATTTTACTGTTAATGACTTTGTTTATAAAGTCGAATTATGCCCGACTTTATACACAAAGCCCTACACTACTGGATTTGGGCAAGGGTTGGAAATCACCTCAGGATTCAAAGCAAGAAATGGTTTTGCTTAAGTATATGAAGACCATGTGCTTTTAGTACAAGGATAGTAATTTCGACATATACAGATCAAACAAATAGGAGGTATAAAAATGAAAAAATCAATGAGTGTAGTTTTGATATTGGCCGTATTTCTTGTTGGAGGATGTTTAGAATCAGGTATTGAAGGAAAATATGTCAGTACAAAATATCCAGGCGACTACATGGAGTTAAATTCTGATGGTACTTTTTTTGTTTATCAAGAAATTAGAAAAAGCTTTTCTGGTACTTATGAAATAAAAGACGATACGATACGTTTAATTTTACCGAACGGTATAGTTGAAGTAGGTAAATTAGAAGGAAATAATATTATAGATCCAGATGGTGATGTGTGGAAGAAAGCATAGACTGCCATAAAAGATATGTATTTCTGTGCACTTCCTCCCCTGAACAACCCATGGATGCCCCCGACTTTTCAATCGAGAGTGGTGAGGGTGGGGCTATGAAGAACATAATGTCTAGCGATATTGTACGATTGATTCGACACTAGTAAATACTAGTAAAGACTAAAATATTAATATACTAAAATACTAGTATACTAAAATACTAATAAATCAATAATATACAAAGGTGATAGATTATGATGATACGTAATAATTATTTATCCTTTTTTGAAGAGGAAGATGGGAATTAATTTTTTGGCAAAAGTCTAAAATACATTCGATAATGATAACCAATTTTTGGTCTTTTAATTATCCATAATACATTATTTTCATTATATTTTGGCAGTTCTTTTAAATTTGATTCCGTTCTTTTCATTCGTTCAAAAGATGCATCATAAATCTTATGTGTCAATCTCCTACCATCTATATCTACACAAGGAGTTAATCTGAATTTGTTATCCATTTCTCCATCTAATATTACCTCTAATATTAATTTCTCTGTAATACGGTTTACTTGTAATTGAACAAAATCCTCATTCCCTTCTAAAGCATTTTTATATGCTTTAGTAGGGTAGATCAATTCAAATTCGCATGTTTTGCCTGCTTCTAAATGAAGTGGTACAAAAAATTCTATTATCTTTTTTAAGGGATCTGAAAGATCTACATCATTACTATCGATTTCAAAACAACGTATTGGATTTACAATCTCATGATCAAGTTCATTTAATGCTATTGTTTTATCTTCTATTTTAACGGTAATTTCTTCAATATGAGGAACATCAGTCTTAGAAGATATTTTAACTTTAAATCTGTCATAAATTTCGTTTGAAACAATCATATTGTTATAAATTTCCCGAACGATTCTTATTTCTGCCTGTTTCTCTGTAAAAGTCGCATCATTCAATATTATTTTTTTATGTACTTTATTCAAAAAAGCATCCATAGGGACTCTTTGTGATAGCATTATTCTTTCGTAATCTTCACGAAAATTAATACCATATAATAATAGTAGAACAAACAATCCTGTTACCAATACGCCTATTAGTATTTCAAATTTAAGAAAAGTATCGGGAATATTTACAACAGTAATTGATAACACAGAGGCAACTATGAGTGAGACAATCCAACCGATTTTCCCCCATATCCATTTACCGAATTTCATTTATATTATCTATCGATACATTTTACTTAAGTTTTTATGTATGCATGTTTTAAAATTTAAAAAGAAATTTCTCCGAACATCATCCAGATGCCCTGGATTTTGCGAAGCAATCCAAAGTCATTGACAAATTGTAATTGCATAACTTAACAGCTCTGGTTTAAAAATCGTAAAATATCCTGACTTTTTACACAGGATGTACTTTATACACAAAGCCGGTTACCAACCGTGGAACTCCTTAATTACCGTACATCCAGATCATTCCTTAAACAAAACCAAAATGATCCGCGTAAGGCTCTTATGAACCTTCTGCAAATATGTCTCCACCACCACAAACCCGGCATCGCAGGCAAACCCGTCCACAGGCTGCTCGGATACCACAACAGCCATTCTCCCGCTTTTGAGCACACGGTACATCTCAGCAAAAGAATGCGCATACAGATGATGAAGCGACTCCGCTTTTATCGCAGCCGAACGCCCATACGGAGGGTCGGTCACGATAGCATCAACACATCCATCCACAAGCGGAACCCTGCATGCATCGCCTACAAATAACGAATATTCAGGTACGAACGCTTCAAGGTTCATCTGCGCACCGCCTATGATCTTTTCCTGCACATCCAAACCGATGACATCTGCCCCGATGAGTCCTGCTTCCACAAGTATCCCGGCAGTCCCGCAGAATGGGTCAAAAAAAACGTCACCCTCTCCGGCTTTTGAAAAATTCACAAGTGCGCGTGCCATTCTCGGCATAAGCACGCCCGGATAGAAGAACGGTTTTTTTTGTGGCGAACGTGCCTCATATGCACTTCGATCGACCGATGCAACGATCGAACCGAACACACACCGCTCGGTCAGGATGAGACGAAACTCAACATCAGGGTTTTTCATATCTGCACTGTACCCTTTCCTGTAAATGCTGCCTCCAACCCTGCCTTCAAGATTCGCACCGTGGATACGGGTATGGTGTTTTATCCGTTTGGCACGGACAACATAGGTCTCCCCCGCAACGATGTGATCATCGATGTTGGAATTCTCCGCCATCTCGATGATTGTATCAACATCGGAATCACATATCCCCATGACCTTTACAATATGATGTGAAAAGGACAAACGCTCTGCCATAAGTTCCATCTTTTTGTCAATGATCTCATCACTGCCATCAATATCCACAACAAGACACTGGTCAAAAAACACATGCTCACTGTACACTGCACCCACAATGTCAAGACATGCAAGAACTTCTGCACGCGGCAGTTCCTCATGCTCACCGGATAGTTCAAAAGCGTATAACATCAGAACAGATTAACGAAAAAACATATCAGAACATGCGCTCAAGAGCATCCCTGGCATTCATCTTGATATCTATACCAAGATCTGCCGCTGCCTGTGTTATACCAACTACCTGTGCATCCAGCACATCCTCAAAAGTATTGACGCCTCTGACTCTCACGGCAACATCGCCAAGTGTATTTGCCATATCAATATCAAGGTAGCCACACATAACAAATCCCTTGTCCGCTTTTACAACAAGAAGCGGTGCATTCTGCATTTCAAATTTAAGCCCAAGCGCAATGCCGGTCTCAAGTGCGATCTGTTCGATTATCATATCTCTCAAATTCCATTTAAATTTAGATTAACGTTTTGGCCCGAAACCCAGCCATTCGAATATCTGGTCAACAGGGTTATACGGTACATGGGGTTCCACTTCTGTTGATGTCTCATTATTATCATCCATCGGCTCCGGTACGTATACCTCCCATGTCTCATTTTCGGCATAACCAATAGAGATTTCCCCTTCAAAACCAACTATACCGATAATCGTTGTGGTGTTGTTGTGTATGATTGTTGTCGTATTTTCAATGCTTTCTGTGGATGTTACATTAATCCCTACAGGAAATGTGATCGTCACATTCGATTCAGGCTCGGCAAGGAACCAGATATTAGTTCCAAGTTCTGTCAGTGATCCATCAAAGGAATACATCACCTTGTAGTAATTGGTGACCTCGCCACGTCTGTACACCTTCCCGAGTGCATCTTCGGATATGGAAGAATCGATCTCAGACAAATGTATGGCAGTTGACGAATTATTGATCTTCACATCCATGTCGTTTATGATCGAATCATAAAATGCTTCCCTTGTTATTGAATCCACTTTTAAGAGTTCCCATGCACTGACATAGTCATCACCATTTCCCAAATCGGCATCGATATAACTCTTATAGAAAACAAAATTGTCTTCGGTGTACTGTTCCGTGTATCTCCATGTCATGCCATCGTTACCCACCGTGATATTGTTCTCCCAGTTAAAACCTGCAAATGCAGGTGTTGACAATAAGACAATTGCAACCGCCATTAAACAAACAATGCTCACGGGTTTCATGATATCTCTCTTCTCATTGATCATGGTCATTTGGTGAGTATCTCACAGCCGTCCTCTGTCACAATGACCGTATGCTCGGCTTGTGAAACAAGTCCGCCTTCAACTTCTTTTAGCACAGGATATGATGCCACAACGCCTGCTCTCTCAAGTTGCATCAGCGCAAAATCGAGTTTGTCGGATTCAAGCCATCGCTTTGCAAATGGCAGTGTCTTGTACTGCTCCATCTGTTTCAGGAGTTTCCTTGCCGCAGGCAGCCGGACCGGTTTACTTCCCACTACATGATATATCTCTGCCCATGAACCATCTGCCACCTTCCCAAAACCATCCGTTGCAAAAGGTTCGATCGCAATGATGTCTCCTTCACCGAGGACAACTCCATGGTCGATGTGCTTATTCGGGATACTTGGCGGGGTGTGAGTGAAATACTGTGCAAGTCCGTGTCCGGTCAGGTTTGATATTGGCTTAAGACCATATCCTGTTATGGCATCCTCAATTACTGCTCCTATCTCTTTGGTATCGATCCCGCTTTTGATAACGTCGATCGCTGCATACAATGCATCTTCTGAGGCTTTCACGATATCGGGATTGCCTGACAGGTCAACGGTCAGTGCTGCATCGGCAATGTAGCCATCAACATGGACCCCAAGATCCATTTTAACCATGTCTTTTCCAAACACGGTCTCATCACCGGCAGAAGGGGTTGCATGTGCAGCCTCATCGTTGCGTGAAATATTGCACGGGAATGCAGGCTGACCGCCAAGTTCAATGCTCCTCTGCTCAACGAACTCTGCAACATCAAGAAGTTTGGCACCAACCTTTATCTTGTCTCTTGCCTCCTCCCTGACCTGCGAGAGTATCTTTCCAGCGGTTGTATATTTTCCAATGATCTCCTCGATCTCCTGAAGTTTATCTATCATGTATTACCTCGTAATTGATATCGTAATTGTAAAATGATCCTGAATTGTTGTATCAAACCTATACTACAAAATCCTTTTCGAATCCGGTCAGGTTCTTGTATCCGTCTTTTGTCACAACGACCAGATCCTCAATGCGTATCCCACCAATGTCAGGATAGTACAATCCCGGCTCGATCGTAATGACATTGCCTTCCTCCAGCACAGAATTGTTATCCCCTACATTTGGATGTTCATGTATGTCAAGACCGACCCCATGCCCGGTGGAGTGAATGAACCCAACCTTTGAATCGTTCCGAATGGTGTCATATCCCATTTCATCAAATGCATCGCAGACCGCATTGTGTATATCGCTGCACTTGGCACCGATCTTGACCTGTGCAAATGCTGCATCCTGTGCTGCAATGACTGCACTGTACATATCAGCCAGTTCTTTGGATGGTTTCCCTTTGAGAACTGTACGGCTCATGTCTGCGTAGTATCTGCTCTTTTTGTTTCGCGGGAATATATCGATGACTATCGGCTCATTTGCCAGTATCGCACCTTCGCCTTCCCAGTGAGGATTTGCAGACTTTTTGCCGCAGGCAACGATCGTGCTGTCTGCCTCGCATCCCATGTCAAGAAGCGTATGTTCGATCTCTGCACGTACTTGATCGGATGTCATGGTATATCCATTGTGATACAGGACACCATCTGTTACAATGGCGTTCTTTATCATATCAATGGCTGACTGCATTGCTGTTTCACATGCATTCTGAACAGATGTGATGTGTTCGATCTCAGTCTCATCCTTTTTCATCCGCATCTCACGTAATGGGCTTTTGATAGGCATGACCGTAAAACCCTCTTCCTTGAGTGTCTGCGCAGTAAATAACGGAAAATGGCGTGGAACTGCTATCTTCTTGATATCTTCTTTTTGCAATAGTTCTGCAAGACAATCTACGTACCCAAGTGCAGGGTCACCTCTTGCTTTTACTTTTGATTTGTAGTCATACTCATTCGTTGTGCGTATGTCGGATATGCGTGATTCCATTTCTGCACGTCCGCGTTCCATTTCCGATATAAAGATGATCTCATTTGCATTTTTAGTTTGCAGGTATGTGAAGGAATCGGATGCAAAGAACCTTGTTGCATAATACATATCGGCATCATGTGAGTCACCTATCATCAGGAATGCGTCTGCTTTGTTCTTGATTATCGATGTGGTGATGTCGAGGAGTGTTTGTGGTTGTTTCATAGACTTTAATTTGTTGTTAATAGTACAAATCAGTTATTGATGCAGGGATCTCTGATGTATACCATATATGCTTTCTTCGATCAATGATTTTGTCGGGAAACAGTATCTGTTAATTCTAACTCGTTAATCAAACTTCAGCCGCTTCCTGCTCGTTTAGCCTCTTGTAAATACTTTTCATCAATACATCTTTGACCTGAGTTGCAAACTCCTTGAAGATACTCCAGAGTGTTTATACTGAAGATTCTTGATTCAGCAAGAATAAATACGATTAAAAGCCAAATGAGATGTGCGGAAAGTGAGGTACATTTAGTATATTTAAATTAACTGCATGTTTCAACTAATGCTTTCTTTATGGAATTGTGTAAAACACATCCCACCAAAAATACTCATCAGGACCTGTGAATTTTTCGAAAAACACCACAGTTCTGTCATTTTCAATCCAACTTTCATAATGATCTACACCATTCACCTGAACGAGTTCCGACCCGACCGGCAGGGTGACATAGATCCTTTGCGGGAGTTTGAACTCAGGACTGCCCCAGTTCCATCTGAACACCCCGTACTTTTTTGAGTATGCCATGCTCTGCTCGTATTCGAGGTCAAACTCGGAAACATACGTGTAATCGAAATATTTTGTATCAGGGAAGAATATCTTATACCGCATGTATTTGCCGCCAAGAGTCGCTTCAACATCAAGAGATTGATCTGTATCGTATTCGTAAGAACGGTAATTTGTTACTTTGCGGGATACGTTTGTTGCAACAAAACTGTCCCTGTCCCATGACCAGCCTTCAAGGGTTGGGTGGACGGTTGTTATCATCGTGCCGTGAACAAGTGTATCAGATTCGATATCGAAATACATCACATCCTCAGCCCAACGCTTTTCCAGCACTATCTTTTGGATGAGTATGCCGGATGTGGCAATCATTAACAGAACAATAACAAAGGCTATTGTTGTTTTGGACATTTTCCCTGTTCTCCCACATCATCATTGGTTCCATATTACTTAATTATGGAGTCAATCTGTAGCAAATAAATAATTATGGCAAAACCACGCAAAATCTTTAAATCAACGAAATAATATGTAGTATTGGGAGTGAATTGTTTATCGGGGGAAGCGATGAAAATTTTCATTATTTTGACAAGCTTAGTAGGCACTGTTTTGATACTAAGCGGATGCATCGGCCAAGACAGCAGCGAGATATTTGATGATACACTTGTAATTCATGTAACTGACATCAGCCAGATCAACGAAGCACTTGCGAATGGACCTGTATTGCTCAAGATCGGGGGACAATGCCAGCCCTGTCGAAATCAGAATCCAATAATCGTTGAGCTGGCAGAAGAATATGAAGGTAGGGTTACTGTCATGCACATAAACATAGATGATAATCCTGAATTTATAAATGTTTTCGATGTGTATGCCATACCGGATTCGTATGTGCTCGTTGGTATTGAGGACGGGCAATATGTTTACATGATGCGTGATGGCACTACAAATATTCGGTGCGAGTGTGCAAAATTCACTGGACTTACCGATAAACAGACGCTTGTAAAAACACTTGATTATGCAATTGAAGAATACAACAATAAATAGGGGCTACAAAAGAACATGAGATCAACACTGATAGTCGAAATACATCACATCCTCAGCCCAACGTTTTTCCAGCACTATCTTTTGGATGAGTATACCGGATGTAGCAATCATTAACAGAACAATAACAAAGGCTATTGTTGTTTTGGACATTTTCCCTTTTCTCCCACATCATCATTGGTTCCATATTACTTAATAATGGGGTCGGTGTAAAATGGTGGATTATGCCAAAACCATACAAAACCTTTAAATGAACAAAGAATATTTAGTATCAGGAGTGAATTGTCTATCGGTGAATCTATGAGAAATTCCATAATTTTGATGATATTGATCGGTACTGTTCTGGTGCTAAGCGGCTGCATTAGTCAAGACAACAGCGAAGCAATTGTTGATGGCCTTGCAACTCATGTAACTGACATCAGCCAGATCAACGAAGCACTTTTGAATGGACCTGTGCTACTTAAGATCGGTGCTGAGTGGTGCCAGCCCTGTAGGGATCAGGCTCCAATAATCGATGCACTGGCTGGAGAATATGGGGATAAGGCTGCTGTTATGTATATTGACACGGATGAGAGTCCACAACTTTCAGATTTTTTCAATGTAGGATATATACCTGATTCGTGCGTGATCGTTGGTGTTGAGAACGGGCAATATGTCTACATGGCACGCGATGGCACTACAAGTACCCAGCGCGAGTATGCAAGGTTCATTGGTCTTACCGATAAACAGACGCTTGCAAAAACACTTGATTATGCTATTGAAGAATACAACAATAAATAGAGGCTATAAAGTAACATGAAATTTACACTAAAAAACGCGACACTGGTTTTAATCTTATTACTTAGCGTACTTGTTGCGGGCTGTGCTGACAGTCCGGATGCGCAGGACAATACACAACTTGAGAAAGCACCGCTATCCACACAATCGATAAAGGATGCGATTGCCAATGATGATTCCGTCGTCATTTTGTACTTCTACTTTGCAGGTGGAGCGCCTTGTATTGCACAGCATAACATATTGAATAACATACAGACCATGTATGGTGACAAGGTTTCACTTGTGCTGCTGGAGGCTAGAGACTTCGAATCACAGCAAGCATGGAATGATTATTTTGTGCGCGGTGCACCGACTACAATTGTTGTCACTGACAATGGTTATATCAGCAACAGCTTCATTGGTGTAAAAAATGAACAGACCTTGACAGAAGCCATTAATAGTGCAGTAGCACAGTAACGATACAGCAGGTATGATAAAATGGATCTCCCCACAGTAACTCCGATCGCAGCATTTATTGCAGGCATTGTCAGCGTAGCATCACCGTGTGTGTTGCCGTTGATCCCCGCGATATTTGCATATTCTACTGAAAAAGGAAAATTAAGACCGATTGCCATTGTTCTGGGCTTGTCAATCTCTTTCACCTTAATGGGTATTGTGACCTCGGCTTTTGGCTCAACATTCAGGGCATATCTTGGATATCTTAACATCATTGCCGAGATATTCATCATCGGGTTTGGTGTGGCAATGCTCTTTGAACTCAACATATTCAATGCGTTTGGGAGATTATCGTTCCTGCGTGCGAACAATGAGGAAGGTCTGCTTGGTGGTTTGCTTTTGGGGATGTCGCTCGGTGTCATATGGATTCCATGTGTTGGTCCCATACTCGGTACGATACTCACGATGGTGGCAATGGCTGCTGATATTACCTACGGCGCGATGATGCTTTTCATCTACTCGCTTGGATTTGCAATTCCAATGCTGATCATTGCATACTCGGCAAACGTCTCATCTGCAAAACTTGGTGGTATCGCGAAGTATGATGTGATTATCAAGAGAGCTGCGGGTGTTGTGTTGATTGGAGTTGGGCTGTGGATGGTTTATACGAACCATCTTGTGAGGATGTTTTAAGGACCTTCCGGGCAGTTGGGTGTTTTTTGTGGTTGAGCGGAGCATTTAATTTCAAATAGCTAAATAACAAACAGTGATATTCAAAATATGTTCAAAATATCCCGTCAGTCAGCACATAAAGAGATCAAAAAACTGATCGAATTAAAGATTGTTGAGCAAAAAAGGCACGGGGAAGGCAACCTATTATATTATAAAATAGTTCGACGCAATGGTTGACGCAATGGTTGACGCAAAATGTGGGGAAAAATGCAAACACAACAACCGAAAGAAGAACCTGATTTCCTGATACCGGGAATAAAAAAGAACGTGTTCATACTCGGTCTTGTAAGCCTGTTCACAGACATCTCAAGTGAGATGCTGTATCCTGTTATCCCGATATTCCTGACAGCCGTACTGGGCGCGCCGATGTATATCGTAGGGTTCATTGAAGGGATTGCCGAGGGTACTGCAAGTATCCTGAAGGTCATATCCGGGTGGTATTCCGATAAAACAGGGAAGCGGAAACCTTTTGTCATGTGCGGCTACAGCGTATCCGCCATCTCAAAACCTTTGATGGCATTTGCATACGTCTGGCCGCTTGTTCTTGTGGCGCGTTTTTTGGACAGGTTCGGCAAAGGTGTGCGAACGTCTGCACGTGATGCTTTGATCGCAGATTCATCACCACCGGCGCAGAGGGGAAGATCTTATGGGTTTCACAGAACAATGGATTCTTTTGGGGCAGTGCTTGGTCCCATGATCGCGATCTTGATCCTGCATCTGACAGCCGACAACTATCGTTTGCTCTTCATAGTCGCATTTCTGCCTGCACTTGTCAGCATACTACTTGTCGCATTCCTTGTCTCCGAACGAAGACAGGTCCCCAATACAAAAATATCATTCAAGATATCGCAATTTGGCAGAGACTTCAAGGTGTTCCTGTTGATATCGGTCATATTTGCACTTGGGAATTCCAGCGACGTGTTCTTGATCTTAAGGGCAGCGGATGTGGGTTTCACAGTAACCGCCGTATTGCTTTGCTATATCGTCTACAACATCACCAATGCGATCGTTTCATATCCCGCAGGTACGTTATCTGATAAACTCGGGCGGCGCAGTCTCATGTTGTGGGGTTTCCTGATATTTGCCGCAGTGTACCTTGGATTCGCACTGATGCCGGCAAATGTTTATGTCTGGCCGCTCTTTGCGATCTATGGTGTCTATGCAGCATTCACGGAAGGTGTCGGGAAAGCGTATGTGGTAGACCTTGTGCCATGCGAGAAGCGAGGCACGGCTCTTGGGATATATCATACCGCAACAGGTATCACGATAGTCTTTGCAAGCATCATCGCCGGACTTTTGTGGGAATTTGTTGGCTCATCGGCTCCCTTTGTCTACGGTGCGGCAACAGCACTCCTCTGTGCAGTGCTTCTGCTTGTGTTGATGCCAAAGCGGCATGAGATGATGGGGTGATGGCAAGATGTTCCTTTTTCGTTTCTGCTAACGGTTTTCAAACATTATTGTCACAACAATAATTGCACACAATAATTTAGGCGAAATAATTTTGGGTGTGCCGTCGCAACGTTTGACTGATACTGATCAAATGGTGATTTACCGTTTACAGCACACCTTTCGTACTCTTAACATCACTACCCTCAACAACGACAGCGCGGCGCAGTGCATATGCAAACGCCTTGAACAGTGCTTCGATCTTGTGGTGGTCATTCTCACCGTACACCATCGCATGAAGGTTCATTTTAGCATTTTCGGCAAGCGATTCAAAGAAGTGCCCCACCATCTGTGTATTGAACTCACCAACTTGTGGTGCTTCAAATTCGGCATCCAGCACCAGATAACTGCGCCCTCCAAGATCTAGCACTACGTCTGCCATTGCTTCGTCCATAGGGATACGAGCCTCTCCAAATCTCGCAATACCGGCTTTGTCACCAACAGCCTTTGCAATCGCCTGTCCAAGAACGATACCCGTATCTTCGATCAAGTGGTGCTCATCAACCATAAGGTCGCCTCTTGCGGCAATTGTAAGATCGAAGTTACCGTGCCTTGCAAATGATGTAAGCATGTGGTCAAAGAATCCGATGCCTGTACTGATGTCGGACGAACCTGTGCCATCAAGTGTAAGTTTCATTTGAATATCGGTCTCGCTCGTTTTGCGTGATATCTTTGCGGTTCTCATGAGATTCCCCTTACTGTCTTAATCTATTTATGAATCGTCACTGATAATATTTATCGCTTCTGGAAGTGTAAATTTGTTCATATAAAGCGCACTGCCTACAACAACACCGGATGCACCCGTGTTTTTTAGAGCAACAATGTCTTCAAGGGTTGTGACGCCACCCGATGCTATGACAGGTATATTCACCGATTCCACAAGCGCTCGCGTAGGTTCGGGATTTACGCCTTGCATCAATCCCTCGCTGTCAATATTTGTAAAAAGAATGCTTCCTGCCCCAAGTTCTTCAAACTTTGTTCCCATATCAACAGGTGTGAATTGAGACTCCTTTGTCCATCCCTCAATGGATACTTTGCCGTTCTTTGCATCAAGTGCCACGTTTATGTGCTCGCTTCCGAACTCGTCCGCGAGTTTTTTGATCAATTCCGGCTCATTGAGTGCCGCCGTACTCAAAATTATCCTGTCAACACCGATATTTAAAAGCGCTGCACCGTCTTCAAATGACCGGATACCTCCGCCGACCTGTATCGACATTCCCAGAGGTTTGCATTCCTTGACGATTCTCTCAATTATGGGTGCATTATTGCGCGTACCTTCTATCGCACCGTCAAGGTCTATAAGGTGTAGTGTCTTTGCACCCTGTGCCACCCAGTCAAGTGCAACTTGTACGGGGTCGTCAATGGATACCAGTTCGCTGCCCGGTACTCCCTGTACCAACTGGACACATTTGCCGCCTCTCATATCAACTGCAGGTATCACTTCAAACATGTTCCTTTCCACCTTTATACCATCATACGTTCGATAGGTATGACCAGAATACCTCCTGCTCCAACATCTTTGAGTTTGCTGACGGTGGAAAATATCACATCAGCATCCACAACAGCATGAACAGCCAGGATCGTGTCATCGGATTCGACTTTCATAACGGTTGGTCCGGCAAGTCCGGGAAGTACGTTTTTCACAGCGTCCAGTTTGTCAGCCGGAACGTTCATCATCAGGTATCGTTTGCCTTTCGCATGCAATACGCTTTCTATCGCGGTTTTTATGTATTGTATCTTTTCCTTTTCAGCTGCACTTTCACGGTTTGTTATCAGGCGTACGGATGATGAGAATACATCTTCTATTACTTTCAAATGGTTTGTCAGGAGCGTTGTGCCCGAGCTTGATATGTCAACGATCGCATCAGCTATCCCGACATGCGGGGTCATTTCACATGCTCCGCTAACTTTGACAACTTCGATGTTTACTCCGAGTTCTTCAAAATACCGTTTTGTGATGTTCGGGAATTCTGTTGCGACACGCATGCCTTCCAGATCTTGTGGTGATGTAATCGGTGAATCGTCGGGGACGGCGAGTACGAGTTTGGCACGACCAAACTCCAGGTCAAGTATCACATCGACATCCGCACCCGTTTCAGATATCAGGTCCAGACCGGTGATGCCGACATCTGCGGCGCCGTCTTGCACGTATTCGGGGATGTCTGCGGCTCTTGCGAACAGGAATGTTATATCAGGATCCGTGGTCTTTGCGAACAGTTTTCTGGTTGCTCCTTCAAGAACCGGTAGACCGGCTTCTTTGAACAAGGAAACAGTTGGGTCGTGCAGCCGACCTTTGTTGGGTATTGCAATACGTATCATTGTGAGGGTCCTTTAAGTTTCTTATATATTTAAAATGATTCTACATTATCCTTTTTGCAGTTATATCATATATTTCAGAATATGTTATGTAAATTATTACGGCTGGTTATTATGTTGAATGGCAAATATTAAATATATATAGTATTTATTATTACAATCTAGATAGCAATATTTTGATTTATAAGCAGGGTTACGAGAAAATCTTCGCTGACGGTCAGATTAACTCGCACTATATATTTATAAAATACATACTATTGAAAATAGACATAAGAGGATAAAATGATACGAAATATCAAAGTCGAGCACCTCGTAGAGACTCCAGTGGAAAAGCAGCAGATCGAACTTGTCGAGCGAAAGGGTATCGGTCATCCTGACAGTATTTCTGATGGACTGGCAGAGGCTGTCAGCCGCGCATTGTGTAAGGAATATATCGAAAAGTGCGGTGTGGTGCTTCACCACAACACTGATGAGACACAGATCGTAGCAGGACGTTCCAATCCACAATTTGGCGGCGGAGAGGTCATAAAACCAATCTACACATTGCTTGTTGGAAGAGCTACAAAGGAATTTGACGGTCAGGAGATCGCTGCTGAGGCTGTTGCAGTTGAAGCGGCTCGTAAATATGTGAAGAACACGATCGCAGACATCGATCTTGAAAGGGATATGATCATCGACTGCAAACTCGGAACAGGTTCTTCAGACCTACGTGACGTTTTCAACAGGGAACAGATCCCAATGGCAAATGATACGTCATTTGGTGTGGGTCATGCACCGTTCTCTGAACTTGAGACGATCGTGTACAATACCGAGCGGATGCTTATCACAGACCTTAAGAAAACAATTCCGGGTATTGGAGAGGATATTAAGGTCATGGGTCTTCGTGATGGGGATGACATGACGCTCACGATCGGATGCGGTATTGTTGGCAGGCATGTGGATGACCTTGACCATTACATTAACATCAAGGAAGAGATGCAGGATTATGTTGTTGACCTTGCAGGCAAGTACACAGACCGCAACGTTGTCGCTCATGTTAATACTGCAGATAAGATCGAGGAGGGCTCGGTGTTCCTGACTGTTACCGGAACATCTGCCGAAATGGGAGATGACGGATCTGTCGGTCGTGGAAACCGTTGCAATGGATTGATCACTCCAAACCGTCCAATGAGTATGGAAGCAACCAGTGGTAAGAACCCGATCAACCATATTGGAAAGATATACAACCTTCTTTCTACACAGATGGCAAAGGATATCGTGAAAGCGGTTCCTGATGTCGAGGATGTGTATGTGAGGATCCTTTCACAGATCGGTCAGCCTATCGACCAGCCTCTTGTTGCAAGCGCACAGGTAATTCCTAAGGATGGTACGAACTTTGCAACCATCCGTTCTGAATCAGAGGTTGTTATTGATGACTGGCTTGAGAACATCACCAAGATCACAGATATGGTGATCAACGGTGAGCTGGATACTTTCTAAGCCTCAAGTTAAAGGTGACAATTGGGCGGAAAATGGATGTTCATGCATCCGGTATCTGCTCAATCAATTCTTTTTTACATTCGTTTGGCGAAAAGGATAAGTACCATTATGCGTATGGAAGTGGTGCATCGCCTATTGTTAACATTGACCCGCCTTAACTCAGTGGTAGAGTGCGCGGCTGTAGTATGGTTCATGCGACTTTAAGTCGCACATACCGCGCAGGCACCGCGATGTCCCCGGTTCGAGTCTGGGAGGCGGGACCTTTTAACATTGCATAGAGCTTTTCAAACGAATGGCCTTCAGCCATTCTAACAAAAAGGCTTAAATGCAAAAACATGCTTTAGGGTGTACTCGCATAACCACATGTTCGGATAGTGTAGTGGCCTATCATGGAGCCCTGTCGAGGCTCCGACTCGGGTTCGAATCCCGGTCCGAACGTATCACTTTCTTTTTTACAGATTTTTTTTATTCTTGTCTGCAGACGATTGTACAAAAAGGACAATCTTAATTTTAGATCTAACTTTGCCGGCAGCCAGATCCATGAAGATCAAGATATGCAACTGTAAAATGAAACGATACTATATAAACAACTTTTTTGCCGACACTGTACTTTTTTCATATGACAAATACGGACAATTTCAACACAAGTCAGAATCGAGAAGACAACAAAACTTCTCCATCGGTTAAGGGTGAAATAAAATCAAAATACTTAATCAATACATTTTTCGATTTCATTTTTCACTTGAAACGGATTTTTTACACAAAACCAGACAAATTCAAAACCTGAGCCGCTTCCCGCAGTATCTATAACAATATGTCCAAAACCAAATATTTTACCAATTATTCCTTGCTTAATTCTTAAAGATGTTATATGTTTAAAGGTTGAAGATTTGAAATCTTCAGAAATAATCCCTGTCCGCTTAAACACTCTTTTATCCGTTATCATATATTTTGTTGATGATTTATGTAAATAGATTATTCCTAAAATAAGTATAGGGATTATTATTGTAAATATTGTAAGGATAATAAAAACAAACCCCATATAATATCCACTCCAGTCTGGACTTCCTGTATATATAATTTTTTCATCGTTTTGAAGATGTTTGTCGATTTCCCACAATTTAAATCACCCAATTCAATTAATTTCATTTAATTATAACCATCGGTTATATTTTTAAGTACATTATACTTAATTAAGATGACATACTGCAAATATCTTTCTATTTTTTTTACACAGGATGTACTTTATACACAAAGCCCACTATGAAGACAATTACGGAGTTACGGCAAGTTGGGGAATATGTTTGAGATATCCCGCTTTCAGTTCATCGTGTGTAATGCAATCATAAATATTTATGACTCCTTCACGGACAGCACCGCGTAACCCCCGGTCCGAACGTTTTCAATCTTTTCCCTCTATCTTTTTTATCGGGCTTTCTTCGCCTTTACACTCACCTGAATAAATCTCTAGAACTTGATTATTTGGTATTATAAACTCATTTCCTTTAGAATCTTTAAACCGATAATCTTTATCTGTCGTATCATATAATTCCAAACAATTTCTTGTTTCTATTTTTTTTGAACCCTGTTCATCAAAAGTAACCATTTTTAAAATAACAGTTTCACATTTCGTAGTTAAACAATACCCATGTAAAATCAATAAGAGTGGTATAAATAAAAGTAATGGTACCGAAATATCGTAAAAAATAGCTGAGATTATATAAATAATATATAATACATACATTCCACCAAAAATTAAAATTTGGTATTTAATGCTAAATTCCAAACTCTTAAAGTGATAATCGTGTGATTGTTTTATATTAGCGCCAAGTATAAAAGAAATACCCATAACAAAAGCACTAATACCCAAAACTGCAATTAAATCTTTAATTACTAAACTTGAAATAATTTCAATTGGATTTAAATTATTTGATAATATGGTGATTAAGATTATTGCGGCGATTATAAGTGGAGATAATATATTTATCAAAACTGGGTTACAAAATGGTTTAAAATTCATGTGTTCACCTCAATTATAACGTCAATTAAATTTAACATTTAATATATGAAGTCATAAAATATATAATTTTATGTAAAAAGTTGTTTGCGATTTTGTGTTAAAAAATGATAGTTTCATTAAATCAAAAAACAAGGAGAAATTCAAATGAAACCAAATAATGACTTGACTGTAAGTCCTGAAGATTTATATGAATTTCAAAACATAATTGGTGTTCAGTTCAATGATACTAAATATTTGATACAAGCGCTATTACATAGCTCGCTTTTCAGTGGGGATAAAACGAAATTAGATGCATTTAAAAAAGTAAACGATCTCGAATCCGATAATTATGAAAAACTGGAATACCTTGGGGATTCGGTATTGGGTTTAATTGTTGCTGAATATTTTTATCACGATGAAGAAATTGAAGAATATGCAAGAGCACAAAAACGAACCATAGAGGGTGTTTTAACTGATATTAAGAAAATATTGGCATCCAATGAAAGTTTAAAACCATTGGCTGAAGACATAAAACTTGAAAAATATATATTATATGGCGTTTTGGAAAATATTAGTGATATATTTGACGATGTGATCGAAGCGCTAATTGCTGCCATTCATCTTGATCAAGGATACATTGAAGCAAATAATTTTGTATGCAATCATTTTGATTTGCGTGGTGCTTTAGGCAAAATTGATGGCTTAAACCCTAAAGGGAAATTGAGTGAAATTTGCGATAAGAATGGCGGGGATTTTCCAGAATATAGATTGCTGGATGAACAAGGACCGGATCACAAAAAGATGTTTACAATTGGCTTGTATATTTGCGGTGAGCAAGTCTCCATTGGAATCGGGAATAAGATAAAAGATGCAGAAGCAGATGCTGCTGAAAAATATCTAAAAAAAATGGGATCAACGAATTAAAAACAAGAGGTAATTCCTGTTTGAACGTATATTAATAGCGTAAAATAATTTCTCCAATCTTGTTCAGTATATCCACAAATGTCATTTCATTTGACGGCTTTACGGAATCTCCTTCATGTACATGGTGGGGAAATGTATCAATATCGCGATGATGGGGCGCGTTATCCCACCTCGTTATCAACATTTTATCTTTATTTTGCCAGTGGTATGAGTAATCGATTTTGTGCAAATCCGAATTAACATATTCAAAAACATGGAATTCGGAATAATCTCTCAACTCGATTACGAATCTGATAAAACCTTTATCGACGCCTATAAATTCTCTGATAAGCCTGAAATTCTTGACTGATGGATTATTTTTCGCAACTTTCTTTAAAAAATCAAAATAATCGCTGATCATCCAATTGCCTCTATCAGCGCCGTTTTTTCATCTTTTAACTCATTATATATCTCTGTAGATGCTTTCCATTCAAGAAAATCCATGTCATCTCCAAGAGTTCCATCTATGTATTTTTTGTAGAACTCCTCACTTTTCATGCCATATTTTTTCTCAAAATATTTCAGGTTTTCATGAATATCATTTATTTTATGACTCATCTCTTCGATTTTGGATTTGAGGGTCCTGATTACAACATCCGTTAAGAAATCCGTCATAGTTGCTGGGTTCTTAATTTCTGATGCCATTTATATCACCTATTTACATGATATGGTATTAATATTTATTTAACCCTTTCTCGGACACAGTTCCAAAATCCAGTTATTTCAATGAATATGGGACAAAATTCACCGCAGAGGGCGCAGAGGGCCGCAGAGTTGTCTATGTCTGAATTCTCTGCGCTCTCGGCGTCCTCAGCGGTTGATTTTTTATAATAATCGATGACAATTAAATGTTAATTTAACGGATTTTACTTAAAGTCGGTGTATAAAAATAACTGGAAAATGGGATAGTGTCCCTTTCTCGTAGTATATATTTTATAAATATATAGTACGAGTAAATCCGAGCGTAGCAAGGATTTTCGAGTTGTTGGGTTTCTTAAATCTATGCCCATGATTAAAAACAAGAAAAATAAGCGATCCCGAAGGGATTCGAACCCTTGACCCCCGGGTTAGAAGCCCGATGCTATATCCTGGCTAAGCCACGGGACCGCGTAGGATGGTGTTTGCTGTAAGTGGAGTACGAAATAGATGTTTATGCATAAAAGGTTTTTGTACAAAAATCTCACAAAGGTTTTTAAATATCCATTTTCCAGCATAAATATTAATATATACTGTTGTCAATATCAAGGATGCTTATAGCATCACCTTTGACGAGGCTTACACATGAGTGAACTACTGATCTATTCAAACGGCGAATATGTGCCAAAATCCCAGGCTACTACCTCTCTTTATGACCACGGTTTCCTTTACGGCGACGGTGTCTTTGAAGGCATCAGGGCTTACAACGGGCGTGTTTTTAAGTTAGACGAGCACATCGACAGGTTATACGACTCTGCAACAGCGATCGCGCTTAAGATCCCGATGTCAAAAGAGGAAATGAAAGAAGCGATCCTTGAGACCCTGCGGAAAAACAACTTGACAAACGCATACATAAGGCCCATCGTTTCAAGAGGGGTGGGCGATCTGGGACTCGATCCACGCCAATGTCCAACACCGAATATCTATATCATATCACAGGAATGGGGCGCAATGTATGGTGACCTCTATGAAGTCGGCTTGACTGCAATAACGGTTGCGATCAGGCGGAACGCGCCGGATGCGCTCTCGCCGAACATCAAGTCGTTGAATTACCTCAACAACATCCTCGCAAAGATCGAAGCGAACGAAAAAGGCGGCGATGAGGCAATATTCCTTGACAACAACGGCTACATTTCCGAAGGATCGGGCGACAACATCTTTGTCATCAAGAACGGCAAGGTCGTAACCCCTCCAACCATCAACAATCTCAAAGGCATAACAAGAGCCGCAGCAATTGACATCTTAAAGGAGATGGATTATTCCATCACCGAAGTGAACATTGGCCTGTTCGACCTCTACACAGCAGACGAAATATTCGTAACGGGCACGGCTGCCGAATCCGCTCCGATCACAAAGCTTGACGGACGAATGATCGGCGATGGAAAACCCGGTCCTATTACAAAGAAGATGATCGAAGCATTTGAACACATCACACAAAACAGCGGCACACCGATCAATCCTTAATATCACTATTTTCGCGAGGGGGACCTCCCTTTGTGTCCATTTTTTTGTAGTATATATTTTATAAATATATAGTGCGAGTTAATGCGAACGAAGTGAGCATTTTCTCGTGTTTATTGTTTTCAAAAGTTTAATTAGTAATAACTATTATACTATTGTTATGTTTAGATCAAGTGGTAGGGTGTATACATGGATAAGATAATAATTGAAAATATAAAGTACCTGAACGATTCTGTTATTGCGATATTGCTTCTCATGCCGGTAACTCTTGTCATCACCTTTGAAGCACTTGACCCGATCCCTGAATTGAAAACCCTCTCAATTCTTACATGGGCAGTGTATATTCTAGGATTGTGGTATGTAGCATACCGTGTCTTCACTTTGAACAAGACCCTCGCAAATTACATGGAAGAAGAGTAGATCGAAATCACATGCAGCGCAAAGAATTCCGTGAACTGATATCGGTTGAGGACGCACGTATCCTTGTACGTGAGATCAAGATACAGCCTGCATCCGTATCCACCTCGATTGAAGATTCAACCAATCACATCATCGCAGAGGATATTATCTCCTCTGTGGATGTTCCTTCTTTTAACAGATCCGTAATGGACGGCTACGCCGTTCGTGCAAAAGACACGTATCAAGCCAGTGAGACCAATCCCTGTTCGGTGAAACTTATAGGAATAGTCGCAGCCGGATGTGCGGATAAGTTTTTCGTAGACGACAGCGAAGCGGTAGATATCGCCACAGGTGCCCCGATACCCGATGGTGCTGATGCTGTCGTGATGGTCGAGCACACAAAACGGCAGGACAATGAGATATTCATAGACCGCCCCGTGCACATCGGCGAGAACATCATGCGCGCGGGTTCTGATATTATGAGGGGCGAGCGTGTACTTCGCAAAGGTACCCGTATCGGTTCCCGCGAGATTGGCGTGCTTTCTGCGATCGGGAAACGGGAAATCCTCTCCGCAAGTGTAAAGGTTGGTATTATATCTACAGGGGATGAACTCATCCGACCGGGCGAGCCACTTGAGCCCGGAAAGATATACGACACAAATTCATACGCACTCAGCGCAGGTGTCATCGAATGCGGCGCAACTCCCATCATGTACGGAATTATCCGCGACAATGAAGCGGATATGGAAGAAGCTATTGACACTGCGACTGATGAATGTGATATCATACTGACATCCGGCAGCACATCGGCCGGTGCGGGAGATATCATGTACAAAATAATCGAGGAAAAGGGAACGACTCTCGCACACGGTATCAACATCAAACCCGGCAAACCGGTTGTGATTGGCTTGATTGACGGTGTGCCCACGATCGGACTGCCCGGCAATCCCACATCTGCACTTACCATTTTCAACGAATTCGTAGCACCTCTCATCCGGCGCACCATCGGTGCAAGCACCGCTTCAAAAACAACAACAACTGCAGTTCTTGGTACGAGCATACGTTCACAGGGCAGACATCAGCTTTTACCTGTTGGACTTGTGCGCGGGAAGGTGTATCCTGCCGACAAAGGTTCCGGCGCGATAACCACACTTGCGGATGCGGATGGTTTTATCGAGATACGACCTGAGGTTGAATTCATGGATGCGGGAACACATGTGGATGTGACCCTGTTCGGTGATGTGACGCGACCCGATGTGTTATTTGTAGGTGGTTCCTGTCCAGGCATTGATGTGTTTGAAGACTTGACCGGACTCAACATCAGGGCGATCGGCACAGGTTCGAGTGGTGGTTTCAGTGCTATCTCCAATGGTACTGCCGATATCGCAGGCGTCAACATGCCTGATGCATCTGGCGAGTACAACATGCCTATCATTGAAAGGATGGGATTGTCCGATGTCATACTCATCAAGGGATACAGGCGCGAGCAGGGATTGATCGTCCGACACGACAGTGGCATATCAAAGATTGAGGACATCATTGGACAGCGCCTCATCAACCGCAATCGTGGGTCTGGGACTCGCGCGCTTCTGGATATCAAACTCGGGGAACTTGCCGGAGAAAAGGGCATTTCACTTCGTGAAATGACAAGATCGATAACAGGTTATGATTCCGGTGCAAAAACGCACCGCGCCGTTTGTGATGCGGTAAAGAACGGGCGCACAGATGTTGGTTTTGGTCTGCGGTCTGCCGCAGACGAGGCAGGGTTGAAGTTTATCAAGGTCGCTGAGGAGGACTATGATCTTCTGGTTCCAAAACATCTTCTGGAGATTGAGGAAATTCGGGCACTGTGCGGATGTTTGGTATCAGAGGAATTTGCAGAGCGACTTCCTGCGGGGATTTCTGTTTATGAGGGAACGGGCGATATTGTTTCCCTGGAAAGGCTCAATACATCGTGAACCATTTCAGCCGGTTGTTTTTGAACTGTTTTGATCTTAATTACTATACCCGCCGCAATGTATACATCAACGGGGAATACATCGGGAAATTGAACGACTATGTCATAAATGAGACCCGGGATTACAATCCAAGAACTGTGAGCATTCCATTTGACTCTGCACTTTAAAGCCCATTTGAGAACACGATTGAAATCACTTCCGGCGCAAATTCAGAGGGCACAAACTACGATGATTTTGAGTTCTACAATCTCAAAATGGTAATTTATTTGGACAGGCAGTGGTGGCGAGTTTGCAATGGTGTGTCCCTGTACTTTCCCGATAACAAAAAGGCAAAAAGCGAGTTTTTTGCAATCAGTTAAGCACAATATGGGCGCACTTTTCCTTTATCTCATCAAGTTTCAGATTTGCCAGATTTTCTTTTATTTTTTCGGCATTGGGTTTGTCATCCCATACCTTTATTTTATAGTTGGAAGGTTTTTGTATCAGCGTTTTGTGCATGAGTGGTGAATGCTTGCGCATTAGGTCCCCATTATCCGCAAGAAGCTGTTTGAGTTCATGTCTATCCTCGCAGGAATTGATTGCTTTTAGCAGTTCAAGAAATGCCTGCGGATTTCTATCATCCTTTTTGCCATCTTTTGCAGGTTCCAACATCTCGTTTTGTTCAAATATATGGATAAGGTTGTAAGTAATAGGCGCCTGTCCCATCTGGGTATCCCTTGCAGCGTTAAACTTCATGTTCAATTGCGTCATCTGGATGAATTGTTCATAAACTTTTTTGCCACCAACTTCCACAGTTTCGATGATTTCATCTTTGCGCTTCTCGGCTGAACCCTTATCAAGTGTCATTATTACCCCTGAATCCCCACCCATCATCTGTTTCTCACCATTATATGTGAATATCGCGCTTGCCATGATGTATGCCTTATTTCCTGCCCCTCTTGGATTATCAATTTCTGTGTGCCCGACCTTGTGGAATCGTTTTGTACCTGGATTGGACTGGGGAACAAGGATGACATCACATGCATCAGTTATGCGTTTTCGCAAATCGTCATTTATAAAGTCAAAGCATATCATAATCCCGAAGGTCACATTATCTTTTAACTTGAATATCCGGTTCAGTGAACCGTTGGTCATGCCTTCCTCGTTGAATTGTTTTCGCTCATCTTTTGAAGGCACTATTTTCTCTGTATGGTATATCATATCAGAGGAGGGTATGATTACAGGCGATATGTTCTTTCGAAGGTCATCATCACCGAATTCATCATGAAACACACCAGCATATTCACTGAGAGTCTCATCGGTGATGTAATGTGAACCTGCCACAATGACGATATTATTCTTCTTCGAATACTTTTTCATTTTAGACAGACAACGGACTGGGATTGAAAATTCAGGGAATACAACAAGGTCTACTTTTCCTTTGACTGCATCAAGTATCTGTTTGAGTTTTGCAGAATATGAATCATTATCCTCTATTATAAGGACACTACCCACCTTGTTGAGATAATATTTCAACTGGACTATGGCGATATTGAGCTTTTTGGCTGAAATATCGCATTTACAGTCATGTTGAAGAAAATGGACATCAAGATAACCATCATCATACATTATTTTTTCCGAATATGTTATTTCTCTTTCCACGTTCCTGTCTTTTTCTGTGATGAATGTTATTGTTTCATCTTTTGTCTCAGATCTGTGTTCTGAGAATATCCGATTGCGTTTTCCAAGTGATTCATCAAAAATGACCTTGTCCCCTGCTTTTATTGTGAGTATTCCCTGCACCTTTTCCGGTTCATCGAATGTTATCTTCAGTGTCCAGTTGCTATACTTCACTTCAGGGCTGAAAGGTTCCTCAAGGTATGTCCGTATCTTGCAGGATATATGACTTAAATGCTCACGCAGTGCATAATAATCAATCTTTGTTATGCATTTGTTCAAACGCTCGAACATTTCAAGGTCTATTTTCAGGTTCCTGTCATCAAGGAGTTCCTCGATCTCATGGAATGCTGTCTTTACAGTATCGTCCATTTTTTCAGGAAGGCTTTCAATCGCATGCTTGAGCAACCCTTTCATCTTTGAGATGGCTTCATCATCCAGCACTTCTATGCTTTCAAGCTCAAGAAGGACAGTATAGATGCAATAGCACACATTTCCCTGAGCATACCTGTCCTTTGCTAATTTGAATTGCTCAATTGCCCTTTCCATCAATCCTGTATCAGGTGGTTCGGACCGCATCGCCCTGTTCACGAACTGCCTGCCTTTAAGGTAGTATATGATGGATGTCCAGAGTTCTTTCAGATTACTATCATCTTCAACCTCAGCAATCTGTTCAACTTCCCCTATGCATGTTTCATATTCCACAATGCGCTTTTCCTTATCCTCTTCACTTCTTGCATTGAGCATGAGATACTGGATATGCGCACTCAATCCCGCTTCTTTTGCCAGCCTTCCTTCATGTGCCAACTCATATTTAGAGAAGAAGGAGGCATGTTTTCCATATACCTCATATACTTTCTTGAAATGATTTGGTTTCTGTAATAGATTCGTACTTTCTTCCGCACATCCTGAAACAAGCTGGATGATATTGATGATGGCCCTTGCTTTTGCCTTTATTGTCATGTACTGCATGGGCTCAGTATAAATATCAAGGGATTTTTGATAGCAGCCCAATGCGCTCTTCTTGTCTTTCATCTCAGATAGCAGGTTGCCGAGGTTGTTGAGTGTGGTTGCAACCCATGATTGATATACACTGCTCTGAGGGTCGGTCGCAAGAAGTGCCTCACGCATCCCAAGGGCGCGTTCGTACCTTGTTTTTGCATCGTCCGGCCTGCCCATCTCAGATAGCAGGGCGCCGAGGTTGTTGAGCGTCATTGAAACTTGTGATTGATATACACTGCTCTGAGGGTCGGTCGCAAGAAGTGCCTCATATATTTCAAGGGCGCGTTCGTACCTTTTTTTTGCATCGTCCGGCCTGCCCATATCAGATAGCAGGTTGCCGATGTTGTTGAGCGTCATTGAAACTTGTGATTGATATACACTGCTTTGAGGGTCGGTCGCAAGAAGTGCCTCATATATTTCAAGGGCGCGTTCGTACCTTTTTTTTGCATCGTCCGGCCTGCCCATA